>CAZVYP010000015.1:0-33664 GCA_964631075.1 uncultured Methanocellales archaeon
GAGCTTGTAGGAGTATCAGATATCGATAAGGAAAGGTTACACAAAGTTGCCAGTAAATATGGCACAGCTGCTTATCAGAATCACCTCGAGCTATTGAATCAAAAACTTGATGCTGTGAGCGTGGTGGTGCCTACTAGCCTGCACAGAGAAATATCCCTCGACGCTATAGATCGCGGAGTACACGTGCTGGTTGAAAAGCCGATTGCGGAAAGCCTTGAAAGTGCAGGGGCTATTGTCAATGCAGCAGAGAAAGCTGATGTAAAGTTATTGGTTGGGCATATCGAGCGCTTCAATCCTGCGGTTTTGAAGCTTAAGGAAATAATAGACTCGGATATGCTTGGCAAGATAGTCTCGATCTCAGCGAGGAGAGTTGGACCCTATAATCCCAGGATCAGAGACGTGGGTGTAATAATCGACCTCGGAGTGCATGACATCGACGTAATATCATATCTTTACGGAAGCCACGTAGTTGAGGTATACGCCATATCTGTGAATGATTCCACTGCGTTTGAAAACCACGCAAGCGTAATGCTGCGCTTCAAAGATAACCGCTCCGGCGTTATCGATACCAACTGGCTAACCCCTCATAAAATAAGAAAATTGAATGTTATAGGACTCGGAGGTGTGGCGTATCTCGATTACATCGAGCAGTCTGTGAGTATACATGATCAGGAGTGGATACGCGATGCGAAAGTCATCAAGGAAGAGCCACTTGTTCGAGAGCTGGACCACTTCTTAAATGTCGTGAAAAACGATGGGAAACCGCTGGTCTCCGGTGAAGACGGGATCTATGCTTTGAAAGTAGCTCTAACCGCAATCGAATCCTGCAAAAAAGGCCGTGCAGTGAAAATGTGATAAAAACCCTCGCACTCTCCACATCCACGCTGATTATCAATTCTAATAATTATAATTGAGATTTGGATAATAAGCTATATTAACCATACCTCCAAGATCTATTGTTAATAAAAAAACTCCCCACGTTATGCCCCCATCTCCCCCGGGTTGGAGGTCTTTTTGAATTCTCCAACCCCTTTTCTAAATAACTTCAAAAAGTTTATTGACCTGTATTGAGAAAGGATATCTGACCAGAATGCCAAAGAGAATCCGAATTGTCAATGATCCTGCTGACTTGGTCCCTCTTCTTCAAACTTTTGGCTCCAAGAAGCATAAGAAGGTTTTCGACGAGCTGACAAAGGGCTGGAGGACGGAGCAGGAGCTGAGAAAGAATCTGGGCATCGATCCGAAGCGAAGCCTGGAGATACTGAAGAAAGGTGGACTTGTCGAGAGCCAGTGGCGTATGCCGGAGCCTGGAAAAACGCCTGATAAGGAACACCATGCTTCATTTTCAAAACTAAGGGCGAACTTCCAGTGCGACCTGGATGAACTCGCAACGCTGATTTCAATCGCACTTTCAGGAGATGAGGAGTTCAAGGAGTACGTGGAGAGACTTGAAAAGGAAGTCAGCAAGGGGAATGCTTCTCTGGCAAATCTGTGCCGCGTGCTTGAGAAAGAGCCGGCTTTTGTCAAGGGCGTTGCTAAGCGCTCCAAGCGCATAGTGGTTAAAGGGATGCGTTTTGAGATTGCAGAAGAGATCTGAGCACATGAAAAACATTTTGAGAGGCAAAAAAACAGCAACCGAGTTTTTAATTCTGGTTGAAATTGCCAGAAGAATGCCGAACGTAAGACAGCGAGAAGTTGCAATCGCACTTGGCATAACTCCTCAGGCAGTCTCAGAATATATTAAGGAGCTGACTGGCAAAGGGCTGCTTGCTTCTTCGCAAGGGCGCTATTCAGTTACAAAAGAAGGCATCGATTTCATTGGAAGAAGCACTCAGGAGCTGAGGAAGTACGCCCGCTTCATAGAAGAGGAAATTCTGGGCAAAGCTACAATCTGGCCAGCCATCGCAGGTGTGAACCTAAAACGCGGAGAGCGAGTTAATCTCGCCATGAAAGATGGAATACTGTGCGCAGAGCCGTTCTTCAGCGCTCAGGAAGCATCTGCACTTGCGATGTCAGATGCAAGGAAAGGAGAGGATGTTGCAATCAGCGACTTCAAAGGGCTTATCGAACTGAGGATTGGAAGTATAAAAGTGCTTCGCATTCCGGACGTTAAGAGTGGCGGGTCGAAGAAAGCTGATTTAAAAACGCTGAAGCGACTGCTAACGCGAAGGCAGCTGGTCGGCTGCATCGGTTTAGAGGCATGTGCAGCTCTCCGCAAGATCTCAATTAAACCCGGCTTTACCTTCGGCGCAGGAGAGGCAGCAGTTGAGGCCGCGCTCAAAGGGCTTTCTTCTTCAGTCGTCGTGTCAGATTCAGAGATACCCTCTTTACTCGAGCAATTGAAGGATTTCAATATTCAATATGAACTGATCGATCTGAGGCAGCGCTAATGGGGTATATTCTGCTTGCAAACATCCAGAAATCCGCAATAAAAATTCTTATCATAAAAGATGGCAAAACACTTTTTCTGGGATTCGTTACACTGAAGCGCAGCCAGAAAGGACCGAGAGTGGCGAGATACAGAATCGAGAGGGATCACGAAGAGCAGCTGCGCCAGCCACAGGAAGCAGTTGAGCTGCTACGTGGAGCGGATAATATATTGATTGCCAGCACAGGCAGCGATGACAGCGAGTTCAGAGAGATGCTCTCAGCCTTTAAACTATCGGCAGAAAAAGTAAAGGTATGCCGATTCTGTCTTATTGAAGATAGATCCACCCCTCTCACTCAGAGCTTAATATCATACCGCGGAGAGCAAATCTGCGAATACTGCGCAAAGAAAGAACTCAGGCGTGAAACAGCTTTTGAGGGCAGGTTCAAAGGCGTAGCTGAAAAGCGCCTCGAAGAAATCCTGATGAAAACCAGAGATCTTGACAGAACTTTACAGCTTCTCTATCCCATGAAGCTGGATCCAGCTCTGACCAGGTTTGATGTAATTCCCTCAACCGCAAAAGCCCTGGCTATGCCCGTAGTGGATTTAAATATTCCGGAGGCGATGAAGGAAGTTATCAAGGTAAAGCATCTATTGCCGGTTCAGAGCCTTGCTGTTAAAGCCGGATTGCTAGAGCATAGAAATCTGCTTGTGGTATCTGCAACCGCAACCGGTAAGACACTGATCGCCGAGCTTGGCGGTATAAATAATCTCTTCCTGAATAAAGGCAAGATGATTTATCTCGTGCCCCTTGTAGCTCTTGCAAATCAAAAATATGATCAGTTCAATAAAAGATATTCCCGCCTTGGCCTTAAAACCGCACTCAGAATAGGCGTGAGCAGAATTAAAACCCCTGAGTGGAGAGACATTCCTTCAAGCCTTGATGCCGATATAATCGTTGGCACCTATGAAGGCTTTGATTATCTGCTCAGGGCAGGGAGGAAAAAAGATCTCGATAGAATAGGCACAGTTGTGATAGACGAAGTCCACATGGTTGAAGACCCTGAGAGGGGACACCGTCTCGACGGGTTGATCGCAAGATTGCGCAGAGTTGCGGGAGATGCTCAATTTATATTTCTCTCAGCCACCCTTGGAGGGGCAAAAAAACTGGGTGAGCATCTCAACGCTGCACTTGTGGAATACGAGCACCGCCCGATACCGATCGAGCGCCACCTGATCTTTGCTCTTGAGCATGAAAAAATCAGGCTGATCGATAGCCTTGCAAAAGCAGAGTACTCGAAGCGATCCTCGAAAGGCTATCTGGGGCAAACCATTGTGTTCACCAACTCCAGGAAAAACTGCCACGCTGTTGCTGGGCAGCTTTTCCTTCCATCGGCAGCGTATCACGCGGGTCTGCCGCTGCATGAGAGGCAGCGCATTGAGGAGCGATTTGCAAGAGGAGAGATAGCAGTGGTTGTAACAACAGCAGCCCTCTCTGCCGGAGTTGACTTCCCTGCATCCCAGGTGATATTCGAATCCCTCGCCATGGGCATTGAGTGGCTCAGAGTGCAGGAGTTCCACCAGATGCTTGGAAGAGCTGGAAGGCCGGATTACCACGATCTCGGAAAAGTTGTGCTGCTTGCCACACCTGACAGGCGATATGGAGGCAGCTCTCAGGAAAGTGAGGACGAGATAGCCTTACGTCTGCTCCGCGAAGGATTTGAAGCGATTAATGTCAGCTATGAAGAGCAGGAGCAGATGGAAGAAGTGCTCGCTAATGCTGCTTTATGCACCAGCGAGGAAGAGCTGATTTCTCTAAATGAGTCGCTGATATGCGATTTCGATTCCAGGATAACTATGAGAAAACTCCGCGAATTTGGCTTGCTGGAAAAGGACGGAGTTAAATTAACAGCACTCGGAAAAATCGCCTGCGAAAATTTCCTGTCACCCGAGCAGGTATTTCAAATAATTGCCATTCTGAAAAAAGGACTCCCTGCAACGGAAATAGCAACCACGCTTTCAGCTTTTGACCAGCTTTACATCAACGACATTGACAGAATAAACATCACCCTGAATCTCAACCTCAGTTCAAAGCTCTTCAATAGCGCCTCGCTTGAAGTTTTATTCCAGGGAGATAGCATGGCAAAGCTAAATGAAAACACAAGAAAACCACTTATAAAATTCGCAAAGGATTTCCTTAACTGCAGGTGCCGGGCACACCCGTACTGCTTGTGTCCTGAAAAAAAATTTTCTGCACACCTCATCAAGCTCAGAACACAGGGACTTGATCCGAGAGGAATTGCCGGAGAAATTTCTTCAGAGTACGGTGTGCATGCATACTCCGGGGATATCTACTCATATTTAGACCAGACCGCGCGAAGGCTGGAAGCAATCGAGGCAATAGCCAAGCTCTCTGGAGAAGGCGCAGTAGCGATAGATGCCAGATTGCTGAGAACCGGAATAGAAGAAGGCAAAAAAAAATGAAACAATTTATTTGTATTGAAAGCCAATACAGAAATTAATGCGAAATACAATCGTTATCTCAGGCTCCAGCGTGCCGAAACTTGCCCTGAGAATCTCAAGGTTAATCAACTGCGACTTTGACGTCGCAAAGCTGATAAGATTCCCGGATGGCGAGCTTCAGGTACAGATTGACAGCATTGATAAAAATGTAGTCTACGTCCAGACAATGTCACCACTGCCAAATGAAATGCTAATGGAAATGCTGCTCACCATAGACCTTTTAAAAGACCTTGGAGCAAAGCATGTAATAGCTGCAGTGCCATATCTGGGCTACACGCGAAGCGATTTCCGCTCAACCTCAGGCAACTCGATTAACATCCACACCCTTTTCACTCTGCTGGAGAGCATCGGCATTGACGAGCTGATAAGCGTAGATATACACACCCACAGGCTGTCTTTGAGAGATATGTCAAAGCTCACATCCGTAAAGCTAAAAGAAGCAACCGCTTTCCCCTCACTTGCAAAAGCCGCAGAGCTAAAAAAGCCGGTGGTGATCGCTCCAGATATAGAGGCAAGGAGATGGGCAAGGGCTGCAGCGAAAGCCCTTGATACTGAGTACTTCGTAATGGAGAAAAAGCGAATATCACCTACTGAAGTAAAGATCACCCACAGAGATCTCGATGTAAACAATAGAGATATTTTGATTGTCGATGATATCGTAAGCACCGGAAATACCGTTATAAAACTGGCTAAAAGCCTGAGAAAACAAGGGGCAAAGAGAATACACGCAGCGTTCACCCACGCAGTACTCAGCACAGGCGATGTAGTGCTTAATATGTACTACGCGGGTATCAGAGAGCTGTTTTCAACCAACACCATTCCAAATGAATTCGCAGCAGTCGATGTTTCAGGCTTAATAGCTGATAAGCTATTGCCTTGACATTGCTACAATATACCCGCCAATGAATGCAATAATGTTATCCCTCGAAGTTCTGGGATATACCTTTCCAGATCTGAGCTGCCTTCGAAAGAGCTTCAGAAGCTCGCTTTTTGCATCCCTCATCCCATCCTTTCTTATTCTCGGCAAAAAGCTGCTCAAAATATCTTTCTCACCAATAAGGCTCGCTACCTTATCCACAGCATACATGGCTTCTTCCGCATCCAGGATTGTAAAAACAGATCCCTTCTCCATGCTTTCATCAATTTCCTGCTTTCTAATTGGGTCCAACTTCATAGCAAACTACCCACTTAAGCTGTCTTGACTTCTTTCGACTTTGACCTTAAACCCTTGTAACCGCATTTCCTGCATTTTACCGCTCGAACAGGATTTCGAGCATTGCAGTTCATGCAGATCTTCACATTAAGCAATCTCTTCTCAGCTTCTGGAAAACGTGCCATTGAAATTACCTCTAACTATTTGGTCGTGCCTTTTTAGATAGTTCCAGCATGATATAAATATATCTCTATTGCATGAACTCCCTCTGCAGCTTAATAACCTCGCCACTATCCCTGGCACCGGCATATGCTTCGAGCGGCTCTCGATTGAGCTCGATAAAATTTTTTCCCCATGTATAAATCTTCAACAAATTGCCTGCTTGATCTTTATAACCCAGTATATACAGCGCTGCAGAAAAAGCCTCGAGCGTGCTGAGCTTGAATGGCTTTCCGAAGTTAACAGGATTCGCGGCCAGCAAAAAAGGCAGGGCCCTGTGAAAGAGCTTTTTTCTCCTTAAAACCGGAAAAACCTGCTCTGCTTTTTCCCATGAACAATCAAGCGCTGCAATTCCCCTGCTGGCTAGCTCTCGATCCACAGACGACAGTGCTTTCCCAGCCGATGGATCCAGCAAAATGATATACGCTGGAAGGGATCTGATATTCGTGAAAAGCACAGCTAATTTTCGCTGAGCCAGCTTCTTACCGGTGCACTTCTGCGGATCGCACTGATCCGCGTGATATATGTAAAGCTTCGGGCTCAAGATAAAATCAACCCTTCTTAAAATACTTCACAACCGTACCCTCAGAAGTTATAACGAACTTCCCATCCCGCTCCTGAACACAGAAACCGTGCTTGAGAATGTCGAGATGAAACCTGGTTTGCTGTCTGGAGAGATTAGCCCTGCCAGATATCTCCTCAAACGTCATGGGACCTTCGAGGAGCATTTCCAGTATTTTTACTCGGATAGGATTGGTTAGAGTAATCGCCAGCCGCCTGTGGTACTCGGTATTTGCCTCATTTGAGTCTTTGAACTTCTGCCAGCTCGGCGGAACTTTGGTCATTTTACCTTAAACCCGATATTATCAGCCGTGGATATAAAACTGCACTATGAGTTAAATTTCCCCCGCATACACCATTGTTTTGCATATTTTTACCAAATTTTTAATAAATTTTGGTATTTATTAAGAAAAATATCTAAAATTTTTAATTTTATATCCATCTATTTGATGAAAGGAGACAGGATGGCGTGCTTTTTATATTACCCTGCTGCAGTAAATGATTCCTATCAATCCAAATATATCCTTTACGAAATCTTTAAATATAAGAACTTTCATCTATATATTGTTTTCGAGAGGTTGAGCTTTGAAAAAGCTAGGTGTTGTGCTTCACGTTTCTGCGCGTGGAGACATCATTGTGAGGAGAGAAAGGGGCGATTCTCGGCAAGCGCTTCCAGGGCTTGATTCTGTGGTTGTGAACAAAAAACTCAAGAAGATTGGCGTTGTAAGCGACGTATTCGGTCCGGTGAACTCGCCCTATATATCCATAAAGCCACATAAGCAGCTGGCAATTAATGAGCTCCGCGCGATGGTCAACGAGAAAGTGTATGTTAGAGAGAAATGAGGTGGAATAGTGGCAAGAGAAATTGAGAGAGTGAAAGTTAAAGAAAAAGTAGTTCCAGAAAAAGTAAAAGAAGTCAAAACCGAGGAGGCCGAAGTAAAGGCAAAATGCCCCGAATGTGGGAGCAGACAGCTCGAGCACGATTACGAGAGAGCTGAACTCGTTTGCGCTGATTGCGGTCTGGTTATCGATGAGGACCTCATAGATATGGGTCCAGAGTGGCGTGCCTTTGATCACGATCAGAGGATGAAGCGCTCAAGAGTAGGCGCACCGATGACCTATACCATTCACGATAAAGGACTCTCCACGATGATCGACTGGAGAAACAGAGATTCCTATGGCAAGCCGATTTCCTCCAAAAACCGAGCCCAGCTATACCGCTTGAGGAAGTGGCAGCGAAGAATAAGAGTGAGCAACGCAACCGAGCGCAACCTCGCATTTGCCCTTTCAGAGCTTGACAGAATGGCATCTGCACTCGGGCTGCCGAGGAACGTTCGCGAGACAGCAGCCGTTGTGTATCGCAAAGCAGTGGATAAGAATCTGATACGCGGCAGAAGCATCGAAGGCGTAGCAGCCGCAGCGCTGTACGCAGCCTGCAGGCAGATCAGCGTGCCAAGAACCCTCGACGAGATCGCGCAGGTATCGAGAGTAAGCAGAAAGGAAATCGGCAGGACATATAGATTCATCTCCAGAGAGCTCGGGCTCAAGCTCATGCCGACCTCGCCCATAGACTATGTACCCAGATTCTGCTCAGGATTAAATCTCAAGGGCGAAGTTCAGTCGAAGGCAGTTGAGATCCTGAGACAGGCAAGCGAGAAAGAGCTCACAAGCGGCAGAGGACCCACTGGCGTTGCAGCCGCCGCGATCTATATATCCTCTATTCTCTGCGGAGAGCGCAGAACCCAGCGAGAAGTCGCAGAAGTCGCGGGCGTTACCGAAGTAACAATACGCAACCGCTACAAAGAGCTAGCGGAAGAGCTGGACATAGAGATCATACTATAGATCTCTATTTCTTTTTTAGCTTTCGCTAACAGTTACTTTTTTTAGCGTATAATCTCTTGAATAAAGCAAAATATTTCTTCAAATCCAGCCTAAAACTCCGTCTCTATTTTGCCCTTCCCAGGTACCCAGTCGATGTCGTAGCCGATCAGTCCTTTTTTCAGGCGATATTGATAGATCTCGCGCATCAGCTTGGCTGAGTCGAAGCGCTTTTGCAGGAGATCTTGTGAGCCTATGTCGCTCCGGTGGAAGAGTTGCCAGTTATCCTGGAGACGTACGTGTTTCACTGCTGCTTCGAGTCTGTTGCTGGCTCTGGTGATGTCTTCGTCTTCTGCATACAGCTCGACGACTCTTGCGCCGCCTGTGAGCATTTTGCCGTTTGTTTTATCCACGGAACCATAGTACACTTTGCAGCCGAGTTTCTCTATTACATTCTCATCCACCGATACAGGGTGCCCTGCGGCAAGATCGCGATGATCAGGGTATCCCTCGGGTGCGATGCACTTCACAGCTGTTGCGGTTTCTCTGAATTTTATTTTGATCTGGTCGAGCTTCTGGTCGATTATTGCCTGGCATATATCAACGAGATCCGCACCTCTCTCGCCGTCGATTAAAGGCAGTATATTAACAGCTTCTGGGTCGCCGAATCTGCTGTACATCTCTATAATCGTTGGCCCCTGGTATGAGAGCATCATCTGCCCCGCAACAATGCCTCTGTACTCCTTGCCTGTGGCGTGCTGCACCGCCTGAACCATTTTCTCGATGATCTTCGCGGACACATCGAACTCCTTTTGTGTTATGAATGGTAGTGGCTCGTCTCTGCCTTTGATACTGCCCATGCCACCTGTTTCAGGTCCTATATCTTCTTCAAATGCGTGTTTGTTGTCCTGCACCATTGGCATTGGCTTCAAGTGCTTTCCGTCTGCGAAGCAGTGCAGGGTGTATTCCGGTCCTTCGATTTTTTCTTCAATTAAGATTTTATCCTGCATCCCTGTGTAGGGCTTCATGTGCTCTTCAAAGATTTTCCTGGCAGCAACTCTCTTTGCCTCTCTTTTCTCACCCTGCAGATATGCCTGCAAATCTGCGATTACCTTCACGCCTTTTCCACCTGCCTGCCGTGCTGGTTTGACTGCCACGCTCTCTGCGTATTCGTCTATGTAGGCAGTTGCGTCTTTGATATTCTGGAATACTTTAAAGGGTAATCGCCCTGGTATCTGGTACTTCCACATCAGGCGTCGCATCTCTGCTTTTGACATCTCAAGAACTGCCACGTCTCTGCTGGCACCAACGCATGCTATGCCTCTTTTCTCCAGCTCGTCAGGCACGCCGTGGAAGTTGGGCTCCTCTGGACCTATGAACGCAAAGTCCGCGCTTATTTTGCCTGCATAATCGGCAACTGATTTCGGGTCGTTGATGTCGCCGATTTTATATTCTTCTGCCAGCTTCAAAATGCCTGGATTGCGATTTGAAAGATAGCCATATAGCTTTGGCTGAGCTTTGCTGTTAACCAGCGCCTCAGCTAATGCATGCTCCCTTGCTCCTGACCCGACGAGTAATACCTTCATTTATGCATCCCCCAGGTATCGGCAAAGCATTTTGTGCAGAGCCATGTATGCGGCAGTCCGATTGCTTTCTCCATCCCCTTCATGCTGAGATATGCGAATGAATCTGCTTTCACTGCCCGCGCGATTTCTTCCTCGCTTAACTGTCGTCCGATCAGCTCGTCTTCGTGCGGTACTTCTACGCCGTAGGGGCACTGTCTCACGATGTGGGGCGAGCCTATTCGCACGTGCACTTCTTTTATCCCTCTCCTGCGCATGAGTGAGACTGTGTTTCTTAACGTGGTGCCTCTGACCACGCTGTCATCTATGAGCACCACCCGCTTGCCCTGGATTACTTCTCTGATTGGGTTAAGCTTTAACTGCACGCCTACTGTTCGCTCAAACTGGCTCGGCCTTATCGCGGTTCTAACGGCTCTGCCTGTGCGCATGAATCCCATTTCAACAGGTATGCCGAGTTCATCAGAATATGCCATTGCAAAGGGAATTGCCGTATCCGGCACGCCTGTTACGATGTCCCCGTCCACAGGGTTCTCTTTCGCAAGCATCTTACCTATGTTTTCTCTGACTCTGATTATCGGGATGTCGTTGACGGTGGAATCCGGTCTTGCGAGGTATACATATTCATATGCGCAATATGCGGTTCTGCCCTTTGGTTTCCTGTAAGATTTTATGCTCAGAGGATTGAAGACCAGCACCTCGCCGGGTGAAATATTCCTAGAGTAATCCGCCCCGGTGACATCGCAGGCACAGGACTCCGAGGCTATGACTCCCCAGTCAAACCCCAGGCCGCCGATTGCAAGTGGCTTTACACCGCGTGGGTCTCTCCCGACGATCATGCGCTTGTCCTTCGTGAGTGCCATAAACGTATAGCCTCCATCGACCTGTTCCATAAAAGTTGCGGCGGCTTGCTCGGGATCGCTGTGCTCAAGCTCTTTCGATAGCATCTCCGTTACAGCTTTTGCTTCATCGTTGCCATATTTTTTTAAAGTTTCGCTGTTCAGATTGAACCTGCCGTCGTGGCAGAAGCTAATTTTTTTGCCTGTGACAGGCTGAATTGCATTTATTTGCTTTTTTTCTGGAGAAACGTGTCCGATTCCCGTGCTGCCTTTTAGCTCTCTTAGTATTTCGTCTGTGAAGCAGTCCTCGGCAAATCCGCGGTGCTTTGATGAGTAAAATTTATTTTCAACCGTGGTAATACCGGTGCTGTCCTGTCCTCGATGCTGCAGACCTCGAAGTCCGAATGCTATGAATCTCGATGCTGGCCAGACTTCGTCGAATGCGTAGAAACCAAGTACACCTGCCAATTGACCACCGCGCTTGAATATAATTTTAAAAAACTTAAAACTATCCTAATAATTTTAGCAAAAGCGCTTTCTGCGTATGCAGCCTGTTTTCCGCCTGATCAAATACCTTGGAATTCGGACTGTCAACGATGTCCGAGGTTATTTCCTCTCCGCGGAGTGCTGGCAGGCAGTGGAGCACTATTGCTTCTCTCTTTGCTTTATTCAGCAGTGCTTTGTTGATCTGGTATTTTGCGAAATCCTTTTTCCGCTTTTCCTTCTCAGCCTCATCACCCATCGATACCCATACATCTGTATAGAGGACATCCGCATTTTCAGCAGCTTTTTCCGGTGAGCGAGTTATCTCTATGCTCCCGCCCGTCTTCCGGGCTCGTGCAACTATTGCTTTGTCTGGATCGTATCCCTCCGGACATGCTACTGCCACGCTCATACCCACCATGGCGGATGCGAGGATAATTGAGTTGCAGACGTTGTTGCCGTCGCCTATCCAGGCAAATTTCAGTCCCTTTAATTCTTTCTTGAACTCAAGTATTGTCATTAAATCGGCGAGAGTCTGACATGGATGTTCGAGATCGTCAAGGCCGTTTATTACTGGAACCTCGCTCGCGCTCGCGAGTTTAACAACAGTTTCATGCTTATATGCACGGATCACTATCGCGTGCACATACCTTGATAGCACCCGCGCGGTATCCTCGATGGTTTCTCCTCTGCCAAGCTGAAGCATGGAAGTATCGAGATACAGTGCATGCCCCCCAAGCTCAGTCATAGCCACTTCGAACGAGACTCTTGTTCGCGTAGAGGGCTTTTCGAAAATCATCGCAAGACTTTTTCCTTCGTGCTCACTTGAAAATTTGCCCAGCCTTCGCTTTGCCTTCAGATCCATTGCATCATTCAGGAGATTGAGGATCTCCCTGTACTTCAGATCAGCTATTGATAAAAAGTGCATATCTCTCACAGAATATTTAATAATTCAGTGGCAGTGATCGCATCCTGCGTTGCAGGCGCTTTTAGCGTTTGGATTGGTTATTACGAAGCCGCTGCCCATCGGAGTTGTGATATAGTCGAGCTTTGCGCCCTCAAGGATATCTGCAACCATTTTTTCCATAAACAGCTTGACGCCATTGCTCTCCGAAATGCTGTCGCTCTTTTCCGGTTTTTCTTCAAATGCAAGTCCATAACTTGGACCGCTGCAGCCAACACCTGCAACGTATATCCGCAAACCGCAGGTCTCTTTTTTTTGCTTTTCCATAATCGTTTTTAACTCAGAAGCAGCTTTCGCTGTTACTTCCATTTTTCCGTCACCTCGACTGGATTTCAATATTTTGTTCCCAGATATATATAATAATTATCCATGCTGCGCAAAAATAATTATGCTACAAAAATGATACTACGAATAGATGAAGTTCATACTCGATACCTCCGTATTCATATCGCGCTATAAGATGCCTGGAGAGCAGAGCGTGACCGTGCAGGGAGTATTTGACGAATTGCGGGATACGCAGTCAAGAATTCAATTTGAAGTTGCCGAGCGATCGGGCTTAAAAGTCGAGCAGCCAGATGAAAAATCGATTCAGAAAGTAATGCAGCAATCAAAAGACGTCGGTGATTTTGAGACTCTCTCACAGACAGATATTCATCTGATTGCAAAGGCACTTGAGTACATCAAGGAAGGTGCAGCCATAGTTACTGATGACTACGCGATTCAGAATGTCGCGGCTCATATGAATATCCCCGTAATTCCTATAATGCAGAGCAGGATAAAAGAAGTTCTGGAGTGGACAAAGCGCTGCAGCGGCTGCGGCAGATTTTTTGATGCCGGGGAAGAATGCCCCGTGTGTGGATCGAAACTTAAAAAGAGGAGAAAAACAAAGAAGGGTTGAGGAGATATAATGGATATAAATGATCTCATTAAGCGGGCCCAAGAATTGCGAGCTAAAGGTTTTAGAGCGGGAGAAATAGCGGACGAACTGAACGTTTCGCGGGAGACTGCAACCTGGCTTCTAACGCGACATAAGAAAGAAGAAGCCCCTCCTGTACCAAAAGATATATTTGTCGACTGGAGCAGTGTGGGAAGCAGCTCCCAGCGAATGCGCTACGTCGCCAGTGCGGTGGGAGATGTTGTGCTTGAGAACGTAGGCGCAGAAAATGTAGATGTGATCGTGGGCATAGCGCTGAATGGAGTCCCACTCGCCAATCTCGTTGCCGAAGACCTCGCTGCTTACTTTGCGGTCTATAGACCAAAAAAATCAAGATGGGAGCCTGAGACAGCCGAGGTTAAGGGCACCCTGTCAACGATGTACTCCAACGTGGAGGGCAAGAAATGCGTCATCATAGATGACGTGATAACATCAGGGGCAACTATTACTGAAACAATTGATGTGTTAAAAGCAGCAGGAGCCACTCCAGTTGCAGTTGCAGTGCTTATAGATAAAAAAGGGCTTGAGAGCGTCAAAGACGTGCCGGTGTACTCCCTGATAAAAGTCGGACGCGTGGAATAACAAAGGGGAACCATAAGGTTCTCCTCTTTGAATCCTCTTCTTAATGCAGGAAATAGGTTTGATAAGCCACAACAATTATTCCGGCTACAACTGTTATTAGCGTTGGTTTTACAAGTGCTCTGGCCAGCTTCGGTGCCCTGGCAACATTCGCCCATAAAAATTTGTTCAGCTGAGCAACAAAGCATGCTATTATGATTGCAAGTGCAGCGGCCTCAACGTTAAGGCTGCCAATGAGAGCGAGGGTGGAGACAGACGCAACGATTGCACCAGCAAATGAAATGCCGCCGAAAAGTGCGATAACATATACTCCCTGATCTCCGAAGAATCTGTTTGCCAGTCCTGCCAGCACCATCAGCACTAAAAATACCAGTCCAAATTGAATCGCAGGTTTGATTGCGAAGGGCGAGCTGAGTCGCAGATCCATTTTTTCCACTTCCTCTGTCTCTTTGCAGCTCCTGATTGCCTGATATGCAAATAGCAACAGAACCAGCTCCATCGCCAGTATGGCGGGCAGCATGTTTACCATTACCAGTGGCATTATCAACCCGGCAACAACAAGGTTGCGCAGCAACATGCTTGCATTCGACAGCAAAATGCCGGCCAGCGCTGGTTTTAACAAAGCAAGGCTTTTTGAAGCGCGCAGAGCAATCGTAACTGTTGTTGCCTCGCTGTGCACCAAACCTCCAAGTAAACCTGTTATCTCGAGGCCTCGATTGCTGCCTAAAAATCTCCCTACAATAAGATTGATGAAGCTTATCGCTGAAACCAGTACAACTATCAGCAGAACTTTCTTTAAATTTATTAAATTAAACGGATCAATATACTGATCAGGGGCAACTGGATATAGAACAGCTGCGAGCACTGCAAATTCTAGGCCGTTTCTGATTTCATCATCGCTCAGGCGATAGACAAAAGAGTGCACGTGGCGTTTTTCAGAGAGTATAATTAGCATCGCAAAAAGGCTCAGGGAAACAAGGATGTATTCGCCATATCCTATCAGCACTCCTGATGCAAAGGTCGTGAGGATTGCAAACGATGTTGTTGTACCCAGGATAATAAGACGCCTGAGTGCTGCATTCATCAAATATATTGTAAGCAGGCCGACCGCGATTATAACCCCTGGTAAAATTAAGAATTGACCTGTTAGTGATGTCAGCCAGGCTGCAAGGGTACCGAGCAGAGATAAAGCAGTGCATTCTTTTACTCCGATTGATTTGCGCTCGTGTGCCCTCTCATATCCCACAATAACTCCTACCATAATTGATAAAAAAGCCTCGAATAACATCTTGAGTAGATCAGCTTCGACCTGCATATTTGCTTAATACCTCTGAGATCCGGCGTTTTTCAAGAATCGCAAAAGCGAGCGCTATTGATCCGACACTTGCAATGACAAATTGTCCAATACCCACGATCGCGCCTAAAAAGAAAACAAAGATCATCGAAAGCGGGAGGCGAAGCCTTACGGTCATGGGAAAGATCACTTTAAAGCCATGTAAAAATGTGGTTATCGCAATGGCAAGCAATACGGCGGTAAACGCATAAAGCACTTCTGCCCTGCCGGTTACAATCATCAATCTCCCAGCGAACATGCCGAACAGCGAGATAAGAGTTAATGTTCTGACGCCCGCGATGAACCTTTCCCTACCTCTTTCAATTTTCAGTCCAACTAAACCACCGACTGCAACTGCAATCAACACCTGCTGCATAGAAGTAGTTAAGATGTCGAGCAAATTTAGCATAGATATAGTCCATCCTCTATCAAGCAATTTATAGCTTTTGTTAAAAGACCGGAATCTAACTACACTCTCATTCTGGCCTTTTCACTCTTGGCCAGGAACCTCAAAACCCTTCTCGCCAGTCTAACTGCTCTGAAAAAGTTGCGTTGAAGACGGCGGGCGGTTTTTCTTCGAGTCGTTTTATCAAGATGATCCTGATATTTCTCCCCTATCATCTCTGCCTCCCGTAAAAGCTCTGAGTGTGGCTTGCGTATTCTGAAACGTTTAAGTCTCTTAGGGATTCTCATACAGACTCAGTAATATTTCACTCATGTAAATAAACCTTTTCGATATATTTCGGCTATAATCTAAAAAAGAGCATCTGGATGGAGTAAATACCGGTAATTTGACAGAGAATTTAGGTCAGCCTGTGCAAAGAAAAATTCGAACAAGTCGGAACCTGCCCCCAACAGGCTTATTAACCTCTGCCCATTTTGCTGGATGTGAGCTCGAACTGCCTTTAAAAAGAGGGAGAAATCATTGGTTTCTCCCTTACTCTATCTTCTGGCAAAACATAGTCTGGGAAGATTTAACGTTTGGAGTCGCTCGAATCCTGTCATAAACGATAGAGATTACCTCGTCAGCATTTTTAACTTCGATTCTCGCCACCACATCAAATAAACCTGTAACCAGGCAGACAGATGTCACTCCCTTAATCTTTGTCAGCTTCTTCGCAACCTCCCGATCTTTACCCGGCTCGGTATTGATCAAGCATAACGCTATAACCATGCCTCTCACCTCCAAGATTTTGTTGTAGCTTGGATTACAAAAACATTTCTCATGGCATATTGCCAAAAGGAGCGGGGGTGAAGCAGAGCACGCCGAGCACCATTACGGTTGCGCCAATAAGCAGGCGTTTTTTGTCAAGCGGGGCTGTATCATCAAGAGGGGGTGGATGCTCCGTAGAAGCGAAGAGCGATGTGAAAAAGCCCCAGAAAATCCAGATGAAGCCGTTGGAATTCAGGCCATAAAGCACATAGATTCCAAAAGCCATGAGCGAGAACGGCACTAGTATGGAAAGATATTTGAATTTCCTTCCCATTATCGAGCGCATTATATGACCGCCATCAAGCTGCCCAGCGGGTAAAAGGTTGAATACAGTTACGATCATCCCGACCCAGCCCGCGAAAGCGACTGGATGCATTATTGTTTGCTCGGTCAGCTTTACATTTGGAACAACGCTAGCAACTGCCTCGAACAGCAGAGGAGTCCCGATTTCAAAATACTGTGCTCCATCCTGCGGTGCAGTTGTCAGTGGTGGTAGAGATAAACCTATTGCTGTAACTATGATCGAGGCCACTATTCCAAGCAGAGGACCGGCCACGCCTATATCGAAAAGAGTTTTCCGATCGGGAATGGGGCCTTTTTGCTTGATCACCGCACCGAGCGTGCCGATTATCGATGGAAATGGTATGAAATAAGGCAGCGAAGTTTGAACGCCGCGCTTTTTGCTGACTATGTAATGCCCGAACTCATGCGCACCCAGCACGGTCATAATCGCAAGTGTAAATGGCAGGCCCTTAATGACTTCACCAGGGTCCGCCAGTGGATCCACTCCAAACATCATAGATCCCATAACCATCGTGGATAGAAATGTTGCAACTGCCAGCAGTATATTGATAGAGCTATCTCCCGCTTGCCTTGATACCTTCGATATAACGATGACGTTTTCACCGAGGCGATGTGTGAATGCGATTTGAAAGCCGAGTTTTGAAAAGCCACCCCATAGTTTTTGATAAGCGGTTGCCTCATCAACAAGCGGGTCTCCAAAAAGATAGATCTGATCTCCTTCCGGCGATTGCGAGATCTCATATATCCTGAAGACTTCGTTTACCCGGGATATAACCTCTGGAGTAAGTATTTTACTTGGATTTAGATCTGAGTTCGCCATTTCCAGTCACTGATTTCTAGTTCTATATAGCCATTTGTCCCGTCAACATATATAAGTGCGTTATCCCTGATTGCCTCTGCTGGGTCAGCATCAAGCGAGTCAACCAGCGGAATGCCTGATATAATCGCGCCTACAGCTATGATTGGCTCGCACTCTCTATTTATTATCGCCTTTGGCGCCGCGCCATTTACCTTAAGCTGGTACAGCACGTACGATCCGACAGTTGAGCCTTTGCCATGCGGGAAAATTAGAACCCGGTTTTTAATCGTCTTTCCATATAGCTCGTGATCTTTTTCGATAATTTTTCCGCTTTTCGGATCCACGCTGCCCAGAAAGGATATGGGCTGCGATGTTACGAGTGCCCTTCCCTTTGCAGTTCCCTTTGAAATAGCCCTTCCTTTGATCTTGATTTTCATCTACTCACACGCCTTCTGCAAGCACCTCTCCAGATTACCGAAGCAAGCTCCAACTCCGGATAAAGCAGGAAGATAGCTCAGAGCCTTTCCCGAGTTCGTTAAAACTAATTTAAATCTTTCAGTCGCAGGAGTAACAATCATGCACGTGTCGCAGTAAACTCTTGCCCCGCTGCCCTCGATTTTCCTTACAATAGCTGCATTTTTATCCCTCTGCTTTTTTGACGTGAAAATCCAGGTTTTACGCCTTACCTTTTTCCCGCGCAGCAGCTCAGCAATTTTTTTCAACTCGGCTGAGGAGCAGTGAGGACAGCCGATTGCAACGAGATCAGGGCCATTTTTTTTCACGTAAAGCTTTTTTAGCTCGCACTGTTCGACTTCTATCTCTTCCCGCGGTGTCTCAAAATCATTGCCCTCCGGCGTCGTGCCCTTTACGTGGAACATGGCAACCGCGCCAGTTGCCGCTATCGCAGCGCCCAGTGCTTTCAGCTCGTCCTTTCCTGGTTTGTTCGTCAAGTGAAACAGAGGAATTTTATCCTTAACAATTTTGCCAGCGAGGTAACCCAAGGCGCCGTAATCAGAATTCTTGAGCTTGAAGCCGACTTTAACGTTTATATGCGGTGCTCTGTTCTGCCTGATATGCAGTCCGTAATCAGGGGTTTTGCCTATCAGCGCAGCAGCGAGTGCACCTGGGGCACCTTCTCTATTTGTCAAAGCCCCGATTACCGAGTTGGCGTATATAACTGCCGAGCTCTCACCCCATGCAAGATGATCTCCCTGTTTGATCCTGTGCAGATAGTAGGGCGTGCAGGTGCAGTCCGCTTTTACTCCAAGTCGCTCATAAGCTCGAATGATCTCTTTTTGCTTCTCAGCAAACTCCTTTGAAATTCCCATTTCACCCCAGCATTCTCTGTCAAGACCGGCTGGATTAAGCCACGAAGGCACTTTTACCTTGCCTCTGAGCCCTTTCAGGTATGCCATTCCTGCATCGCCTATTGTCTTATAGCTGACTCCTGAGACCTGGGCGCTCTTTATCGAGATCAATTTCGATGCTCCGTATATCCTGCCGAGGGCAACAAGGATCTCCATCGACTTCTGCAGGGTGCTTCCCAACTCGCCATCGTGAATCTTCTCCTCCTCTCGTGTGAGATGCATTAACTTTCCTCCCTCACTTTTTCGTAGAATCTGTCCCAGTTCAAACTTGTTGTAATGCATCCTGCTTCATCAAGCACGATTCCCTGCGCAGGTATTCTGTACTTCTGGCACATATCAAGGCCATTTCTGACCTCTTCCACGCAGCCCACGCCGAGAATAGCGCCGGGTTTATACTTTGCAATCATCCGCTTTATGAAGCTTGACCCCGGAACTATAAATACTCTGAAGCCCAAACGCTCTGCCTCTTCCTTTGCCTCCTTGATTTTGCACTTACCGCACTGGATGCACTGAATTCCTTCCGCACTCAGATCCGCAGGGCAATCAAGCGCGCGCAAGCACTGCGGGAGAAAAATTGCCTTCCTATCTCTTTGAACAGCTCTGTATGATTTCAGATTTACAAGGTTTATCAGTTTAATGCAAACAAGATCGACGATTGCATCCTCCTGACCAGCGAATCTATACAGAGCTCTGATCGGGGCTTCAAGTGCTATGATCGCCAGCACAAACAGATCTGGAAATGGAAAGTAACCGGTTTTAAATGAGATTGAAATCAGAATCGCCATAATCCCAGCTGCGATGATGATGAATATGATCAAATAGAAAACAAGTTCTCCTATGACTGAGAACATTGGGCTCAGGGAATCAACCTGCAGTATCATACTGATTCAATCCAGTTCAAATAGCTTAAGCTTATATGTTTTCATGGAATATAAGCTTGCGATCGAAAAAGAGGTGCAATTTTGGCGGGTAAAAACTTTCTGCTTGGCAATGCTGCTATCGCCTATGGATTGCTGGAGAGCGGCATTCGCATAGCCGCCGGGTATCCAGGTACGCCTTCTTCTGATATAATCGAGACACTCGCAAATGAAGCGAGAAAGTACAACTTACACGTGGAGTGGTCGGTGAATGAAAAAGCAGCTCTAGAAGTAGCGATAGGCGCTGCCTGGAGCGGTGTGCGCTCCGCAGCAGTTATGAAGCACGTCGGTCTTAATGTTGCTGCCGACCCTTTCATGACCCTCGCTTACACCGGCGCAAGAGGGCTTGTGCTGGTCGTATGCGACGACCCTTCCTGCCACTCTTCGCAGAATGAGCAGGATTCGAGGAGATACGCCTATTTTGCAAAGGTGCCGTGCCTGGACCCTGCATCGCCAAAGGAAGCCAGAGATATGGTGCCCTTTGCGTTTGATTTTTCCGAGAAATTTGACATTCCTGTCATTATCAGACCGACAACGCGTATTTCCCACGCGAAAAGCGATATTGAAATCAGAGATATTGCAACGCCTGACATGACAATGCAAGCCGGCTTCAGGAAAGCACCTGAGCTGAGAGTGATGCTGCCCGCCCACGCTAGGCCTCTTCTGAAAGCACTTAATGCCAAGCAAAAAGAGATCCAGGCGGAGCTTGAGAAATCGCCCTGGAACAGGCTCGAGCTTAAAAAAGGGGCAAAGCTCGGCATAATTGCAAGCGGCATCGCAAGTGCATACTCAATTGAAGCCATCGATCAGCTTCAGGCAAAGGTGTCTTTTTTAAAAATAGGCACATATCCGGTTCCAGAGAAGATGATTAAGAAGCTGTTGAAAAATGTCTCTACTGTCCTTGTTGTTGAAGAACTTGAACCAGTAGTTGAAGAGCAGATCAAAATACTGCAGAGCGAAGCAGGAATGAAAAAAAGAATCAGGGGCAAATCAAGCAGGCACTTGCCACGAGAAGGCGAGCTGACATTTGATCTCGTCAGAGCCGCGATTGCAAGATTGACTGGGAAGCGCGTGAAAAACGATATACCCTTGCAAAAAGTACTCCCCCCGAGACCGCCTGTGATGTGCGCGGGCTGCCCTCACAGAGCAACTTTCTATGCAATGAGAGACGCATTCGGCTGGAATGCGGTGTTTCCAAGTGATATAGGCTGCTACACTCTGGGGGTGCAGCTCGGCACAGTCGATACCACTCTATGCATGGGCTCGAGCCCATCGCTTGCTGCAGGGATATACTTTGCAGGGGAAAAAGCTTCTATCGCGGCAAGCATAGGCGATTCGACTTTTCTCCACAATGGCATAACAGGGCTCATGAATGCAGTATACAATAAAGCCAGATTTACCCTGGTAATCCTTGATAACCTCACCACAGGGATGACAGGACACCAGCCGCATCCAGGGATAGGGGTTACCGTAACCGGAGAGAGAACCTGGCAGGTTTCATTCGAAGCGATCGCGCGTGCATGCGGTGCTGGATTCGTCGAGGTAATCGATCCCTATGACCTGAAAAATGCTAGGGAAGTATTTACCAGAGCAAAGGAATATGAAGGAGTAAGCGTGGTTATCTCGCGGCAGCCTTGCGTGATCACTGCAAAGAGGATGGGTATAAAGCGAAAAAATAAATTCGGAGTAAGCGAAGATTGCAACGGCTGCAGGAAATGTGTTACGTTAGGATGCCCGGCAGCCGAGTTTCGCGATAGTGATAAGCGCGCATTCATCAATGATCAGTGCTTTGGCTGCGGGGTATGCGCTCAGATCTGTCCTTCGAATGCAATCGCAGAGGTAAAGAGGTGAGTACAACGAGCTTCGATCTGATCATTGTGGGAGTTGGCGGGCAGGGTGCAATTCTGGTCAGCGATATCGTAGGGAGAGCAGCGGTTAAAAGAGGGTTACCGGTAAGAGCAGCTGAAACCCATGGCATGGCACAGCGCGGCGGGAGCGTCGAAATCCACCTGCGCATTAACTGCGAGTACGGCTCGCTTATACCTCTGCGAAGCGCGAAGGTTTTACTTGGGCTTGAACCGCTTGAAGCACTGCGCTATGCAAGGTATCTGGCTACAGATGGAATTGCAGTTGTAAACACCGCTCAAATATTACCTCAATCGGTAATTGCCGGTAAGGCAGTTTATCCATCTGTTGAGGAGATCATCTCTACTCTGAAGCAGTCCTGCAGAGAAGTGATAACTCTGGATGCAGTTGAGCTTGCAAAGCAATCCGGTAATGCACTTGCGATGAACATCGTAATGCTCGGAGCAGTCTCAAAACTCCTGCCAATACCGGAGGCAATGCTGCTTGAGAGCATAAGGGAGCAGGTGCCTGAAAAATTGATAGATGTTAATTTAAGGGCCTTCAAAGAGGGGAGAAAAGCCTTATCTGCCAAATAAAACTCTGAATTAAAAAAGTGATAGCAAATATCTGTTCTCCTGTATTAATAGGTTATTTAAATATAAATATGTTATAAATTTTTTTTAGAAAATACTTTTATTTGGTTACACCGCAGACCTTTAGCTTGTCATCATACCAGGCGCAGTCCTGCTCCATGCATAAAAATAGCTTGCTTTTCTTTTCCCAGAGAGTGTCGTCAAGTTTATTATTTATGCTCAGCTGAATGGTTTGTGCCACAAACAAGGGACAGTTTTTTCTGATCATTTTTTCCCTTCGGACCATTTTTGACCTCACGCTTTTTAAATTAGAACCAGTATTTACCACTAACGATTTTATTTAATGATAATTATTTTCAATTATCATTTTAGGATTTCATTGCCTTGACAAATCCAGTGCAACTCTGTGTACTCCCGGAGCAAAATTTCCACACTTCCTCACTCGCAGCACTCTGCATCCAGGAAATCGCTTCATCACAGGTTTTTCAAGCCCGGAAATTTCCTCCCGTGCAGCAAAAAAATAGTAGTGAATCACACCTATATCCTTAACAAGCGGCAAGGCAAGATCAAGGTATCGAAATCTCTCCTCAGGCCTGAGATATGGCGAGGGCATAACAATGCGATCAAACCTCAGCTTCAGCTCAGGCAAAACAGCTTCAGCATCACCCTCGATAACAGATATCTTACCCTCAACACCATTCAACATCAAGTTATGCCTGAAAAAAGAAATAGCAACAGGATTCTTTTCAACCGCAAGAATTTTTACTTCTTTTTCCCTTGATATCACAACCGGAAAAGGTCCAACGCCTGCGAAAGGGCAGAGAATCACCTCTCCGTCTTTCACCAGCGAGGCAATTCTGGCTCTCTCCATCGCCAGTTTCCAGGAAAAATGGACCTTTGAGGGATCTAACAGAAAGCTGCAGTAATTTTCTTTATGAACAGTTTCAGTGCTGTTTCCAAGCAAAAGCTCGTATCCAGCAACTCTAAAATCTCCATCCACATCGCTGATTTTTCTGAGCACCTTTTTAACATTTTTATACCTCTCAACCAGCTTACTTGCAATTAAATGCTTTCGATGCTCAATCTCCACTGGAATATAAATCAATGCAATATCGCCAATCACATCGAAACGATTCCGTACAAGCGCCAGCTCTTCCTCCAGCAGATCGTCCTTCAAAAGATCTTTAAGACTCATCGACCTCAAATCGAATAACAAGACTGAATTATAAAAAATTATTCCTTCTCCACCCTCACATTCGAGGCGCGATACATCTGCACCCCTCTACCGGCAATCCATGCCCCACAGAAGCCCATCACAATGAGAAAAACCGCCTTCACAATTACCAGCAATCCAAATATAATGCTCATCTGGACTCCACCGGTTTCATTGACCTGAACAACCGGATTTTCAATCGGCGCCGCGAACTGCAGGTACGCCAGAATGAAAACCACCAGCAGCAGCACAATGCCCAAAATGAAAACTCCGATACCTGCATAGAATCCCCATTTATCCTTCTGCAACTGCAATTGCGCACTTTCAGCAGACAGCTTCTCCATTCCAATCCCCTCATCCAATTATATCAAATACCAAATATATAAATCTTCTCTAAAGTAGATTCAGAATCAATGGCAGCATAATAACACCCATCGCATGGGTTTTCCTCACCTGCATGAAAGCCGGCAGCAAACCGACTGGAACTGAGATTGCAAAAATAACAAGTCCAAACAGACCCGTGAGAAGGCAAACTGATACTGTCAGGAAAATTAAAATCCCGAGGCAGAGCATTCGATAGTTAACTATCGGGAGAAATGTGGAGATGTTCATTCCAATAAAGATGGTTAAAAAGTAGGAAATTATTGCCACAAATATTATCACAAGCAAAAATAGCGCAACGGTGTAAGCACTCCAGTTCTCCGCATTCAGCACGGTGTTAACAGCAACCATGGCACCGCTGCGAGTTTTGCCTATAATGAATAACGCAATTACACTGAAAATCGCTGTGGCGGTGTTTACCCCGTTGACCGAGACAAGAAATTCCTTCATATTTTCCTTCTCTTGCTTCTCATCCGCCTCCTCCACGATCGCAAGCCTGGCGAGCACAGTTGCAACGCCGGCTGATACTCCGGGTAACCAAGCCACGAATGCACCTGAAGTGCTGCCGATAACCGTGCCTCTGACAAGTCTCCTGCCCGAGAGCCTTAGTTCCGCATTTCTCTGGAGAGGAATTTCGGTTTCAGTAAATAAACTTACTACCAACAGAGAAGCACCGAACAACCCTGAGAGCAGTGGAAACAGAATCGAAGGCATGCCAAATTCGATCAAGGGGCTCATGAGATAAGCATTCTGAAAAGCAAAATAACCCAGGGCACCTGAGAGCAGGAAGACAGTCAAAGCATATATTTTGAGCTTTATTTTTGAAGCTTTTCGCTGTCCTCCTTCCGATATTATAAGCAGGAGAACAATTGCAAGGATGATACACGCCATATATTTTTCCAGCGAGGAGTAAGCGATTGTGAAAAACAGTGCAACCGGAGCCGTCAACAGCAGGCTGACCACGACAGAGGCGGCACTTCCAAATGCCGAGAGTCGAATTGCTTCTATTCCTCTTCCATCAAGCAGCAACTGGTGTCCGGGGAGAACTGCAAGCGCTGTGTCCTCGCCTGGTGCTCCCAGGAAAATTGAAGGAATGATGTCCAGAAATGTATGGGAGATCGAGTTGGAGATTATGATTACAGCTATGTAAAGCGGTGCGAATCCAATAGCATAAAGAGTTGGGGATATCCCGACCAGGAAGAGCGCGGCGTTATTCACATGAATGCCTGGAGTCAAGCCGGTAAAAATACCTAAAATGATGCCGAGTAATATTGAGAGCAACAGCAAGGGAAACGAAAGCTCGAACATACAAAATCAAAAGGCATTATAGCTATATAATTGTTTCAAAAAAACGCAAAAAACTATTCATTGATTCAGCGAAATTTTTCAACACAAGCACAAGATTGATATCACAAAATGGGAAAGGAAGTTAGAACAAGGAGATTTGAACTTGAACAGGAATAAAGCCGGCAAAATTCTTGGCTTCTTTGCCATTGTCGTGCTGATTCCGTATATCATATCGATCACACTTTATCCTCTTAATAACTTTCAGATAATAGCTGTTCTAATTTTTATCAGCTTCATCGCGGGCTCGCTCTTCTACTGGCACTTCAGAAATGCCTTCGCTCTTCTAGGTATTTCGCTCCTCATCGCCTTTAAAGTACTTGATATTGAGCATCTTATAGCGTTCGCCAGCTTGGACATAGTCCTCTTCCTCATCGGGATGATGATCGTGGTTGGATTTCTCGAAGCAAAGGGGTTCTTTGACTGGCTGATCACAGTTACGATAAAGCCTGTGGCTCATAAACCTTTTCACCTGCTTGCAATGATACTGCTTCTCGGCACAATTATGGCTGCGCTTGTCGATGAAGTGACTTCAATTCTGTTCATGAGCGCGATTATGCTCAGGATATTGAAAGGATATGGCGTCGAAGGCGAAAAAGTGCTGCCTTTCCTCATGTTCCTCGTGTTCACCACAAACATAGGGAGCAGCGCCCTGCCTGTGGGAAATCCCATAGGAGTGCTGATAGCCTTCAAAGCCGGCTTAACAATTGAAGACTTTATCAGATGGTCTTTGCCGCTTGCAATATTTAACAGTCTGATCGTCACTATTATTGGTGTTTTCTATCTCAAGCGAACAACTGAATACGGCAAGCTGCAGTGCTCGATCAGCTTTGATACCGAGGAAGTAAAGCTGCGTGGAGAATTGAAGATAGCTATGGCGATTTTCATTGCAGTAATCGCCGGGCTAGTGCTGCACTTTAAACTCGAAGAGATACTGGGACTTGAGAAGAATGCCATGCTGCTTGGTGTGCCTTTAATAATGGCCGGAGTAGTGCTTCTGATCAGTAGAGACAGCGCTCGTGAGCTTGTGGAGAAAGTGGACTGGTGGACTCTGCTCTATTTCATGCTGCTCTTTGCAAGCGTGGGCACGCTTAAATACACGGGAATAACTGACAGGATCGCCTTGCTGATTTCTCAGACTGCCGGAAATCTGTTCTACGTGATGCTGTTAATTGGAGGTGTGGTCTCAGTATTAACCGCCTTTATGGATAACGTGCTTGCAGTCGCCACCATAGTGCCTGTGGTCGATGCTCTTGCAAAAACAGGTTTGAACATTGAGCCGGTATGGTGGATAATGCTCATTGGCGGAACCTACTGTGGCAATGCCACGGTGATAGGTTCGACTGCCAATATAGTTGCCGCGGGCTTTGTCGAGAAGAAAAAACTTGGACACTTCTCCATGCTCAGGTGGATGAAAGTAGGAGTAATAATATCTGTACTTACATTTTTAATTGCATTCGCGCTGCTCTATGTTCAGGTAAGTGCTTTCCCATAATAAGCGGCTTGAATTATAGAAGCAAGTATTGCGAATAATGGTATTCCTGCGTTTTACTTCCTGCGCTTTTCATTATCTCTTTCTGCCTTCTTACCAGCGCCCTCAGCTTTTTCATTAGCCTTTTTCTCCTGCTGTGCTTTCTGCCAAGCTTCGTAGTTGCACTGCGGGCAGCCGAGCTTCCAGGGTTTTTTGCCCTTCATGAGTATTTTTACATTTTTTATTCCATGCGCCTGGCACTTTTCGTCTTCAAAAACCACTCTACCAAACTTTGGCAGTGGCAGCGTGAACTTGCAGTCAGGGTAGCCATTGCAACCGATGAACTGTCCAGTCTTCGACTTTCTGATCAGCAATTCCTTGCCGCATCTTGGACATTTGCCTGCAATTTTATCCTCGCGCATACCTTCTTTCAGCGAATTGGTGATATCAATTTTTTTCTCTCCAAGGTCTTTGAAAACGTTTTGAAGTATTGAGCGTGATTCGTTAACTATTGTATTTTCTTCGATTGCGCCTTCCGCTATCTTATCCATGTCTTTTTCCAACTTGCTTGTCATCTCGGGCTTTGCTATCAGCTTTGCATAGTTCTCAAGCGTGGTGACAACTGCAAGCGCTGTTTTTGAGGGCTTCATCGGGTTTCCATGCACGTATCCGCGCGCGAATAGCTTGGCAATTATCTCGTGCCTCGTTGACTTTGTGCCTAACCCCAGCTCCTCCATGAGCTTGATCAATCTGCTCTGAGTGTACCTCTGAGGTGGCTCGGTTTGCTTCTCCAGCAGCTCAACTTTATCAACGCTTACTCTGTCCCCTGCTTTAAGCGCTGGAATGATTTTTTCCCTTGGAGCATAATATGGATAGCACCAGCGCCATCCCTGCTCAATGATCTTGCTCCCGCTGGCATTGAATTTCTCCTGACTTATATCTATTAGCAGTTTTATTGTATCCCACTTAGCGGGTTCTGCAAATGTCGCGAAGAACCGCCTGACAATCAGCTCATAAATCTTCCAGCTCTCATCACTGAAATCAGCTCTTTTTGCCACAGACGCAGGATGTATCGGCGGATGATCTGTTGCCTCTCGCTTTCCTCTTGTAGGTCTAAGCTCTGCCTTTGCGAGCAGTGCTCTGGCATACTCAGCAAAATCACTCTCATGGAACATGCTTATTATTGCCTTGCAGTCAAGGCTCGGAGGATACACTGTGTTGTCGGTTCTCGGGTATGAGATGTAGCCGTTGATGTAAAGCTCTTCTGCGATTCTCATTGCATTTGCGGCTGAAAAGCCGAGACGGGCTGCTGCGCTTAAAAACTCAGTTGTGTTAAACGGAGCAGGCGGCTTATCGCTTATCAGCTCCCTCCTGCTTTCAACTACGACTCCTTCTTTGCCCAGCCTTGCAACTATTCCCACGGCTTCATTTTTATCCTTGATCCTGCCTTTTTCGTGTCTCGCTGTGAATTCACCGCCGTTTCTGAGATGCGCAATTATCTCGAAGTATTGCTCCGGCTTGAAATTCTGGATTTCACGCTCTCTCTGTACAAGGATGGCGAGCAGTGGACTTTGCACTCTGCCCACGCTCAGAAATTCCTTCCCGTATCTCTTGGCTGAGATCGATATGAACCGCGTCAATGCCGCTCCCCATACCAGGTCTATCTTCTGTCTTGTTTCCGCGGCTGATGCAAGGCTGAAATCAACTTTCGCAGGTGATGCGAATGCTCTTTTTATCTCGCTGCTTGTGATAGCGCTGTATCTGACTCTCTCCACTAGCAACTCTTCAACTTTTTTAACTTCCAGAATTATACCAAGTGCCTCAACTCCGATCAGCTCGCCCTCGCGATCGTAGTCGGTTGCAATGGTAACTTTGCTTGCAGTTTTCGCCAGCTTTTTAATCGCCGAGACAATTCTCTTTTTAGTTTGCACATGAATGATTGGCGCGCTTATGAGCTTTGCCGGATCAACGGTGCTCCAGTTTTTAAGCTCCTCCGGAAAATCAACACCGAGGATGTGCCCGCTCAGGCCTACTATCGAGGCTCCATCGAATTCATATACATTTATGCCCTCGATCTTCCTTACACTGGCATTTCCATTTGCGAGAATGCCCGCTATCCTTCGCGCTGCGATTTCTTTCTCGGTTATTATCAGATGCATATTAATTGTCCTCGGTCAATTTTTCACGCAGTAGTTTTTGCACTTCATTTGGATCCGCTTTTCCTCTCGTTTTCTTCAATACCTGACCTACAAGGTAGTTCAGCGATCCCTGCTTGCCGTTCTTGAAATCGCTCACCGCTTTTATCTGTTCTCTCAGAACTTCCTGCACTGCCTTTTCAATTACGCTGCCTTCTATTCTCATCAGGTCTTTGCTCGCGATAATTTCGCCAGGTGATCCACCTCTGTCGAGTATGGTGCGAATTATTTCAACTGCTCCACTATCGGTGATTTCATTGCTTATCAACTTTTCGAGTATTTCGATCATATATGGTGGAGGAAAGTTTACCTCGCTTATTTCAAGGTCTCTATAGTTGAGCTCGCCTTTGAGCACATCCGCGATCCAGGTTGCACTTATCTTTGGATCTATTTTCGCCGCCACTTCTTCAAAGTAATTTGCAACTCTGATCTCGCCCGTCAGTATTTTCGCATGCTCGTCTTTGATGCCGTACTGCTCGATGAAGCGCTGGCGCTTGGCATCCGGAAGCTCAGGCAGCCCAGCTTTTATCCGGGGCAGCCATTCCCTGACCCGCATTGGAACTAAATCTGGCTCAGGGAAGTAGCGATAGTCCTCCGCCTCTTCTTTGGTTCTCAGGGTCATTGTTATTCCCCTTGCTTCATCAAAATGCCTTGTCTCCTGCACAACCCTGATTCCTCTTCTCACTAAATTCCTCTGCCTTGTGATTTCAAATGTTAAGGCTTTTTCCACCCCTTTATAGGAAGAAATATTTTTTACCTCAGCTCTTGCGCCTCCTCTGAGTGAAATATTTGCATCAACCCTCAGGCTGCCTTCGAGTGAGCCGTCGTACACATCGAGGTATTCCAGTATGTTGCGAAGCTTGGTTATAAACCGCCTTGCCTCCTTTGGACTTCTGAGATCCGGCTCTGTAACAACTTCCAGCAGTGGCATGCCAGAGCGATTGTAGTCTATTAAAACGTATCGCGCAGTCTCAATGCTCCCGGGGTGCACAAGTCTACCGGGATCTTCTTCCATATGCACTCTTTTTATCCTTACCTCTCGCTCTCCTCCACCATCTGCCTCAAGTATTACCTTTCCATTTACTGCAAGCGGAAAATCATACTGGGAGATCTGAAATCCCTTCGGCAGATCGGGGTAGTAGTAGTTTTTGCGGTAGAAAAGGGTTTGATCTAAAACTTCGCAGTTGAGTGAGAGCGCTACTCGCAGGGCATACTCAACGGCTTTTTTATTCACCACTGGCAGCGAGCCGGGTAATCCCATGCAAATCGGGCACACGTGGGTATTCGGCAGTGAGTCTTGATAGCCGGTAGAGCACCAGCAGAACAGCTTTGACTTTGCCCTGTTGATCTGAACGTGTATTTCAAGTCCGATGATCACTTCCCCGTCAGTGCTCACTTAGCACACCCCGGTCTTTGAAGGTGGTATTCCGTGTGCTTTTCGAATGTATAAGCTGCTCTGAGCACGCTTGCTTCATCAAAATGCTTTCCAATTATCTGCAGACCAACAGGTAATCCACATGTAAATCCGCATGGAATTGATATCGAGGGCACGCCTGCAAGGTTTACCGGCACAGTGTTGACGTCTGCCAGATAGAGCGATAGCGGGTCAGCGATCTTCTCTCCTGTTTTGAAAGCGGGATAGGGCATCGTTGGAGTAATAATAACATCGCATTGCTTCAGCGCGCGTGAGAAGTCGTTTTTTATGAGCGTTCTTATCCTGAGCGCTTTAAGATAGTACTGCCCGTAGTAGCCGGTTGAGAGCGCATAGGTGCCAAGCAAGATTCTGCGCTTCACCTCTGCTCCAAAACCTTGAGCGCGTATCTCTGAAAAGGTGGTGTGCCAGTCAAGGTCTTTTCCAACGCGCAGTCCATATCGAAGTCCGTCAAATCTCGCAAGGTTGGAGCTTGCCTCGCTCATGGCAATAATATAGTAGGCCGCCAGAGAGTGCTTCACACTGGGAAGACTGATATCCTGAGGCTCCACTCCCATGCCGGTGAGGAGATCAACTGCTTTGAAGATTGCTTTCTCCACATTTTTGTCGATGCCTTCCCCGTAGAACTCCTTAGGCAGCCCAATTTTCATTCCTTTAACATCATCTTTCAGAGCATGGAAGTACTCGCTTTTTTCAACCGACGTTGAATCCCTTGGATCATGACCTGCTATTACATCAAGCAGCAGCGTGCAGTCCTCAACGTTCTGAGCGATGGGACCGATCAGTTCTAAAGAATTTGCATAGGCGATTAATCCATACCTCGATATCACGCCATAAGTCGGTTTTAATCCTGTGACACCGCAGAAAGATGCGGGACAGCGCACGCTGCCGCCGGTGTCGGATCCAAGTGCAACCGGCACTTCATTTGCTGCAACCGTAGCCCCGCTGCCACCCGAAGAGCCGCCAGGTACTCTTTCCAAGTCCCATGGATTGTGCACTGCTCCAAAGTAGCTTGTTTCATTTGAGCTGCCCATCGCAAACTCATCCATATTTGTCTTCCCGATGATAATGGCGCCCTCCCGCTTCAAGCGCTCGATCACAGTTGCATCGTATGGAGGTATGTAGCCGGATAAGATCCTCGATGCACACGTGGTTTGAATTCCCTTTGTAGAAATATTATCTTTAATCGCAACCAGAATGCCTGCCAGTCTTCCTTTTTTCTCCCCTCGGTCGAATTTCCTCGCTCCTTCAAGTGCAGATTCTCGTGCAAGGGTGATGTAGTCGTTCAGCTTGTTGCGCTCGATCTTTTCAAATACTTCAAGCACTATTTCTTCTGCTTTTCTTCCACTATGATATTGCTCTCGAATTTCTTTAATCGTCATAACTGTATAATCCTGGGTCCTTTTATGAAGCCCTCTTCTTTTTTGGGTGCTACTGCGAGCACTTCATCCTGCTTTAGAGATTCTTTTGCTTCATCTTCTTTGAAAATATTCTGCAATCCGAGCACGTGAAAAGTGGGCTCCACATTTGCTTCGACCTCATCAATTTTTTTGAAGTACTCCAGGATCGAGCTGAGCTGCCGTGCGTATTCCTGCTTCTCCTCGTCCGCAAGTTTAAGCCTTGCAAGCCAGGAAATATGCTCAATATCTTTTTCCGTTATTCCCGCAGCCATTTTTAACACCTTTTATCCTTATTCGCAATTGATGCCAGATATCTTCTGGATCTAATTGCCCCTGTAAAGCCGTTTTTGCTTGCAATTGCCTTCAGAGCAGCGTGAATTCCGCTGCCGTACTGCATTGCTTTTTTATCTTTCCAAGCTATCTCACCGGGTAAAAATTCTCCCGCAAGCTTTCTCAGAATGTATTTACCGATATAGCTTTTAGCATTTTCGCGAGCTCTTATTTTAAGCTTTGGATCGAAGCTCAGCACCAGTTTTATTAAATCTATATCCAGGTATGGGGTAACCAGTTCAATGAAATTTGCGGCTGAGACAGCTACATCTCTCTCCAGATTTTCACTCGCAATATTCATAATATTACCTTTAAGTTCCTGCTGGAGAGCCACTGCTCCATGATCTCTTAGAGTCGCGGCATACTTCCTGTATCCTCCAAATAGCTCGTCGCTTCCCTGTCCTGAAATCGCCACTTCGATGCCGTCTTCGCTCATCGCCACACCGGCGAAAAAGAGTGTAAGCCCCATCTCGACATCCATCGGATTAGCTGTCTCAATAATACTGATGATATCCAATATTCTCTCCTCGACTTCCCTGAGATCTATTTCAATCGCTCTGAGTTTCCCTTCGACTCCCATCGCTTTTGCGCTCTTTCTCGCTTGCTCGAGGTCGTGCGAGCCGCTGATGCCAGCAACGTATAGATTCGCTTCTGGAATTTTTGAGGCAAGTGTTGAGCTATCCACTCCTCCTGAAAATAGAACTCCCATTTTTTTATTGCTTAATGCTTTTACTCGAATTTTGATTGCACGATCCAGGGCGTTTCTTAGGAGACTGAGTGCGAGTGCTTCATCCTCAATCAGCTTTTCCTCCTCACGCAGGATTTCGCCTCTGAAATCCACCGGCTTTTTGTCGTCAATAAGAATGTTGCCCGGATTCAGAACTTTTACATCTTTAATTGCAAGTGCACGCAGCATCGCTTTCTCAGCCGCAAACGCAAATCCCTCATTGTCGAAGCCGTAATAAAGAGACCTCGTTCCAATCGGATCGCGGGCGAGCAAAAGCTTATCTTCGATTACTATCGCAAGGGCATAGTCTCCATTTGATTTCAACAAAACCGCTTTGAGATCTTCAGTGCTCTGGACATTCTTAAAAGCTCTAACATCGCCATCGTAGAACCTTCCGTCGCAGGCAAAGCCCTGCAGCTCACTTTCCGGGGATATCTGTGCCATCGCTATGCCTTTGGTATGCCATATCTTTCCTTTGCCGCAATATTGCGAAGCTGAAAGCATCTTCTCCGCTTTTTCTCTCGATTCATTGCCTGCATAGCCGCAGATTGAACCCATAAATGGAACTGGATTAACTGTGATGATATAAATATATCGCAGCTTTATATCGCCTTCCGGAAGTAAAATTCAAAAACAGTATTTTTTAATATCCTTGTAATTCGGGCACTCTTTTCTGTCGCATTCCCAGATATACATGCACATATGCATTGTTTTATAGATTGCTTCCGGAAACAGGCATTTTACTTCTGTGAAGCAGCAGTTCACCATAGCCATGCGACC
>CAZVYP010000016.1:0-30381 GCA_964631075.1 uncultured Methanocellales archaeon
TAATTAACAAACGGTAGCAAGATTCAGGGTCCTGTCTCGCAGGAGTTCGCCGGTTCAAATCCGGCCTCCCGCATATATACATATCTATTACTGGGTGGTATCTTAACGTTTGCAAAGATCTAATCGCAATAGAGAAGTAACTGATTTCTTCGCTCTAGTTTTTGGCTATTCTTATTTCTCTGGCCTTTAATTACCAAGGCTTGACTCAACCTGCAATGCTGTTCAGGATAACGGGGAAACGCTAATTAATGGTGACCGTGGAATTTATCTGTAGCAAATTTGCTGCTGGAGGATAATTAGATGAAAGTCGTTGGATTCAACGGGAGTCCGAGGAAGGATGGTAATACGGCTATTCTTGTCAGATATGTTTTTGGTGAGCTGGAGAAGGAGGGTATTGCGACTGAGCTTGTGCAGGTCGGGGGTAAAAGGATTCATGGGTGTACTGCCTGTGATAAGTGCTATGAGAATCTGGATAAGCGCTGTGTTATTGATGATGATCCTGTGAATGAGTGGATTGCTAAGATGCGTGAGGCTGATGGTATTATCATTGGTTCGCCGACTTATTTCACCGATGTTACTCCTGAGGTTAAAGCGCTTATCGACCGCGCTGGTTTTGTTGCCAAGGCAAACGGAGATATGCTGCAGCGTAAAGCAGGTGCAGCGGTTGTCGCTGTGCGAAGGGCAGGGGCTATCCATGTTTTCGATACGATTAACCACTTCTTCACAATCGGTCAGATGATAATCCCTGGCTCCAGGTACTGGAATGTTGGCGTCGGGCTTGATAAGGGAGATGTTGAAGCCGATGAGGAGGGTATTCAGACGATGAAGATCCTTGGTCGTAACATGGCTTGGCTGCTGAAGAGGATTGCTAAGAATTAACCTTTTGCTCAATCCAGACTGCAATCAGGATAGATGTTACTGTAAAGGTCAGTGTTATTGCGGAATAAAAGAGCTGTGTTGAGTAATCGGAGGCACCGAAGGGATTCACCGGTGTAAGATTCTTCCAGATCTTGACATGAATATCCACACAGCAGCGGCTAGTCCTATTAATCCTGCGGTTGTGAAGTGGAAGAGACCTGTATTTGTCAGAGCCCCGTGAAGGTATATCAGTTTCAACATCGAGCCGAGCTCTCTATCCTCTGGTGCAATGATGATCAGAATGAATCCGATTAGCAGGAACAGTGTGATTATTAGGGGCAGTTTTCTGGTTTTCGTCTTCAAGGAGATCTCAATAGAATCACCAGTGCAGGTTTATATAATCATAAGATGTTTTCAAAAAATCTCGATGCGAGCGAAACCCTTGTCTCGCATTTAGCCCTGTAGATGCAGTATCTGCATTCACTTGATTCGGCTCGCCCGGGTATTGAGCCCTTTTTTATCTTCAGGGCTTCGTCTCTGATCCGCAGCACTCTTCTTCGGTCGTGATGTTTTATCGCTATTTCTCTCAATGTGCCATTCCGGGCGTACTCAACAAGTCCTCTTTTGATTCCCACGTCATAGTTTTCCTCAGCGAGGATTGAATACGCCGCAAGCTGTACTCTATCAGGCTGCCATACTCCGTATTCCGGGGTGCTGCCTGTCTTGATCATCGAGGGAATTATTTCTTTTTCCACCCTGATTATTTTGTCCAGTCTCCCGAGGAGCATGTACTTATGCGATCTCATCTCCTCCTCGATTTTCCAGGGAGTGATAAGTTGATGGAACTTTTCCACGCCATATTTATCAAAAGAGCATTTGATTCCCGAGGCGATGCCTGGGAGCTTAGCTTCGACTGTGTTTTTTGCCTGCGTGATTTGCTCTGCTTTTATCTCTGCCAGATCATTTCGATAGATCAGAGCTATTTCCTGCTCAATTAAATCGAGAGTTTTTTTTAATTCCCCGGTGAGGCTGTCCTCATTATTCAGAACAGAGGGAATGCGAAGGTTGAGCTCGCGGAGAAACAGATGTGTTATATACGCGGGTGATTTTTTGCTTTCTTTACTTTCATTACTCTGCAGCGAGAAGTAGAGCTGTCTGGGGCAGTTGAGGCAGGTGACGATTTCCGAGACTTTCACGAATTCTTTCTGCAGCACGCTGTTATTTTTGCAATTATATGTAATAAAGATTTGCAAGTTGAAACCTTTAAATAAGCTATTGCTCAATCAAGTGATGTGACTTCTCAGCAGATCAAGGGCTATTTTGAAATTGCGCTTGCAGCGATATTCTTCGGCACCATCGGCATTTTTGTCAGAGCAATCCATATCGACACTGGCACGACTGTTTTCTATCGCACTCTTTTTGGCGGATTGATTCTTCTCGTATTATTCCTGCTCAGGGGCAGGTACTCAGATTTGGTGCCTGGAGAAAAGAAGGGCCAGTTGCTGTTGATGGGATTCTGCATGGCTATTACGATCTTTTCCTACTTCACAGCCATAAGAGCAACTTCATTCGCGGTTGCAATCCTCCTGCTGTACACCGCGCCGATATTTGTGGCAATAATGTCGCCTGTCTTCTTGAAGGAAAAGATGACGCGTGTAACTGTTGTTGCTGTCGCTCTGTCCGTGCTTGGCGTGCTGCTGATTGTTAATCCCTTCTCGCTGGTGTTTGGCTCGAACTACTTTGCAGGTATAATGTTTGGTTTGATCTCAGGGCTCTTCTACGGGCTTGAGACGATTTTAAGCAGGTATCTCCGCGATTATTATTCCGGCTATGTGCAGGCGATCTGGCTAAATGCGATTACTGCCTTGATTTTCCTGCCTTTTGCCTTGCAGATACCGCTTGCTGTGGTGAGGGAGGATATTCTTTATCTGTTTCTCCTGGGGTTAATTCCGACTGCATTTTCATTCTCGCTTTATTTCGAGGGGCTGAGCAGGGTGAAGGCTTCGCACGGGATTATAGTGCTCTCTCTGGAGCCGATCAGTGGAATAATAATGGCAATTGCTTTTCTGGGTGAAAGTCCTACTGTTTTCACGCTGCTCGGCGGAGCTGCTATTATTGCCAGCGTGCTTCTGGTGATGCGGGAGCGAAATTCTTAAGATTGCACAGGAGAATTCTCTGTTATGCTCAGAGTGGCAAAGCTGAAGGATGCACTGCAGATTAAAAATTTGATCGATGCCCATGGTGGAGAGGATGTGCTGAAGCGATCTCTGATGGAGATCTGTGAAGATATTAGGGGGTATATGGTTGATGAGCGCGATGGCGAGATTGTTGCCTGCTGCAACCTGCATATCTTTGGAGAAGACCTTGGCGAGCTGAGAACGCTTGTGGTGCATGTGGATTACAGAGAAAAAGGAATAGCGAAGAAGCTGGCAAAGAAGGTATTGAAAGAGGCGAAGGATCTTGGTCTCGAGAGGGTTTTCTCGCTTACTACTATCCCGGTTTTTTTCGAAAAACAGGGGTTCAAGAAAATTAACCGGGGAAACCTGCACGCGAAGGTCTGGACCGAGTGCGTGAAGTGTCCCAAATTTCCAAACTGCGATGAAGAAGCGCTTATCATCGAGCTGTAAGGGGGTTAATGATGAAGCTCAAGGATAAGGTCGTTGTCATCACAGGCTCAACGCGAGGAATAGGCCGTGTAGTAGCGGAAGCATGTGCCAGGGAAGGAGCTCTGGTGGTGATATCCTCGCGCGTGAAATAGCCGTGGAAAAAACACTGGAAGCGCTGAAACGGCAGGGCCTCAGTGTTTCCGGGGTTGCCATGCCATATGTTTTAAAAGCCATGGGTGTTCCGATCGAAGTTGTGGCACGCTGCTTTGTGGAAATTGCGGCACAGCAGCCTGGAAAAGTTACTGGCAAGACTTACTCGCTTCTGAGTGGGTTGCGGTTGATGCGTGGCATAGGATTGCTGCTTTGGTACTGCGCGACCGGAAAGATAAAAACGAATATGTAGGTAAATTTGGGGGTGAACTATGAAGGATGAAAGAGTGATTAAAAGTCCTGACGTGGAGAGGAAAAATAGAGTCCCGCCGGGTCAGAACGTTACCGACAAATGGCCGGTGCTTCACTATGGAAGTGTTCCAAAAATAGATGTTTCCAAGTGGACTTTTGCGATCTCCGGACTGGTGGATATGGAGCGAGGGCTCAGTTATCAGGAGTTCATGTCCCTTCCAAGGGTGAAGGTATTTTCCAATGTTCACTGTGTCACAGGCTGGTCAAAGCTTGATAATATGTGGGAGGGAGTCGGCAGCAGCGTGATAAAGGATATTGTGAAAATACTTCCCGAAGCGAAATTCGTAATCGTCCATGCGGCAGGGAACTTTACCGCAAATCTTGCTTTAAGCGATTTCTTCAAGCCGGATGTTTTATTCGCTGTCAAGCATAACGATAAACCGCTTACGCCCGAGCACGGATATCCCGTGAGGCTTGTAGTACCGGGGCTTTATTTCTGGAAGAGCGCCAAGTGGGTATCAGGTGTTGAGTTTGTTAAGGAAGATAGGCCGGGTTTCTGGGAGTCCCATGGATATCATATGCATGGCGATCCATGGAAGGAGGAGAGATATAGCGATTGAGTCTTCGAAGCAGAAAGATTTTTTAAATATAAAGTAATTATTATAGCGATGTTCAAAAATAAAACTTTTATAATGGTTTTCATTTTTCTGCTGGTATCGCTCAGCTCCGTAAATGGCGAGACTTATTGCAGCTATGCTGGACCGGATTTATCCAGCGACTTTCTCCAGCTAACAAATTTCAGTATCACCGGACCTTATCCGTTAAAAGTGGGCGACACAATAACAGTAAAATTTAATTTAAAAAATTACGGGCAGGGAGCTTTGAAGCTTGGATACAGGGGCTTCTTTGCAGCAGCGAGGGATCCTGATAATATTGATACATCCTTCGGTTTCTCATATGCCTATTCCACGATTAAACCAGGTGAAAACTGGGTGGTACAGGTGACCAGAGTAGTGGATAAAACCGGGAGCTGGGTGATCTGGCCCTCTTACCACTTATCCCTTGCGAAAGAGGAAAAACTCGGAACAGAGAAGTGGCACGCCTGCACAATAACAGCAGCTGTGGAGGACTCCGATCAGGATGGAATTGCTGATAATATGGATAACTGCCCGAAGGTTTCAAATAAAGATCAGAGCGATGTGGATCAGGACGGCATTGGCGATGCCTGCGATTCCTGTGATGATCGTGATAGCGATGGCGACGGGATAAAGAATTGTCTCGATAAGTGTCCGAATGAAAAGGAGACATTTAACAAATATCAGGATGAAGATGGCTGTCCGGATCAGGTTATGGAAGCGGCTAAACCTAAAATGATAACAGTAAGTCTCCAGGGAGTTGCGGGAGCGCAGCCCAGGAGCTATAACCAGCCGTCTCGAGACAGAGTTGGAGAGGGACCCCTGATGCCAGAAGCCTTTGATGATGGAGATGGTGATGGAGTGCTGAACTTTCAGGATGAGTGCCCGCGTACTCCTCCAGGAAAGCCTGTTTTTGAGAATGGATGCAGGTGCATCGACAGCGATGGTGGAATAAGATACTACCGTAACGGCACTGTTTCAATAAAAACCGCAAATGGCACCAGTATCATACCCGATACATGCCATGGCAGCACGCTGACTGAGAGCCACTGCAATCCTGCGGCTGAGGAGGAGATAACTGGTATTGTGCTTTACACTGACAAAGTATGCGAGAACGGCTGCGAAAATGGAAAATGCAGACTGCCTGTGTTCGAAGCCTTTCCCCTGACCTGCGCCTCCTCGAGCGGCACATGCGCCGATGGCGTGCAGAATCAGGATGAAACCGGCGTTGACTGCGGTGGTAAATGTCCGCCCTGCAATACCAACTGCACAACCGGTACAAAGTATGCGCCTCCTGATACCCCCTGCACAAAGCACTTCGTGGGAGGAGGGGATGCGGTTATAGGCGGTATTCCTCACTATGATAATCCCCTTATCTCCGATGAGAGCCAGAGTGATCTGCACAGAATAAACCTCACGTGGACCGATGGCGGGGGAGAGTGTAACTGTCAGTTCTATGAAGTCTGCGATCCAGCTCTGGATTTTGTGATTGAAGAGGCAGTGCAGTGCTGCAGCTCGCGGAGCTGGGATGATGTTAATCGAACCGCTGTGCCGGATCTCTGCCGCGAAGCCATTAGAGAGGGAAGCTCGAGCTGTAAAAAATGTGTCGGCCTTTATATTATAAAAGGGCTGGGCAGCTATGCAAGGTGGATGCGTGGTTATCATCGCGATCGCTCTATGGATTACTATGTTTGCGGAGTATGGTGCAGCGCTGCTCCCTCCGAGCGGCTGATTAACTATCATAAAACCGGCATATGCAGGGACTACTCAGCAGCGGTTTTAACTCTGCTGCGGAAAGCGGGCTATGCTCAGAGAGAAGTTGCCAACTTCTGCGATGGAGATCATTGCTATAATCTTGTGAAGCTGCCTGGTGATACGAAGTGGCACGTCGTCGATACTGTGGGCAACGACAATGGGATTAGAATCGGCAGGCTTCCAACAGACTGGCACAATTACTGCGAGCGACTGAACGAATCAAACGTGTGCTATGGTGGCGTGAGGACGATTGCCGATATCGACGCGTACTGGGGATACTACGATAGATCTGGCTCGTATCCACCACCGCCGACCATCATTTGCAGCGGTAGAGAGCGCTACAGGTGGGACTTCGCACCGGAGTGCGGTCCGGGTGTTGCCTGCGCCCGGGATAACTATCGCATCCCCGACTTCGGCCCGCGATTAAATCAAATTGTGGGGTGCAGTTGAAATGAAAGCAAAGATAATCTGTTTAGCATTGCTCCTGATTTTAATCCCAACTGCTCAAGCTGCTGCTCTGGATAAGTTTGACGATATAACCGTATACAGAGTTGCTCCGGATCAAGCTTTTATCGGGCAGAAAATATGGGTAGTAATTGTTCTTGATAACAATGCCAGTGTCGAAAAAGAGATAACTGTTAATGAGACACTCAGGAATGCTGATTTCGATAAAACCGAGGCAAAATACATTGAAACGGAGTACAAAGAAAAGATCTGGTACTACTACTGGAAGGTGAAGCTCCCAGCGAAGGAAAATGTAACACTGGCTTACTGGCTTATCCCAAAAAATTCGGGTACTCTGGTCATTTCCCCGGCTGAAGTCAACGCCAGCGGTAAAAGTAACTTCACGAAGAGCTTGAGTATAGAGGTAAAATGCCAAGTTGACGGGAAATGTAATCTCAACGCGGGAGAGAACTACCTGAACTGCCCCGAGGACTGCACCACGGGAGCGCATGATGGAATATGCGATGGTGTCACAGATGGCAGGTGTGATCCCGACTGCGAGCGATCGGCGGATGTTGACTGTGAAAAAGCAACTCCCGCAGCAACAAAGCCAGCCCCCGGATTTGAGCTGATATACGCCTTAATAGCAATTGCGACTTTACTGAGACGGGGAGTCATTTGAAAATATTCTGCTCTATATGCTTTGAAAACTTTGCTTTGAATATCTCTTTGAATCTATCATTTGCCCAGGTTAGCTCCTGAAATAGTTTTTTTTCGATTAGTTCCTGCTCTTTTATAGCAAGCATTCTCAGTTTTTCTCTATGACTTTCCGGGGCAATTTTTCTAAGCACTTTTGAGCTAAAATTGTTCTCAGCTTTATACGCTGAGTAAATCGCCGCTCCAGCCAGGCTTGCTGCGAAGTCATCGGCGTAGTGCTCGACATTTTCGTAGTACCTGCAGAGGGTTATGAGCTCGGTATGGGCTTCAATTGCTCTAACGAGTGATTCTACGTATTGCATTTCCTCAGGAGTGTACTGTCTTTTGTGGCCAAATTTTTCCATCAGGTTTTGAATGTGCTGCTTGGTGAAACGTCCGCCTGAGACATGGGATTTTTCGTGCTTTGTGTCGTATCTGATCTTTTTTTCGGCGAGGGTTTCGTCGAGCGCCGAGAGGATTTCCAGATATCCTTTTCCGATATAAAGTGTTTCCTCATTAACTGATTCGTGGATTTTATTCCTGTCGACAAAAAAGAATTCCTGAGGGGTATAAAGCGTCTGGCCCTGAATAGTATTGAAATTCAGAAATCCAAGTTTATTAGCCTCTTCTTTTATGAGCGATAGTGCTTTCTTCTTTTCCACGCTATTATTAGATTGCATGTGGATTATTTAAAGCTGTTTAGGCGTTAAATTTCTTTTCAAAATTGCCGACCTGCTCTTCTGTGCCGATCACGATAAGCGTTGAGTCCCGGGTTATGATTGTTTTTGGATCTGGATTTGCTATGAATTTGCCTTCTTTTTCTATGCCTATCACTGTGCAGCCGGTAGCTGGTCTGATCAGTGAGTCACTGATTGTCTTTCCTGACAGAGCTTTTGCTTTCGCCTTATACACGCGAATTTTTTCGGCGAAAAGAGTGCCTTCATCTGGAAGCTTTCCCTCTTCTATCAGCTTGGTAAGCATTTTACCTCCTATTCTGGAGAGCGAGAGCACGTAGTCGGCGCCGGCTCGATAAAGCTTTGAAATTGAGCTCTCCAGATTGGCGCGAACAATTATGTGCAGATCCGGGTTCATTTTTCTCGCTATGAGAGTGGTGTATATATTGCTGGAATCATCGTTTAACGTGACTACAAGGATTGAAGCCGAGTTTATATTTGCTTTTTCAAGACTCGTCTCGTCGGCAGCATCACCTATTACCTGCTTTTCATCGCCGAGTGCCTTTTTATCCACAACTATATAAGGTATATTCTGGCTGCGCAGGATTTTTGCTACCTGCCTGCCTACATCTCCATAGCCGGCGATGATAATATGCTTGCCGCTGTTAAGCGAGCGGCATCCCGCGGTAAAATTGGAGCAGGCTCTGAGCTGTTCTTCGCTGCCGAGTGCTACAAGCATTGAATTTTCTCTCAAAATAGTGTCGGGAGGCGGATTCATCAGAAGTTCTCCATCCTGCCACAGGGCTATGATCGTTGCACCTGTTAATTTTCTTATTTTCGATTCTCGTAGTGGTCTGTTAACTATCTCTGGATTGTGGCTGATGGATAACTCTGCAATTTTCAGGTCACCGAGCACCTCAACGGTTCCGAGCAGCTCGCTGCTCCAGGGTACAGCAGCCTTTTTCCCGAAGCTTATTCCAAGCATTTGCTTTGGCGAGATCACATGATTAGCCCCGGCATATTCCAGGTATCTGGCCATTTTCATATCTTCCACAAGGGCTATGATTTTACCACGGGTAATCTTGCTTGCAGTGAGCACGATGTCAGCATTTTCCTCATCCTTTCTGTTTGCAATTAAGAACCTGGCGCTCCCTATCGATGCCTGCTTCAGCGTGGTTGCGTCGCTGGGATTTCCAAAGATGCAAAATATATCTTTAGCTGCCAGTGTCTTTATTATGCGATCATCTGTATCAATTATGACAAACGGTATACTCTTTTTCTGAAGATCATCTATCAGACTCTCTACAAGAGCGTTGCATCCGCATATTATCACGTGATCTTTAATTTTTTCGGGAGGGTTGTCGATGGTCGCTGATTTTATTCGATTCTCAAGCCAGGGGGTAATAATGAGGGGGAACATAAGGGCGAAGACCATTATTACGCCTGTGATCTCCACCACAATGGTGAAAATTCGGCCTTGATTGGAAACGAAAAATATATCACCGAGACCTGTTGTTGTCATCATAGTGATTACCCAGTATAGTCCTGTGAGGAAGTCCGGTTGCTTATTTTCAAAGCGCTCCATCAAGATGATGAAAATTAAGCTATAAATAATAATTACTGATAGATAGATGAGGATGTAATAGCCCACATCTTTCCTTATGAACACGCTTCGAAGCCTCATTTATGACCTTATTATTCTTGCAGCTATTTGGATTTAGATATTACTGCATGGCATCTTAAGTTCTGGCATCATTTTGCAATATATTATAAAAATTTTAGTAATATTAGAAATAATAACCAAAAGATTTATTAATATTTACAATAAAATGTATAGATGTGACTATATCTTTCTTCTACACAAACCAGATAGATTGCAGATATGCAAGCATGTGCTGCAAGCACGATCCGGAAAACTGCATAGAAAATCACAAGGGAACGCTTGATAAACCAGATTGCTTCAAACCTGCCAACGAAATAATGGACTTCGGAGATTTCAGGACTTATATGCAGAAGAAGATAATAGAAGACAGATAAAACATCAATGTGAAACAAAGACGCCACCGACAGGGCTCGAACCTGTGACATGCTGGTTTCTGCATCCAGTTTAACAGCCAGCCACTCTACCAACTGAGTTACGGCGGCATTGAATTTTAAAATTAATATTGCTTCTCGACTTAAATCTTTTGTTCACCCTATTCCCTACTTTATCCTCAATGTCTTTATATCCTCTACTTCTTTCTCGATGACCCTGAATTTTTCATGGAAGTCGTTCACGAACTGCTTTGCCTTCTTTGTGGTTACTGCACCCTGCTGAGATGGCCTGATCAAACCTCTATTTTCCAGCACACGCAGGGAGTAGCGAACCTTGTGCTTGGGTAATCCCATCTCATCGGCCAGCTTCAAAATTCCAATCGGCTCTTCCCTGAGCACCAGTCTCAGCACTTCGAGATGGCGCCTGAGCATTTTCAATTCACTTTCTACTCTGCTGAGCATAATCATACCATGCTATAGCATAGCATACATTTATACTCTCTTGCGTAATAACTTTAATGCTGATGAGGGTCAAAATAACTCCTTCAACTGTCAGAGGCAGCGTGTTTGCTCCCTCTTCGAAGAGCTACACACATAGAGCAATCGTGATGGGCAGCCTTGCCGATCAATGCATGGTAAAATATCCTCTGATCTCAGCAGATACAAAAGCAACGATTAATGCCTGCAGAGCAATCGGAGCAAAAATTGAAGAGAAAAATGGCGAGCTTGATATCAGAGGCGTGGATGGGAAGCCCGGGACGCCTGATAATGTAATCGATGCGTTGAACTCAGGCACAACAATCCGAATAATGTCTGCAGTCTGCAGCTTAGCTAAGGGTGCAAGCGTGCTCACAGGTGATGACTCGCTCAGAAAGCGACCGAATACGCCGCTGCTGAATGCACTCGTTGATTTAGGTGCAGAGGCATTCTCCACAAAGGGAGATGGCACCGCGCCGCTTGTGATAAAAGGCAGGCTCAGGGGTGGAAAAACTGCTATCAACGGATCTATAAGCTCCCAATTCATAACCGCATTGCTTATTGCCTCCCCTCTTGTCGATAAAGATACGCTGATAAAAATCCGTGGAAAGCTTACTTCAAAGCCCTATGTAGAGATCACGCTTGAGCTGCTTAAAAAAGCAGGAATAATTATCAACACGGACTTCGCAAAATTTGACATCCCTGCAGGGCAAAGCTATGAAGCAGAGAGCTACCTTGTTCCCGGCGACTTCTCTTCCGCAAGCTATATACTCTCAGCCGGGGCGATTACCAACTCTCGCGTTGATGTAAAGAATCTGCTTCCCTCGAAACAGGGCGATGTAAGAATTCTCAATATTTTGAAGCAGATGGGAACTCATATCTCCTGGAATAAAATCGAAGGAATTGTTAGAGTGGATGGGGCGGATTTGACAGGAGTCACTATAGACGCCAATCAATTCCCTGATCTTGTGCCGACGCTTGCGGTTTTAGCTACCTATGCTAAAGGCACCACGGAGATCTACAACGTGGAGCATGCCCGGTATAAGGAAACTGATCGGCTGCACGCGATCGCAGTTGAGTTGAAGAAAATGGGTGCAAAGATAGTCGAGCGGAAGGATGGCTTGCTCGTTAAGGCCTCGTCGCTAAGAGGTGCAGAGGTCACCGGATACTCAGATCATAGAATCGTAATGGCACTCGCAATTGCAGCTCTAGCCGCGAAGGGTGCGACAACTATTGATACTGCAGAGTGCGTGGATGTATCATATCCCGGTTTCTTCAAGGAAATTACAAAGCTGGGTGCAAAAGTGGAATACCTGGAGTGATTTGAAATGGCTGGCAATACCTTTGGAAAAATGTTTAGAGTCACAACCTGGGGCGAGAGCCATGGCACAGGTATAGGCGCCGTGGTGGATGGATGCCCGGCCGGGCTTGAATTAAGCGAGGAAGATATTCAAAAGGAGCTGCTCAGAAGGCGCCCAGGACAGAGCAAGATCACTACCGCGCGCAGAGAGCCTGATAAAGTGGAGATTTTATCGGGCGTTTTTGAAGGGAAAACAACAGGTACTCCAATTTCAATGCTGATCTGGAACAGAGACGTAGATTCAAGGCCATATGACCTGATCAAGGACACCCCCAGACCGGGACACGCGGATTTGACGTACGAGCTGAAATATGGATTTCGAGATCACAGAGGCGGCGGCAGAGCGGCCGCCAGAGAGACCGCTGGCAGGGTGGCAGCCGGAGCTGTCGCCAGAAAATTGCTGTCACTGAAGGGCATCGAAATTTTCGGTCACGTGGTTGCTGTTGGCGACATTAAGGCAGGACGGCTAACGGTTGAGCAGATCAGAGAAAATGCTGAGAAAAACGAGATAAGATGCGCTGATTTAGCGATTGCCAGCAGCATGATCCAGAGGATACAGGAGATAGCAGCCATTGGAGATAGCATCGGAGGCAAGGCAGAGATCATCGCAACCGGAGTGCCACCTGGTTTAGGAGAACCCGTGTTTGATAAGCTTGAAGCCGATCTCGCAAGAGCACTTATGAGCATCGGAGCCGTGCGCGGCTTCGAAATCGGCGCGGGCTTTAAATGCGCGGAGCTGAAAGGCAGCGAGATGAACGATCCGATTTCGATAAGAGATGGAAAAATCGCCTTCGCCTCCAACAATGCTGGGGGAGTACTTGGCGGAATATCAACAGGGCAAGCGATAATATGCAGAATAGCGGTTAAACCCACACCCTCAATAGCAAGAGAGCAAAAAACGATCGACATCAGAACAATGGAGAATACCACCATCAAAGTCTCCGGGCGGCATGACCCCTGCATCCTCCCCAGAATTGTGCCTGTGGCGGAGGCTATGGTGGCAATTGTGCTCGCTGACCATGGATTGAGAAGCGGGATAATACCTGCTTGCAGGGTTTAACTATTTTAGAGGCTGAAAAGTGTTAGGCTGAAAAGTATTATATACAATACCAATACTATTCATCTTGGGGATTGGATTGGTACGATTGGTTGATATGAAATCGATTACGAATGTTGAGAGCAGGGCATGCGAGCACTGCCAGAGCATCTTGAGCCCTATGCAGCATGGCGTTGCTGTCACCATTGATGGCAAGGATCACATTTTCTGCTGCCAGCGGTGTGCAGATCACTTCACTCATGGCCATGAGAAGAAGCAGCAGAGCAAGATGATCGTTGTTTAGTTAAGATTTCAATTTATTCGCTTTACTCAAGCGAGTTCCACGCTAGGCATGCTGCGCCGAGTATTCCTGCATCATCGCCCAGCTTTGCCTTTAACAGCTTTATCCTGTCTGCCGGTAGCTTGAATGCTCTTTTTTTCATCTCAGCTACTGCATCCTCTTTGAAAAAGTCAAAAGCGGAAGCTATTCCACCGCCGATTATGATTGCCTCGGCATTGAAAATGTTTACAAGAGATGCCAGACCTATGCCTAAAATCCTTCCGAATTCACTCCAAATTTCTATGGAGAGCTTATCTCCCTCCAGTGCTGCCTCGCAGACACATTGAGGTGTAATATTTTCCAGCTTTTCCCTGCGCAGACTTGTTTTTCTCCGCCTCTTCAAAGCCTTTCCAACCATCCTGCTTATTGCACGTGCTGACACATATTCTTCCAAGCAGCCTCTGTTGCCGCATTTGCATTTAAATCCGTCAGGATAAATCGTGATATGGCCGAACTCACCTGCGGTGCCATCGATGCCTCTCCATAGCTTGCTGTTCAGAATGATTCCCCCTCCAAGTCCGGTGCCGATTGTAAGGCAGAGGAAAGAATTGAAAGGCTTGCCTGCGCCAAGCCACTTCTCACCGAGCGCATAGACATTGGCATCGTTTTCGATAAAAACAGGGAGACTTAGCTCCCTTTGAAGCATGGCTTTAAGCGGAAAGTTCTCGCTTCCTGTAAAATTCGGGGCTTGAAGCAGCACACCGCTTTTAAACTCAATTGCACCTGCCATTCCCAGAGCAACACCTGCAATTTGATTTTTTTCCTCAAAAGCCCTGACTGCGGATGCAATATTTTTAGCCACAGCGTTCATGCCCTTCTCAGCCTCTGTGCTCAACTTTTTTCTGCTATTGATATTGCCATTGCGATCTACAAGTGCGGCTTTGATGTAAGTGCCGCCGCAGTCAATGCTTGCTATCAATTCTTTACCCAACTTCCTCACCATTCTTTTATTACTGCCAGCAACTTTCATAAAGCAATAATATTCGACTTGCCCTCAACAGCCAGTATTATCAGCAGATAGTCACGGAGGTGCCGTGTGATCAGGAAGTTATTCCTCACGTGCTCCCTGCCATTTTCCCCCAATTTTCTTGCAAAGTCCGGGTTTCTGAACAGATATCTGATTTTATAAGCAGCTCCCTCCACACTCCTCACCAGAAAGCCAGTAAGGCCATTTCTTACCTGCAGCGGTATTCCACCTGTTGCGCCTGCAATAACTGGTTTTCCTTTCCACAGCGCTTCTGCAACCGTTAAGCCAAAGCCTTCCTTCTTGGACTTCTGCAAAATCACTGTTGAGGCGCGCTGAAGCGCATTTATTACTTCGTCCGCCGGTGGGAGCAATAAAATGTGGATGTCTTCATCTCCTTCTGCCTTGCGCTGGCACTCCTGATACACTTCAACTCCTTCAGGGTCATCAGACGCAAAGCCTCCTGCGAGGACTAACTGGCAGTCGATGTACTTTTTAACCATTTTATAGGCATCAATTACACCAGAAGGATCCTTCAATTGATCAAAGCGCGAGATCTGCGTTATTATTGGCTTCTCTTGAGAGATATTATATTTCTCAAGCACCTCGAAGATCTTCTCCCTGGAAAGTTCAATGTTCTTATCGCTCAGGGGATCGATCGAAGGCGGCACCATGAATTGTCTTATCTGCAAATCATCCCTTGAGAAGCTCGGGGTTGAAAAAATTGAGGCATCGTAATCTTTGACATACTTCCTTAAAAAGCCCCAGACCCTTTGATCGGGATTGCTCAGGTCGATATGACAGCGCCAGATCCATTTACCCCTTTTCCTTGAATTTATGAGCGCTGCAGGCTGCGGATCGTGTATGAAAACAACATCGCTGTCGAAGTCCATCTCATTTGCATTTGCCTGATTCCACTTCAAATACACTTCAAACATTTCCTCAGTGATTTCTGTTTGCCTTCCATGCAGGGCATTGTGAAAACTCTTCGTTGCCTTAAAAAAGCTCTCATCACCTTTTATCACATCCCATTTTGACTCTATTCCAAGACTTTTTAGAAGCGGTACAAGTCTGTTGAGGATCTCCGCCACGCCGCCGCCAACGTATGTGGAGTTCACGTGCTGAATGCTCTTGCCCTTGATTTTATCCGCAAGGAGTATCAGCTCTTCGATCGTTTTTTTGCCCACAAAGGGTTCGTAGTCCCAGACGGATTTGAATATTGCCACGGGTATCACCTTGCAGTATATTTTTCGAGAATTCTTATAATTTCGGAGCGAAGTGCATCGAGATTGGTGAATCCATATGGATCGAGATGTGCCAGCTTATATGCAAGCTCTTTATTCCCGGTATTTGCCAGGATCCAGTCTAAAAGGTCGCTTGTTGCGTGATTGTAGAATAGCCTTGTTGCGAAGAAGTGGTAGAAGAGTGACTCGCTATCAATCTTCTTCATTGCATCCAGTAACTCTCCGATGTTACTGGCGCTGTATCTGGTTGGTAAAATTATGCTTACGCACTTGACGAAGTAGAACTCATGATCCTCCTGTACGCTATTCATCGCTGGATGATGATTTATATATTCCTCGATTATTCCAATGAGGGACTGGCGGAGCCTGTTAAAGTCCAGCTCAAGTATGTCAATGTTCGCAAGCTTCTCAGCAAGCTCCGGCTGCCTCAACTCATCTGCAACCCAGTAGGCAAAGTCATTTGGATATTCTAGCGGCACCAAGTGATAATCTTGGAGCGCATGATGTATGTGATAGAAAAGGGCGCTGTCATCGATGCTTCTTATTATCTCAAGAAATTCGTTTATATTTTTTGCCTTTTTCCCGGTAAGCTCTACAAGATACCTTGCTTTTTTGAATACGAAAGCTGACATGTGCACCTCGCTAATTCATAACGACATTCTAATTACTATTCATTCGTTAATAGTAATTAATTCTACTGCAACTTTTTTGGCTTAGCATTGCAAAAGATTTATCAAACGTCAATCAAAAAAAGTTTATCGATGACTTCAATTTGTTTTGACAGGAAGAACCTTAGTCCACGACACCTTCAGAGGTAAATGCAAATGCCCCACGAGGAGGAACAAAAAAGGCTTGATGCCAAACTGCTGACATCTCAAATAATAAAGCAGCTGGCACAGGACTATAAAAAAGCCAGGAGAAAGCTTGTCTTTTTAGATTACGATGGAACGCTCGTCCCGTTTACCGAGCAACCTCCAATGGCAAAGCCCAGTGAGGAGCTTTTAAAAATTCTCAGGCCTCTTTCAGAGGATCTTAATACGGAGATTGTTCTGATAAGCGGACGCGACAGAGCTACCCTTCAAAACTGGTTTGGTACGCTTGATATCGACTTAGTGGCGGAACACGGGGTGTGGATAAAGGAAAAGAACCAGAACTGGAAGATGATTAAACCATTAAAGAACGAATGGAAGCGTCAAATTTTACCAATACTCGAAAGATACTCAGAGCGCCTGCCGGGCGCATTTGTTGAAAATAAAGATTTCTCTATTGCATGGCATTATCGCATGGCAAATCCTGAACTGAGCTCTATAAGGGCAAAAGAGCTTATTAATGATCTGGAAACTTTTACTGCAAATCTGGATGTAGAGGTAACCCGGGGAAGCAAGGTAGTCGAAGTCAGAAATGCTGGTGTCAACAAAGGCACTGCTGGTTTGCATTTTATTTTGAAAAACGACTTTGATTTTATAATGGCGATAGGTGATGACTGTACGGACGAGGATCTGTTCAAGATTCTACCTGAAACAGCTTATTCAATCAGAGTCGGGATGACTTCATCCTATGCCAGATTTAATTTGCATAACTATAAGGAAGTAATAAACCTTATTCAGGCGCTTATCAGTTGAATAATATCTGATTCATTTGAACTTGACCTCTATCAAAGCCTGAGCTGACGTGTTTATATATCCGGCTTTTTCCACAATGGCACTGCATTCAGAGTATAATTCCCTGATGTATTGAACTGTATGCTGTGATGAAGCTACCTTTTCTATCCGTTAGCCCCTCGGTTATTTCTTGCCGGTATCGATCGAGACAACTCTCAGCGAGTAACCCTCTCATATCTGCCAGGTTTCCCCTTCGGAAAGAATTTTCTGTTCATCACTGCTCTGTTATTCAACCGTTCCAATTGCACTTGCAACGCTCGGGTCATGCCCGGTTGCTTCATAGGCTGTGTACAGCTTTGGAGATGGTTTCAAAAAGGGAATGGTAACCGGCAGTGAGAAAAACAAGTTTCACCTTTAAGATATATAACAAAAATGATTTAACACATGAAAATGTATTCAATGTATAAACGATCATGCTGAAACTCTGTGTTAATTCTCAAACGCCACTTATAAGATTCAGATACGGTGCAAAAGAGCTTGCCAGTAAATATAAAACTTTGCCCGGTATTATCCCCTTATCCTCTCTTAAAGAGGGGGAGGATTATGATTATACTCCGGGTGGAGTTACCAGAATGGTCCTGCCTCTTTTGAAGCAAATGCTCAGCAATGGAGTAATAGCAAACCCTCACTGGGTTTCCCTCAATCCAGCAGGCGTGGAAAAGCTAACAATAAACGGAATTACTCTAGACCACGTAGTGCTGAAAGCTGAAAAAATGAAGGGATACGGATATGCCAAAGAGGTCATCTGGAACATGGTGCACGGCATACAGCAGGAGCTGAGCTCGGCAATTTCCCTCATATGGAAAGATGAATATTCAGATTATACACATTACAACAGACTGTGCAGTGAACTGATTTTAAAGCTTGACGCCGAGCACGATTTTGATCTTTTTTATATCCACGACTTCCAGCAGTTACCAACTGGCTTCATGCTTCACACTCTGAAGCCCAAGATTTTCCGATGGCATATTCCATTTGATGAAACTACTATTTCACCCGACTGGAGGCGGTTTTTATCAAGCTATTTGAACAGCTATGATGCAGTGATCGTTAGCTGCAAAAAATATTTAGAAGCTCTCAAGAAATTTGGATTCAAGGGAAGAACTCGCTACATTTACCCTTACATCGATCCGGGCGAGTACAAACAGCCTTCTGCAGTTCAAATAAATGATTTCTGTCAGAGATTTGGTATATCGGAGAGTGATAAAGTATTGCTTGTGGTTGCCAGACTGGATCCGATGAAGGGCCAGGATCTTGCGATTAAAGCTGTTGCTCATCTGGCCAGGGAAATCCCTGACGTAAAGCTGATTCTGGCTGGCAATGGCAGTTTTTCAAGTTCGAAGCAGGGCATTGCACTTAATAAGGCGAGTAAGTGGCTCAGTGAACTGTGCAAGCTGACCAAAAGCTTGAATATAGAGGATAAAGTGATTTTAACCGGACATTTAACACAGGGAGAGCTTGAAGCGGCGTATACCAGATGCGACTTGACAGTGCTCCCCTCAGTCAGAGAGGGATTTGGCCTTGTAGTAATAGAAAGCTGGCTCTATAAAAAGCCCGCGATTGCGAGTTCAAATGCTGGAATAGCCGAGCTCATTCTAGACGGTGAAAATGGCTTAATTTTTAAGCCCGATGATCCGCTTGAGCTTGCTTCAAAAATCCGTGAATTGCTCTCAGATCCAAGCAGAGCCCGGGAAATTGGCGAACGCGGCTTCGAAGCTTCCAGGAAATGCCATATCAATGAAGGTGTTAAATCGGAATCAGAGCTGCTGATAAAGATTCTTGAAGGGAAGGGTGATTAAAGTGCTCGGTGAGTTATTGACTCAGGAAACATTAATATCAATTCTATATTCCAGTGCATCTTTCGCGGCAATAATAATTGTCACAGCGATAATTGCGCGACTCTCAAAAATTTTAATCAGAGGGGTGCTTCGAACAGGGGTGCCGCTTGTTACCACGCATGTTCAGCAAATAGTCCAGATGATCATATGGATCATCGGCATACTGCTCGCTCTTGAGCATCTCGGCTTGAGGCTTGATTTGCTGCTGGTGCTGCTCGGTCTGATAGGCCTTGGAATTTTGATCGCAATGAAGGACATGCTGGAGAATGTTGCTTCAAAATATTTTTCAGATGTATATGTACCCTATAAAGTGGGAGATAATATTAAAGTTGAAAATTATTCAGGAAAAGTAATTGAGATAAATCCGATTAGCACGATACTGCTAACTGAAGGACAGGAATTGATCTCCATACCCAACGCGCTTTTTCTCAGGAAAATAGTTGTGAATATCTCCCCTCTTGCATGGAAAGAAATAATAATCCCGATAGTTATTGGCAAGGAAATAAATCTGCCCGAGTTTGAGAGCGAGGTATTTAAGAGTTGCAACAAGCTAAAAATGTACTTTGATGAACGCTTTCCTCCAATTCTAAGTGTTAGAAGGAGAGACGATAAATCGATCGAGCTGGCTCTGACTCTTATGGTTAAAGAAGCTGATAAAAAAGATGCGATTATAGTGGAAATAAACCAGAGAGTAAAAGAAATACTGGAAAGTATGAAACGCAAGTAACAGGAGTGAAATTATGGAATACTTAGATACTTTGCTGCAATATGCTACTCCCATTGCCATAATTCTGGCATTTTTGATAGCAGGATACATCGCGCGATATATTCTCGAGAGATACCTCTCCAAGTGGGCGGAAAAGACTGAGACAAAGCTCGATGACATAGTGATTGAGGCAATTCGCACACCCTTGGTGCTGTGGTTTTTACTAGCAGGAATATGGGTTGCACTGCAATATATCCAGCTGCCGGAGTCATGGAGTTACTACGTTAATAAAGGCGTGCTTGCTCTGATCATTCTTTCAATATCCTTCACCGTAGCCAAGATTCTCGCAGGAGCTGTTCAATACTACGGAACGCAAAATGCAGCATTCAAACCTATCTCAGGCATAGCCGAAGGCGGAGTTAAGATCCTCATTCTCGCAATCGGCGTGATGATGATTTTAAGCTCCTTCGGCATTGAAATTACGCCACTGCTCACCACACTTGGAATCGCCGGTTTAGCAGTTGCGATCGCTCTGGGCGATACCCTTGCCAACTTCTTCGCAGGATTATACATCGTGGCCGATCAGCCTGTGAGAGTTGGAGATTACATCAAGCTTGACAGCGGAGATGAGGGCTATGTTGAGAAAGTTGGCTGGCGGAGCACGAGGATAAGGACACTGTCTAACAACATCATCATAGTGCCCAACCAGAAGCTCGCGCAGAGCATCGTTACCAATTACTTTCTGCCTGAAAAGCGCATGTCCCTGCTCATGAATATAGACGTAAGCTACGACACTGATCCAAGAAAGGTGGAGCAGGTGCTCGTTGAAGTTGCTGCTAAAGCAACTGATGAAGTCGAGGGCTTGCTCAAAGAGCCAGCGCCGTTCGTGCGGTTTATCCCCGGCTTTATGGACTTCTCGCTGCGCTTCACCCTGATCTGCCAGGTGAGAGAGTTTGTGGATCAGTATTATGTGCAGCACGAACTCAGAAAGCGCATCTACGATAGATTCAAACAAGAAGGTATTGAGATTCCATTCCCGGTAAGAACGGTGTATTTACGAGATGCGAAAAAGGATACACAGAGTTAATCTGTTCACCAGCTTGCCACCCTCGTTGCTGTCTATTTTTTGTTGCTTGGACTTTCCTATACGGGCATTCTGGGTGAATTGAACATATTTCAGCCGGGCTAAGCTGAACTCGTGTGCATTATTATTCGTGCAGCAATCAGCTTCCTTGCAGCAAACAGGGTAAAATCAACAACCGAGGAGAAGAAAATTTCCTGATATATGCAATTGCCTTTTTTCTATCAATCCTAATTGATTTGTTTCTATTGGAGATCCAACAATGATATTGTATCACATCAGAATCGATTAGTTCATAATGCCTTCAATTTTGGACACAAATCCATTTTTCAAGTGGGAAAATACAAATGGATTACTTCTTTTTTTTAGTGCCTTTCTTTTTCACAGTTTTCTTTTTCGTTGCCATTTTTATCAACACCTATGTGTTAGTTCTATTTCTATTAAAACCTTAGTCTACTTTAACGAAATTTACTTTGAGCGAAGTAAAAGAAAAAACATAGAGAAGATCAAAAGGGAGAGAACTTCAGCGCAAGATCTCTCGCTGCAAATCATAATGCAATGCCTAACCTGAAAGATCTTTTTCAAAATTATTGAATGCCCCCCGTTCAATAACTGATCCTTTCTTCTCTATTTTTTCAAAACTAAGATTATCCCTAAATCTAAATACTGCTTTTTATTAATCGATCAACAGGAATCGGGATACGATAATGGGATTTCTTGACCGCTTTAGAAAGTCAGGGAAGATAAAAGGGAAGTGGAATGTCGGGGATAAGATCCTTCGCCGCTATGAAGTTAAGGATGTAAAAGAGGGGGGATTTGGTATAGTGTATATCGCTTTCGACCATTTCCTCAGGCGGTGGTTTGCAATTAAAACCTTTAAAGACGAGTTCCTCTGGAGTGAAGAAGTGATTAAAAAGTTTTTGAGGGAAGCCGAGGTCTGGATTAAGCTGGATAAGCACAAGCATATTGTAAGAGCCGAGTTTGTACAGAAAATAGAGGGGAAGCCTTACATTTTTCTGGAGTACATCGATGGCAAATCGCTCGGCGAGTGGATATATGGTAATTTGCTTGATCTCCCTCTTGCTCTGGATTTTGCGATTCAAATCTGCGACGGGATGGAGTATGCGAGCGAGAAAAAAGGTATAGTACATCGGGATATCAAGCCTCAGAATGTTCTGATAACAAAAGATTATGTGGCAAAAATAACTGATTTTGGATTGGTAAAATTCCTCGAGGAGGCAGCAGCAGAGGAGAGGGAGAGAAAAGCCGATGAAAAAGAGGTAAAAACTCACTCTGCGCCATGGGTAACACGTCTCGGTTACGTCTGGGGGACGAGACCCTACATCTCTCCCGAGCAGTATAAAGACCCTCTCAGCGTTGATATGAGATCCGACATCTTTTCATTTGGAGTAATGCTCTACGAAATGCTTACAGGAACCCTGCCATTCGAGGTCGAGGTTGAGGGACAGGCGGGGGCTTTTCTGGAGTACATGGCTGCTTCAGGCGGCGGCGAGGCTATGGTTGAGCCGAGGAAAAGAAACCCCTCGATTACTGAAGAGCTTAACTCGCTGGTTTTGAAATGCCTGAGTGAGGTAAGAGAAAAGAGATTCAGCAGTTTTGGCGAGCTGAAAAGAGAGCTTCTGTTGATATATGAAAGCATAACCGGCAGGAAATATGAAATCGAGGCAGAGCCGGAAAGCCTGACTGCTGCTGACTGGAATCAGAAAGGAGTTTCACTTCACAGCCTGGGGAGATACGATGAAGCTGTTAGATGCTTCGATAGAGCTCTTGAAATGAAGCCAAAGGATGCTTTAATCTGGAATAACAGGGGGCTTTCTCTGCATAAAATCGGAAGATATGTTGAAGCAATAAAATGCTTTGATAGAGCTCTGAGTTTAAATCCAAGATATCACTCGGCGTGGAATAACCGCGGGGTATCACTCAGAAGCCTTGGGAGATTTGAAGAATCAATTGAAAGTCTGGATCGTGCTCTTGATCTGGATCCCATAGATGCTTCCACCTGGAATAACAAAGGGCTTACTCTTCAGAGCATGGGCAGATTTGCAGAGGCAATCAAATGCCATGATAAAGCAATCGAGCTTGATCCCGGAGATGCACCTGCCTGGAACAACAAAGGAGTTGCGCTCTTCAGCTTAAAAAAGTATGACGAAGCAATCGAGTGCTACCGCAAAAGTCTGGATATCGATCCAAGAAACCCTTTAACCTGGAACAACACAGGAGCATTACTGCACGCTCTCGAAAGATTTGAAGAAGCAATTTCATATTTTAACAAAGCACTCGAAATCGACGACCGCGATTTGAAAGCCCTGAGCAATAAAGGCAATTCATACAGCAGGCTTGGCTTATACGGCGAGGCAATCAGATGCTTCGATGCGATACTGCAGATAGACCGGGATAACTTTGAGGCATTGAGCAATATTGGAGCAGCGACTGCCAATCTCGGCAGATTAGAGGAGTCTCTGACATACTATGATATGGCGATCGAGCTGAACCCGAAATATACACCGACGTGGGTGAATAAAGGTCTATCACTCCACAGCCTCGGCAGATTTGAAGAAGCCATCGCTTGCTTTGACAGGGCACTCGAGCTTGAACCGCTGAATGCTGAGATCCTTAACCACAAAGGTGTTGCACTCGGCAACCTCTCGAGATTTAAGGAAGCGCTGAAGTGCTTTGAAAAAGCAATCGAAATCAATCCCGATAGTATAGATATCTGGAATAACAGAGCGGTAACCCTTTTTAACTTGGGTCGCTTCGAGGAGGCAGTGAAAAGCTATGAAAAAGCACTGCAGTTAGATCCCCGATCGAAGAAAGCAAAGCGCGGTAGAGAGGACAGCCTGAAATATCTGTATCTGGCGTCAGGAGATTGACTCACCTGCAAATTGCACTGCTGCCCAGGTTACAGATCCATAATCGTATATGAACTGATTACCGGTGATAACCTCCCTTATCTTCAGCTCGAACTGCTTTTCAAGCATGGGCACCTCGCTTTCATAAATTCCCGATAGAATCAGTATTCCCCCGGGAGACAGCAGATCCTTCAATCCACGCGAAAGCCCAAGGAGAGGATGAAGCAGCAGATTGGCAGCTATAAGATCGAAAGACCCTTTTACTGACTCGATAGAGCCAAGTCTGATCTCAAGCCTGTTCTCGAGAGAGTTCAATCGCATATTTCTGTGGGCCGAAAAAACTGCGATTCTCGAGATATCAACCGCAACAGCATGCTTTGCCCCAAGCTTGACCCCTGCTATGGCAAGAATGCCTGTGCCACATCCAACATCAAGCATCGATTCAACCCTATTGCTGGAAATGACTTTCTTCATCAACCTCAAGCACAGCACCGTAGTGATGTGATCGGGAGGAAAAGCACACCATCTTTCCAGAAACACTACAGACTCGCTTGGGGGATAATTTCTATCATCCGTTACGATCAGTCCGTCGACTTCATATTTCAACGCAAAGCACCACCATCTGGAGAGAAATCTGCGGCACCAAAAGTGGAACTCATAGATGGAGGAAGATCTATCATCACATGGTCCTTAAACAGCACATCACCACACCTGAAACCGATACCTGCAAGCGCACTCTCAAGCTGATAAAATTCAATATCATAAAATCCGGAAAGAATCAGAGTTCCACCCTCACCCAATCTCTCTTTGAACTCATTTGCTAATCCAAGGAGAGTCGAGAAATGCAGGTTTGCAACTATCAGATCAAATTTACCTTTTATGCTATCAACGGAGCCAAGAATCAGGTCAGAATTGCCCTCCAGCTTATTCCTGCGAATATTTACCTTGGTAGCGGATATTGCTGCTCTGGAGATATCCAGTGCAACTGCCCGCTTTGCACCGAGCTTCAAACCCGCTAGTCCCAGAATTCCACATCCACAGCCTACATCAAGGATCGAATTTATTGCTCGTCTGGAGAAGGCTCGCTCCATCAATTTAAGGCAGAGCTCGGTTGTCGGATGGGTTGGTGCAAAGGCATTGCCGAACTTAATAACCAGTGCCCCTTCATCAGCGCGAGGCTCACGATCAGTTATCACCAGATTGCAGCCGATAGCATACTTCAAAACCATAACGTTTTCCCCTTCATTTATCGTTATTCCACGGGTGAAGTTTTATTCCTCTCATCATCTCGGTATCTACAAGGGTTGTTTTCCACTGCTCTCTGGGCACGCGCAGATAGCGAAGCTTCACTATCTCCGTTACCGCTGCATAGTGAGATTCAATTTTCATCGAGATCCTCGCCGGAGCCCTTACCTTCCTTGTCGCCATTATATATATCTCTTTTACTGCGAGCCAGGGCGACAGGTAGTTAAGCAAAGTGAAAGATAAATTTAACTCAACGGATGATAGAGAAGTTGTTCCTCGGCTCTGCTTTAGCCCACGTGGATATGGTGTATGATGTCAGCTACGCCCCTCTGTATGCCCTGATGATGCTCATCATGTTACCAATTTTATGGAACCTCAAGCGGCTCACCTGGTGGGCTGTTTACGGAGCGCCACCGGGCAAGCGGCAAGCTTGATATAATAGCTGGGCTATTAATATGCGCAGAAAGAGAGGGATTGGCTATATCAGAACTTGATCCTTACATTGCGATTATCGTTGGAAACCTAGCAGGCTTTCTATCAGCTTACCCGGTCGAGAGATTGAGTCTCAGCGGGGTAAGGTGGCTGGCGCTCGCGATCTGCCTTTCGGTTGTAGCTGCCGTGGGCTACTGGTATATGACAAACACAAACGATATGTTCCAGTGGTATGCGGCAGGTGCGTTTCTCGGCTTCATCGGCAACTTCGCTTTCCGCTATGGCGCAAAATACCCGGGTTTCCCGTGAGTGCTATTTCTATTTCTCCTGAATCAGCTTGCCGTCTACTTTTATTTCCACCTTTGGTATGAGCCTGCCGCCCGTGTTGATTTCAACTTCGTGCTGCTCTTTTTTCCCCACTTTAAAAGTCCCGACCTGTGCGAAGTAGATCTTTTTCTCCCCGTCAACGTATATTTCCACTCCATCTCGCCACTGGTTGTACTTTACCAGAAGCTTGTGGCGCTCTTTCTCCCCCACTTCTATATTTATTTCTCTCTTGCTTGCCCTGTAGCCCATTATCAGTCCAAATGCACATACAAGCACCACCAGCACGCTAAGTATAAATCCCATTTCTTCGATAGCCATTTTACCTGCCTTTACCGATGCGGTCGTTTAAATGCTGCTTCATTCATATACTCTTATTGCTAATTAGCCTTTGGGTGAGAGTTTAAATTAAAAAGCCATCTGGTTTATCCTGGAGTTATGAAATTAAAAAAAAGGAAAAGAATTGAATGTTTTTATGTCGGTTTCGGCGGTGGCTTCATTATGAAGGTCAGTATCAGGCCGATCACACAGAAGACTGCTGTTACGTAGAAGCCCTGCACATAAGTAGCTGCTGTTGGCTTTGGACCCACAACATAAGCCATGAGCATTGGCATCACTACGCCGCCCACACCATATGCGCTGAGATACAGCCCGTAGTTCGGTCCGACGTTCTTAGCACCGAAGAAGTACGATACGACTGTGGGTACTACTGCGAGATATGCTCCGAACATGAATGCGAACAGCGGAATCGTTATGTACACCAGTGCTCCCGTCGAATACGGGAAGAGCGCGACGAGGCAGATAAGCTGCACTGCGAACAGTATGTACAGTGTGTTCTTTGGACCGATCTTGTCGCATACCGTGCCCATTATGGGTCTGCCGATCGCATTACCTATGCCCATTACCTGCACCGCGAGCACTGCCGCAGGACCTACAAGTCCTCCGATTACCTCGGCAATCTGCCTTGCGTAGCCTATGACCATTAAACCTGCGCCTGCGCCGATCATGAAGATGATCCATACAATGAAGAATGTCGTGGTCTTGGTCATCTGGCTTGTGTCGAAGTCAACTGAAGCTGCGACCCATGCCTTCTTGGCGGTTGCCGCGGGTACGGGTGGTGCTTTCCACTCTGCCGGCGGGAACTTCATCAGAGAGCCAAGAGCAATAATCAATACAAGGAACACCACTCCAAGTATCAGGAACGTGTTCGCCATACCTTGACTCGCTATCAGTGATGTGACCAGCGGCGCGGTGATGAGCGATGACAAGCCGAAGCCCATCACATTCAAACCGGTTGCCAGGCCTCTCTTATCAGGGAACCATCTGTTCGTGACCGCGATTGGCGGGTTGTATGCATAGCCACAGCCGCACCCTGCAATCAGACCGAAGGTAACTATACAGATCATCAGCGCACTAGCTGGGGCCATGACTATCGAGTACGATAGGACATAGCCGACGCCCAGTAACACTCCGCCTATCAGGATTGGCTGCTTGGGTCCTACTTTGCCGACCATTCTACCTGCGAAGGCAAAGCTTATACCGAAGACCAGCAGGAAAATGCTGAAAGGCAGTAAGGAATCAGCCGATGTTAAAGAGTATGGTGCTGCTTGCAATCCAGGTCTGAAGACGCTCCATGCGTAGATCGTACCAAGGCACAGGTTTATGATAAACCCTGCAATCACAAATATCCAGCGATTTGGTACTTTTACCTCTTCTGCCATAATTTCACCTCTTTATTTGTTTTTCAACCACTTACCGAGAGTCTCTCCTTTCAGTAATTGTAAGAACCCTTTTCCCTCCTTTTTCCTCCATTCCCCAATCCTGAAAGCCCTCCTCTCGGTTTTGGCAGTCCATTTTTCCGCCTGCTTTTTAGTTTTTGCAGTCTGTCACCCATTTTTTAACATTTGTTTGTTTCGCTGATTACGTTGCTGAGTTTCGAATGTCTATGTCCTATAGATATTATCCGGGTTCGTTTCAGTGACGGAACGGACTTTAACGATTGATAATCATAAACTAGAAGATACTTATATTTTGCGTTTTACTTACATTTTTTTTCGGGATTTGCTTCTGGAGCTAAAATCGTCAATTGACGATTAACACTTAACATATATTTGAATTATATATAATAATTTCGTCTATTGCCGAACAATATCACCACATATCCTTGAATGTGTAGAACGGAATGCTATATAATATTTCGGAGATATGTAAAAGTAGGGAAAAATGAGCGAAACTGAACTGAGAATTAAAAGTGGAAGACTCGTACTCCTCAATACCTTCGACCACGGGGGGCAGATCGAGAAAAAAAAGCTCTGCGAAGTTATGAGCTGCCAGGTAAATATCGAGTGGGATAAACCTGTTGAAATAAAACTTGGCGAAAGCGAGGGTATAATTGCTACTAAGAGTGAAGAAAAAACCTGCAGGGTTAAAGTATATTCTGATTTATTCCCTGCTGGCTGCTCAACAATAAGACTGGAGATAGAGTTCAGCGAGGCAGACTTCACGCTGCTCGACCTCACACGAGCAGTCCACACTCCAGCTATCTATATAGATGGCGATGAGATTTACAGCTACGTAAATAAGTGCATAGAGGATTCCAGGGAAAAGCTCAAGCCTCATCTGGAGAGCAATTATTTCGCCGAAAAAGGATACTATCCCTGGATAAGCCGCTATACAATATTAAAAGCCAGTGACTTCTCCCCAATGGTAACTCAAAATGAACTTAAAGGTGAATACGGCTCAGATCTGACGCTCTTCTTATCCGGAGAAGCAGGAACAAGGATTCTGCATGGAAAGGAAATTGCAGAAAAGCTCGCCAACGATATATCTTATTATGATGATGACCTTTTTCTGGTGGCATATGAAAATGCCTTCGTATTGAAGTGTGATGACTATTTCAGCGAGCTAATGCGCTATATCGAACTTGCGCTCTCCCTATCGCTTACTTTTCACGTTTACGACTGGCGAATCGACCATGAGATCGAAGAAGCCTATACCGCAATAAAGCAGGCGCAGAAGCCATTGATACTCAGCCAGGCACCGCGCAGATTGGAAAAAGCACTGCTGAAGGTAAGCGAGATGCACCTGGATATCCTCGACAATATTGAGGACATTATGAACCCGGTGAAGCTGACCTCCGACTGGTACTATCAATCAGCCTATGAGCGAATACTGAAGATCTTAAAGGTCAACGAGTTCGAAAGGATAGTGGAACAAAAAATTCGCACCCTTCAGGAGCTTTACAACACCAGCCAGGAGATATCATACAGCAAAATCGCAATGGTGCTCGAGATTCTGATAGTTCTGCTCATTTTTTTTGAGATCGCAAGATCTTTTATCAAATAATCTACATACTCTGAGGCTATGAAGATCGGAATAATGGCAGATACCCATGATAATATAGAGGCGATAAAAAGTGCGATGCGATTTTTCAACGAGCAAAAAGTCAACCTTGTGATCCACTGCGGAGACATAGTAGCCCCGAGCGTCGTGCCACTCTTCAAAGAGCTGAAGCCAGAGCTCAAAGTTGTGTTCGGCAACAACGATGGCGATAGATTTACCCTTCGCAGGCGATTAGAGGCTATAGGAGCCGAGGTCTTCGAGGAATTTGGAGAATTCACAGTTAACGGAGCAAAAATCTGCTTCCTCCATGGCGGGGTAGAAACAATCGTAACTGCGCTGGTAAAGAGCGGGATGTTCAAAGCCGTTATAAGAGCGCACTCGCACGAAGCAGGCGTGTTCGAAGGTGAAACCCTGATGATCAACCCGGGAGAAGCAAGCGGAATGCTCACCGGCAGAAGAACCGTGGCGATATACGATTTAAAGAGGAATAGAGCTGAAATAGTGGAGATGGGGCAGGGCTGCCAAAATTTAAGGCATTAAAGTGCACTAAAAAGGATATCATGGTTTATGTGGTAAAAGCAAATGGGGCGAGAGAGCGGTTTCAGCCTTCGAAAATTCGCAGGTCACTGCTGAGAGCAGGAGCCGATAAATCAAAGGTGAAAGAAATTATCGAGAGAGTACGGAGGGAAGTCTATAACGGTATAACAACAAAAGAAATCTTGAACAGGGTTATGTCTCTTTTAGCAGAGACTTCCCGGCAGCAAGCCTCCTCATATGACCTGAAGGGGGCAATTATGCGCCTGGGCCCGGCTGGCTTTCATTTCGAAACTTTTATCTCAGCAGTTTTAAAAGAGTATGGATATCAAACCAGGCTTCGCACAAAGCTCACAGGCAAGTGTGCCGAGCACGAAATTGATATTATAGCAGAGGAAAAAGCAAGCGGAAAGCACTACCTGATCGAATGCAAGTTCCATAACTTCCCGGGAACTTACATTGATCTGAAAGAGGCGCTCTACACTTATGCCCGCCTGCTGGACTTAAATAACGCAGGCAACGGCTTCGATGGCGCCTGGCTCACCTGTAACACAAAAGCCTCATTCGAGGCACAGAAATATGCCAGTTGCCAGGGGATCAGGATTCTCTGCTGGAGATATCCTCCCGATAACGGCTTGGAAAGGCTGATTTCTGAGAAAAAACTGTATCCAGTTACGATTCTGCGCTCTCTGGATCCTCAAACCCTCAACAGACTTTCGAAAGCAAATTACGTGCTTGCCAGAGATCTTTTAACCGACAGCCAGAAGCATATAAAATCAACCACTGGTCTGGCCGATTATAAACTCAATGCTCTTCTGAATGA
>CAZVYP010000017.1:0-29174 GCA_964631075.1 uncultured Methanocellales archaeon
ATGACCATTTATTTACCCCGGGCTCTGCTAATTTCGTTATAGATGGCCAGCCTTATAATTCTGCTTCTAACTACAAGATAACTGGTGGCAAGACTGTTGCTTTAAAGCCCGCTGCGAGCTATGCGTCAGGGCAGAGCGTGCGCCTGATCGTTACTGATATACCGAGTGGGCTGCCGCTCTGCGATGTAACGGTCAGGGTGGGAAACAGGTAGGATTTCCGGGCTTTTATTACTTTTGATCTTTTTTATCTTAAGCTACTTGATTGAGGGTTGGAACTACATTTCAGGTAAACCTGTCAATAGATTCCAATGAAGGGCTTTCTTGGCGCTAATAGTCCGGCTTCGAGATTGTGTATTTTCATCTTGAGTATATACTCGTAATTCAATTTTGTCTCAGTGCTTTTTCGATGTCTTTCAGATCAAACAGCATCTCATCTTGAGTTTTTATTTTTTCTTTATAACTCTTTGCGAATATGGCATAGTGTTCTTTTCTTTTGCCGCTGTTCCACTGTACATAGCTGGCTTTTGCTTTCAGCTCTGCTATGACTTTTGCTGCATCCACTCGCTCCTGCCATTTGCACTCGCAGAAGAGGATCTCTTTTGCCTCTTCGTTTAAGGCAACTAGGTCTATTTCTCTGTCTCTGTGCCACCATCTTCCCGCTGTTTGAAAAGATGGAAAAACAGCGGGTATCAGTTTCATTATGAACTGCTCGAATTTTCTCCCAAGAAAAGTATTTATTTCTCTTTTGATTCGACTGTTCACTTCGTCGGCTCTGCCAATTTCAAGATCGCTTTTGTTCAGGTAAACAAATCTGAGCCAGAAATCTATGAAGTTGTCTTTAAGGTAATAAGCGGATCCTTTTGCTTTTAATCTGCCTTTGTAGCTTGCGATAACTGGAAGCACTTTTTCTACCATCCCAAGCTTTTCAAGTATAAATAGATACTTTGACAGCAAGCTTTTATCCAGCATTGTTCGGGAGTGAATTTCGCTTAATGATGTTGCTCCTCCAGCGATTGCTGTTAAAATGGACAGGTAGTTAGAGGGGTCTCTGAGCTCTTCCCTTAGCAAAATCTCAACTTCATCGTATAAAAATTCGCCTTTGGATAGCATCGCCTGGCGAATGTTTTCCCACACACTTGTCGAGGGAGAAAATTTGACGAGATAGCCCGGGATTGTATCCAGGCAGGAGTAAACGATTAACAGATCTTCAAGGGTGTACGTTGGAAAGAAATCCACAAGATACTTTAAATCCAGTTTGTCCACAAGCCACGTACCTGTTCTTCTTCCATAGAGAGGGCTTTTGTAATCCACCGCATACTTCTCCATCATGCTTATCGAAGAGCCGCATAAAATTATCATCACCCTTGATTTTATAAAGAGATTGTCGAACTTATCCTGCAACAGAGAAACGATCTCGGGAAACTTCTCCACGATGAATGGAAACTCATCCAGAGCAATGATTATTCGTTCTTCTTGAGTTTTTTCCCATAAATAATCAAATATTTCATCCCAGTTTGCCAGTCGCCTCTTCGCCAGGCTTAAATCTTTAAAAAGGTCTAGCAGGGAATTGTTAAATCTTTTAATCGTATCTTCCTTTGATTCAAGTCTGCCAAGAAAATAGATATGGGTTTTATTCCCGATAAACTGCCTTAGCAGCTCGGTTTTACCTATCCTCCGCCTGCCATAAAGTATGATCAGCTCTGCTTTGTCGGAGTTATATTTTTCTTCAAGAAATCTCAGCTCTCGCGCCCTGTCAATAAATTTCATCATGAGTATATACTCGTAATTCAAATACTTAATACTTTTTATTGAACTGTTTATTATAACTGTTGCCCTTTATCGCCAATAGCAGACACAAATCAAAATGCCCTTTTCTATCCATTTCTAGTTCTTTTTGCTCTCAGAGTGATAATACTGCCTGCGAGTGTTAGCAAAGAAAGATCACAGGTGGATTAATATTTTTACGTACTTTGAAGTAATTTACTTTAAAGTAAATGGCATTTCAAGGTGGGATATCGAGCTGAAGCTACTTGAAGAGTATCTTAAACAAAAAACATTATTCCAATGGGTGGTTCACTGCTATCGATTCGTTGTAAGTTACACATTGACGTTATCTTGCTTCGAAGTGCCTCATTTCCTCTGCATCAACTGATACCGGTCTGCCGATTCCTAGGTCTTGCACTTTTCTTATTCTTCCCATGCCTTTGAATTCGAGTTGCACACGTGCGTAGAGGGTTTCTTTTTCTTCGTAGTAGCTGTCTATCCCGTGGGCGACGCGGTGCATTGTCACCTGGAGCTCGCGTATTTTGGCGATTACGCCGGTTACGCCGCCTACAAGGTCCTGCTTGCTGGTGGTGGTTATGAAGACGCAGTCGCCGGAGTTTGCCTGTATGAGGGAGGACAGGTTGTGCGCGCTTCTTACTTCCAGTGTGCGGATTTTGCGATCCATCAAGTCGTTCATTACCTGCTTGGTAATTCCTGTCAATGCGATGTACTGCATTTTTTATCACCTATCCATACATTGTATATTCTTTCTTCGGCTCCATAGCCGCGGTCTTAACCTGCTCGGCGAGGCGCTGCATTTCAAATTCAATTTGCTCTGCCTGCTCTTTTAACTTATCGATCGGTATGTTCCAGCCGTACATGGAATTCAGCACCTTTACCACTTCGGCTGCCGCTCTTGGATCGGGATTTGGACCATAGGTTTCTCCCATCAGGCATATGGCATCAACTTTGTTGAGGATGCAGCTGTTCAATACGCTTCCGGATACGCCTGAGATTGAGCCTATCTGGAGCACTTCTGCTTTATCCTTTACTCTCTCAAGCAGAGGTGTGCTTGTTGCTACTGCATAGACTTTGTGCTCCTCGCTCATTGTTATTAAACCTGCGATTGAGATTATCTCTCTGGCATTTATCGAAACTGCCCATTCGATTAATTCCTCGCCTACTTCGTTAGACGCGCCAGGGTGAATTGGAATATCGCTTATTATGGCAATCACACCCGAATCGCTCTGCTCGTACAGTCTCACAGGAGAATTAACAACACCCGCTACGGTTACGACAACAGGTGGAAAGTAGTTCTGAGAAGTGACAATGCCGATCTGCTTCATCCCCATATGCTCGATCAGATGCTGGGTTGCGATGGTACCAACAAGTCCAATTCCGGGAAAGCCCTCAATTACAACAGGATTTTTAGACGCAACTTTTTCCGCAAGGATATTGACATTTTTTTGCATACCAGAATCTCCCGATTAAGATCATGTTTTCTTGTACATATCATTTTGCTGTAATTGGAAGGGTGTTATGAAATCGATTGCAAAGTTATGTTTATATACAATAAATGTAAACATAATATTGTGTCTACAAAAATTGTATACAGCATAAGGATTCCGGTGGAACTGCGCAGGAGGATGGAAGAGATGAAAGAGATAAACTGGCAGCAGGAAATAGGGAGTACAATCGAAGAGCTTGTTAAAAATAAAAATAAAGAAAGATTGCTTGCCGAAGCAAAGGAGTTAAGGAAAAATATGAAGGCTAAGGCAAGTGCTGCCGGGCTGATAAGAGAAGATAGAGATGCCTGATAAAGCAATCCTGGATTCAAGCGTAATTGCAGCAATATTTTTTAAGGACGAAGCCTCTGAGAGAGCCGCTCAGGTTGCAAGGAGATTCAGGCTGATAACGCTTGATCTGGCTGTTGCAGAGGTTGCAAATGTCGCCTGGAAAAGAGTCATATTTTTTGATGAATCGAAGGAGCTTATGTCAATAGCTCTGAAGAGAAGTATTGATTTTATTACAGGTGCATGCGTGGTTATTACTTCAAGAGAATTAATTGAGAGTGCTTTTGAAATTGCTATGGAAGAAAAAATTACCGCTTATGATGCTCTTTTCATAGCAGCTTCAGAGAGGGAAAAAGCGCCACTTCTAACTGCGGATAGAAATTTGCAGGAGAAAGTGAAGCAGAAGAGAAATGTGCGGCTGATATAAAGGCAAAAGATTTACTTTTAGGAGCGCTGATAAATCTGGGTTATGAAGCAGTATAGCTTAAAGCGCGGTTTTTCACCGGATAGAGAGCGAATTCTTGCAGTTTTAAAAGAGTGCTTCCCGGTTAAAGTGGAGGATAAGGAAGGCAAATATCAGATCAGCTATGGCGCATTGAGCGAGATGCATGTCTGGATAGCTGAGAAAAAGCTGTGCGTTGATACAAAGTCAAATCTGGGTGCAGATAGTGCTGCTGTGCTGGAGACCAATAAGCGCTTCAGAGATTTTCTCGAAAAAGCCACAGGATATACCGCGAAGCAGAGGCTGGAGATGGCGAAGAAAGAAGTAATGGGCAAGTAGTTCTGAAGATATGGTCGGGAAAAAGGATTTTGCCAGATATATCGAGCACACTGTGGTCGATCCGAATTCAACGAAGCGAGACGTTGAAAAGGTAGTACTGGAAACGCTGCATTACGGATTCAGAGGAGCATGTGTTTTACCATCGTATGTAAAAATGGCGAGAGATCTGATGGGTAGTAAAGCGAGGGTTATAAGTGTTGCGGGTTTTCCATTTGGAACTCAGAGTGTCGAAGTCAAGGTTCTGGAGGCAAAGCAGGCAGTTGAGAATGGGGCGAGCGATATTGATATGGTAATGAACAGGGGAATGCTGAAGAGCAAAAATTATGATTATATTATAGGGGAGATAAAAGCGGTTAAAAATGCGATCGGAGATTCAACGCTGAAAGTAATAATAGAGACTCCGGATTTAAAAGAAGATGAGATTAGAATCGCCTGCGGGCTAATAATCAAAGCAGAGGCGGATTATGTCAAAACAGCAAGCGGCTTTCGAGGGCACACTAAGCTGGAGGATGTCAGACTTATTAGAAAGCATTTTCCACAGCTCGGGATAAAGTCCAGTGGTGGTATACGCACGTATGCGCAGGCAGCTGCATTCATCGAGGCAGGTGCAAATCTGATTGGCACAAGCAGAGGAGTGGAAATAATTTCATCCCTTTAGCCTTAACCTGCGCTGCAGTAGCTCGCCATCTATGGCCTTCAAAAAAGGCCCGAGTCTTGGTCCCCTTGGTTTGCCCAGCAACAGTTGATATATTGTTTTAAAGAAATCCCCCGGCTTAATTTCATTTTTCCGTGCAATTTCGAAGATTGCATTCTGCACTTCATCTTCCAAATGTTCTTGAAGCAGGTAATCCGCAAGCTCAAGCAGGCTTTTTTTAGTCTTCTCATCAGGAGAAAGCCCCGAACTCAAGCCCTGCTGCAGCTCAAATCTGTACTCATCGGGAGCAAACTTCTTTGCCCAGTTTCTCGCCCTCAGCACTCTATCAAGCGCCTCGTTTTCTGCCTCTCGGCCCGCGTCTGCAGGCAGATGCCCTGTTCTCCTGAGTATCCTCAGGGTGTGCTCTTCATTCTGACTTGCACTTACCATAGCTGCGAAGGTGTAAGGAATCCTGATGTGCTGCCTTATCTCCACAGCGCACATGGGATACACGCGCTTCGCAAGTTCAGCTTCCTCGCCATCCACCGGTTTTTCAGCTTCAAAATAGATGCGCTCGAGGCGATCGAAGTTATCCACCAAGAAGTTGAGATTCTTCAGGTCAAGGTTTTTCTGCTTCATGGGAGTGAGGGAGTAGAAGTAGAGCATTGTCTCGGGCTCGATGAGCTTGAGTATATCCTGCAGTATGTAGACATTGCCATGCCTCGTGGACATCTTCGCGCCATTGACAAGGAAAAACTCATAGACAAAAGGCACCGGCGGAGAAATATTTAGAATACGCCTCGCGATTTCCTGACCGCTCTGCCACGAGCCCTCGAAGTGATCCTTCCCGAACGGCTCCATGTCGACTTGGAAGATCTTCCACTGCGCGGGCCACTCGAATCTCCAGGGCAGTTTTCCATCGCTGAATGACGCCTCTCCCCTGTATCCGCATCCAGATATTTCAAACTCTCCGGCAAGTGACTTAGCCTCGCAGGAATATTTCACCGTCTTTGCTTCTAAATCGAAGCTCAGCGGCGTGGCAGTTATCTTGCCGCAGTTACCGCAGATGGGCATAAAAGGGATATAATTCGCGGGTAGATTTGCCTGGTACTTCGCCATCACCTCGCGAGCGAGATCGATCTTTGAAAATACCTCAACTATTACACTCTCAAACTTTCCATGCCTGTATAAATCGTCGTTGTTAAAATTCTCGATTTCAACTCCAAGCGCTCGCACGCCGTCAAGCCACACGCTGTTAAAGTGGATTGCCCAGCTCTCACAGCAGCCGAATGGATCCGGCACACACGCATACGGCATGCCCACATATCTCCGCAACTGCTTTACTTCATCCGCACTGAGCAGCTTCCATTCGCCCTCTCGATCCGGCAGCCGCTCCGGTATCTTTCGCAGAGGATCACGATCATCGCATGTATGAATAAAACCTGTTTTTATTCCATCGAATTCGAGTGACTTGCGAATGAAGTAACCCCTCAGTATATCATTGAGATTGCCGATATGCTTCCCGCCTGAGGGAGACGCACCTGCTTTTATAACCGGCTGCCTGGCAGTGCAGCGCTGTTTTACCTTCTCCGCAACTTCATCAGCCCAGAACATCCTTTCCTTCATTTGCATATCATATAGATATAGATTTAGGGCGTCAAAATCGAAAGACTTATTTAAGCTGAGCTTAAAGTGAGTTTCAAAATACCAAATGGGGGTATTTAAATGGATGAAGTTTACGTAGTTGGACACAAAAGCCCGGACACTGATTCTGTCTGCTCGGCAATTGCCTATGCAAATTTGAAAAACATGCAGGGGCAGAAGAATGTTAAGCCAGCTCGAGCTGGCGAGCTCAATCTCGAGACAAAGTACGTGCTGGACTACTTCAAAGTGCCGGCCCCGGAGATTATCACAGACGCCACTGGTAAGAAGCTGATCATCGTTGACCATAACGAAGTTGGACAGGCTATCGCGAACATTGACAAAGGCGATATTCAGGAAGTGTGGGAGCACCATCGCATTGGAGATCTGCAAACGCCTAAGCCGATTTTCTTCCACTGCGAGCCAGTAGGCTCAACGGCCACAATAATAGCTGAGCAGTACTTCAACAAAAACGCCAAGCTCACGAAGGAAATGGCCGGGATACTGGCGGCTTCTATACTCTCGGATACAGTAATCTTCAAGTCGCCAACCTGCACCGACAAGGACAAGCAGATGGTGGCAAAGCTCCAGCCAATTGCAGGCATTGACCCACAGAAGTTCGGCATGGAGATGTTCAAGACAAAGGCAAATCTCGCTGTCAAGAGCGCGAGCGATATTCTGAACACCGACTTCAAGGAGTTCAACTTCTCAGGCAACAAGATCGGAATAAGTCAGATCGAGGTAATGGACACCACCGATGTCAAGAAGAAGAAAGCAGACATCCTGAAAGAGATGGAAAAAGTAAAAGCGGCGAAGGGGCTCGTTCAGGTTGTGCTGATGGTAACGGACATAATGAAAGAGGGCAGCGAGCTCTGGTTCGTTGGAGACAAAAAAGAAGTCTTCGAAAAAGCCTTTGGCAAGAAAGTAGTTGACAACTCGATTTATGTCGAGAAATGCATGTCCAGAAAGAAGCAGGTAGTGCCACCGCTCGAAACAACGTTCAAGGGCTGACCTTTTTTATTTATTATTTTATTTATATCAACTTAAAGGCAAAGGATATTATATCTATTCTCCGATATCTATCCAGGGTGATCCGGCTTGCAGGCAATTGAAAAAATTATCGCTCGAGAAATTCTCGACTCACGGGGAAACCCGACGGTTGAGGTGGATGTTTACACTGAAAATGGCTTCGGTAGAGCCTCTATTCCATCCGGAGCTTCGACAGGCACGCATGAAGCACTCGAGTTACGCGATGGAGATGCCAGATTCAGAGGGAAGGGCGTGCAAAAGGCGGTTGCAAACGTAAATACTGTAATTAAACGAAATATCTTTGGTCTGGATGCACTAAAACAGAGGGAGATAGATCAGCAGTTAATAGAGCTCGACGGCACTCCTAATAAATCAAAGCTGGGTGCAAATGCGATCCTTGGAGTTTCAATTGCGGTTGCAAAAGCAGCAGCAAGCTCAAGCGGACTGCCTTTATATCAGTACCTCGGAGGGACAGCGAGCTATACCCTTCCGGTGCCAAGCTTGAACGTGATTAACGGTGGAAAGCATGCAGGCAGCAAGCTTGCAATACAGGAGTTCATGATCCAGCCATTAGGTGCAGAGACATTTGCAGAGGCATTGAGAATGGCAGTCGAAACGTATCACACACTCAAGGGACTGATTAAGGAAAAATACGGGCTTGCCTCAACAAACGTTGGCGATGAAGGCGGCTATGCACCGGCTATGAATACAACCCGGGAAGCAATTGAAGCAATTCTAAGTGCAATTGAAAAAGCAGGATACGCGGGCAAGATAAAGCTCGGGCTGGACAGCGCCGCTAGCGAGTTCTTTAAAGACGGGAAATACAATATCGACGGAAGGAAACTAACAGGCGCGGAAATGATCGATTACTACGTCGATTTAGCGAAGACTTATCCCATCCTGCTATTCGAAGATCCATTCCACGAAGAAGCATTTGACGAATTCACAGCTCTCACCAGAAAGCTTAAAAAGGTCATAATAGTTGGAGACGACATCTTCGTAACCAACCCCTCAAGGCTGAAGCAAGGCATCGAGCAGGGCTCAGGAAGTGCGCTGCTGCTCAAGCTGAATCAGATAGGAACAATAAGCGAGGCCTTCGAAGCAGCGAGGCTGGCTTTCAGAAGCGGCTGGAAAGTCATGGTGAGCCACAGGTCAGGTGAGACAGAGGACACTACTATAGCAGACGTGGCAGTTGCCCTTGGCGCTGAGCTTATAAAAACAGGTGCACCCGCGAGGAGCGAGCGCAACGCCAAGTACAACCAGCTGCTGCGAATAGAAGAGACGCTGGGCGCAAGTGCAGAGTATACTGGGCCAAAGCTGTACTAAAATCCATTCTTACCAAAAGTTATTTATTTAATACCAGTTATTACTTTTTTTGAAAAACGTAACACTGAGGATTTGAAATGCATATACCTGATGGTTTCATACCGCTCGGGCAGTGCCTCATTTACTTTTTAATTGTAGCTCCCTTGGTGGCACTCTCTATGAGATGGGCGAGGAGAGAGATGGATGAAATGAAAGTGCCCTTACTCGCGACTTTAGCCGCGGGAATATTTGCAATCCAGGCGATGAATATCCCGATACCATGGGGCACGAGTGGACACATGGTTGGAGCAGTGCTTGCTGCAATCATGCTGGGCAGCCCCTGGGCTGGAGTGCTGCTGCTCACAATTGTGCTGGTCGTTCAGGCATTTGTTTTCGCGGATGGAGGGGTAACGGTACTGGGCGCCAACATACTCAACATGGGCATAATCAGCACGTTTGCAGGATACTACCTTTATATCGCAATGAGAAAGCTGGGAGCGGGAATGACAAAAGCAGCCTTCGCAGGTGGCTGGCTTGGGCTCTTTCTATCTGCAATTGCCTGTGCCATCGAGCTATATCTGGCTGGCACGTTTCCACTCTATGAAGGTATGATGTTCATGGGAATGTATCACGCGGTTATAGGAGTGATTGCCGAGGGAACCATAACCGCCATAGTGATAAGGGCAATAGCGATAACACGTCCGGAGATCATCTGTGAAAAGACCGCGAGGGCTGCAGCATGAACAAAGAGCAAAAGCAGATCTTGATAGCCGGTATATCAATTGCCGTGGTAATCGCCATTCTGTCACCATTCTTAGCCTCTTCAAATCCCGACGGCCTTGACAGCACAGCAGAGAAGCTCGGCGTAGAGGAAAAGGCACATTCAGCGTTTCAGTCACCGATGCCCGATTACCAGTTACCGTTTCTGGGTGAAGGAAAAATCTCCGGAATAACAGCTCTTTTATTTGGAGTGGTTTTAATTGCCAGTGTCAGCTACGGTGCCGGACTTGCTCTGAAGAAGAAAAAACAGGCATAAAAATGCATATCATCGAAGCCAGAGATCTCTGCTACAACTATCCCGACGGTACAAAGGCAATTGAGAACATAAATTTTATAGCCGAGCGCGGGGAATGCATCGCTCTGCTGGGTGCAAATGGTGCGGGAAAATCAACGCTGCTCAAGCACTTCAATGGAATACTGAAGCCGGTCAAAGGGAAGCTCCTTATAAAAGGCGAAGAAATAACACGTGAGAATATCCTTGAAGTGAGAAAAACCATAGGTTTAGTTTTTCAGGATCCTGATGATCAGATATTCGCGCCAACTGTGAAGCAGGATGTTGCATTTGGGCCTGTTAATCTAGGGCTTTCAAACGAGGTTATAGAGCATAGAGTAAGCGAATCACTTGAGCTTGTTGGACTCAAAGGATACGAAGCGAGAGTACCTCACTATTTAAGCGGGGGAGAAAAAAAGCGGGTAGCAATCGCAGGCATTCTTGCTATGGAGCCTCAAGTGATAATACTCGACGAGCCCACAGCAGGACTCGATCCTGATGGAGTTAAGAAGATCATAAAGCTGCTCAAAGAACTTAATGACAAATTTGGAATTACAATAATAGTGGCAACACACGATGTAGACACAGTACCGCTGTTCGCAGACCGCATCTGCGTGCTGTCAAAAGGCAAAATGATCCTCGATGGTACACCGAAAGCGGTTTTCTCGAAGGAGAGCTTGCTTGAAGAATCAAGCCTCGACGTGCCAACTGTAACAAGGCTTTTCAAAAAACTTGGCGAGAGCGGAGTCTCAGGGCTTAACACACCCCTGACGATAGGCGAAGCAAAAGCAGAACTGCTGCGACTGCTAACAGGAAGTAAAAAATGAGTCTATTCTCAACAGCAGGCGAAGTGGAAAGAGAGGCCCATAAGAAATCAGTTCTCCACAGTCTCGAGGGAAGAATAAAAATCATAGCCGCGCTGATGATAATAATATACGCAGTAATAGCACAGGACATATTAAAACTCCTTGCCCTGGAGTGCTATCTACTCGGACTCGCGCTGATCGCACGATTGCGAATGTCTCTACTTGCGAAGCGTCTTTTCCTCATACTTCCATTTGGCGGGGCAATAGCATTTTTCCAGCCCTTTCTGAGAAGCGGCACGGTGCTCTATGCTTTACCACTTGGAATAAACGTAACCTATGAAGGAATAATGCTCGGCGCTCTCCTCTTTTCCAAGCTGATGGTATGCATCACCTCAGTGGCACTGCTTTCCTCAGTATCGCCCATGCACGAGCTGATAGCAAGCGCCAGAAGACTGGGAATACCCCGCGAGGTGACCCTGATCTTCGGACTGCTAGCGAGATATCTCTTTGTTTTCTACGACGTATTCCAGCGCATGCGACTAGCGCAGGAAACACGCTGCTTCAGAATAAGCAACCGCAGGGTATCATATCTCTGGACACTCGAGCAGATCTCGTACTCAATAAGCCAGCTTTTCATGCGCGCATACGAACAGGGAGAGAGAACCTACATAAGCATGCTATCAAGGGGATATAACCCGGAGACGAAGATGTATGTGGAGAAAAAGCGCATTGAAGTAAGAGACTGTTTATATCTTTTCGGGACAATTGGGATTGTGATAGCGGTTGAATTGTTTTTGTGATTTTGAAGATTTCGTAAGACTATGACTGCTTGATGTTAAGCCTCTCGTATAATTGTTCCCTCAGATTACCTGTGTAGATCATTCTCCTCATATCCAGTTCTCCGGCGAATCTGTTGATCTCATTCAGCTCTAAAGATATATCTGGATTGCTCGACTTCTGCGATTTGTCGATTATTGCTCTGAAATTGCGGGTCAATCCAGCGACTACGTCCACTGGGTATTCTCTGCCCTGTATTTTGAACACGGTCACGCCTGCCTCGATGAGCTGAGGTATCTCGCGTGCTATGATGAACCTTTCATTCAGATTATTTTCTTTTTTAATCGCTTCAATGACCTCCCCGGGCACAAGTCTTTTTACAACCGGGTCGTCGAGGTACAGGCAGGGTCGATAGCACCCGCCTCCTTTTTCAGGATTGCCGAAGATTTTTTCGGTATAAAATCCATCGGAGTCGACGAGTTCAAATCTCACGAAGCCGTCTTTGAAGTATCTGAAGAAGTCGCAGTTACCAACGCCTTTGTAGCAAGCGGTGCCGCTGACTATGATCTCGGTTTTCATGCCGAGCTCAGATGCCAGCTTTTGAAGCTCCTCCATCTTTTTGTAGCTGCGCCGGATCGCGGTGCCGAAAACAAAAGCCGTTGCGCCATTTTCATAGTAGTATCTGAGCTTTTCCCCGGAGTCTATGTGGCATCCGACGCTTGCTACTATCTCAAGATCTGGATATTTTCTTGCTGCTTTCATCAGCTCAGGTGTCTTGAGCACGAGTCCATCTATCCCCCAGTTAGCATAGTCAGCGATTTTTTTCTCAACGAGTTCGGAAATCAGCTCTTTCTCGACAGCAGCGTTCATTGCGATGTAGATCTTCTTCCCCCTGTTCTTCGCGATCTCTGCAGCTTCTCTGATTTCGCTGTGCTTCAACTCATAGCCGCTTCTTCTGCTGAGCCCCAGGGCACCTGCAAAGACGCTGTCTGCACCGCTATCAAAAACAGCTTCAATCATTTCAATTGTGCCACCTGGTGAGAGCAGTTCAATATGTCTCTGAGGCATCTTTTTCACCTTGCAGAGTGCTAAATGAAATGGTCTTATTATATGTCTCTTTCCATCTGCTTCTCAGGGGTGGATGATAGTTTACACTATAGCCAGAAATTTTGGTGCTGTTATTTGATTTTAACGGTTATCCTTTTTTTCGTTACCGGTATCAGTTTCTTCCACTCTATTGCTACATTTTTCGTTATTCTGCACTCTCCTGCTGAGATATTCGCGAGCTTGCCCTCTACTTCGTAGATATACAGTCCTTCCTCGCCGTCTATTGAGGCTACAAATTCTCTCTCGTTTATTTTTCTTAATTCCACTCCCGAAACCTGCTGAAGGGCCTCCAAAACAGTGGCTCCTTTTCTAACAGTTACTTCGTGGCTCTCAGCAAATTCCTCCAGTATGCTGTAGAAATCCTTCATTTTTATTCTCAAAACATGTGCTCTCCCGAATTTTTTTCTCTCGATCAGGTCATGGCTTTCCAGAATTTTCACGTGCTTCGCTGCCACGGGAACAGAGATGTTAAGCTCTCTGGCTAATCCAGCGATATGCATCTCTTTCTTCGCAAGTAACCTGAGCATTTTCATGCGGGTTTTGCTGCTGAGTACTTTGAACATTATGTTATCCAAATAGCTAATATTTGTTAGTCAAATAGTTAAAGCTTTTGAAGCAGGGTGATTATGAATGGACTTAGATGAGGTCAAATGCATTTCTCTGGCTGGGCTGTTTGCTGCTAATTCTTTTTGCATGCATCAGAATCGGGAGCGCCACTCCAGTAATCGTCTCATGGCAGAACAGTAAAACGGTTGATAATCAAACGGCTTTCTCGGTAAATGTGAGCGAAGTGTTGACTTTCAATGTCACTGCAAATCAATCAAAAGTAACCTGGAGCTGGACTTTAAACGGATTTGAGCAAAATCATAACTTCGATAACTGGAGCTATAGCTTTGAAAAATACGGCACCTATTATGTAAATATCTCAGGCTCAAATTCAAATGGAACGACGCAGACGGTCAGCTGGAAGATCACCGCTATTTTAACATTAGTGGATGATATGGGCTGTGAAGTAAAAATTTCGAAGAAGCCAGAGCGCATTGTATCACTGGCTCCAGCTAATACCGAGATCCTTTTTGCGATTGGAGCTGGAGACAGGGTTAAAGGTGTAACTGATTTTTGCGACTATCCGCCCGAGATGGTTTCTTTAAGAAGCAATGGGAGTATTGAAATTGTGGGCAGTTATACCAAGGTTAATAGAGAGAAAATTTCAAGTCTATCGCCTGACTTGATCTTTGCAGCCTATGGCAATGATCTAGATGATATCGCATTTCTGAGGAAAAACAACTTCCCGGTCATTGCCCTGAACTCCAGAAATATTGAGGATGTTTTAAAAGCTATCGAGCTGGCCGGCAGGGCTTGCGATGCCTATGGCAATGCTTCAGCGCTAACTTCGAGTATGAGGGCAAGAATAAATGCAATAACAGCCAGCGCAGCAGGTATTCCGGGGCATATGAAACTTCGCGTATTCTATGTTATCTGGTACCCGGAGATGTGGACGGCAGGCAGTAGTACTTTTGGAGATGATGTGATCAGCAAAGCCGGTGGAATAAACATTGCTTCAAAACTGGAAGGCTGGAAGATGATGAATAAAGAGCCCCTGGTTCAGGAGAATCCCGAGGTGATCATCATCTCTTCCATGGGAGCAGGCGAGCTAGTATATGGTGGAATTGTAAATGACAGTGCCATTCAGCAAACTGATGCATATAAAACTAGTAGAATCTACATCATCGATGACCCGAATATCATAGAGCGCCCTGGTCCGAGAATAGTTGATGGACTTGAAAAAATGCACTCTCTGGTTAAAATTGAAATGCTCTCATCGGCTAATAAATCAGTTAGCTTATCTGCAGGCAGAACTGTGAGAATAAGCAGCACAGGCACGATTGATCTGGTACTGGATGTTCGCGTCTCGGCAAATATGACTGCTGAACTGGATCTAACCAGATCTTTCACTCCAGTGGAGACAAATAGAACTCTCACGCCAGCTTTAGGAAAATATTTCACTTTAAATGCGAGCAGTAATCTTCGAGAGAGCCTGAAATTTGTGACGATGAAGATCTACTATACCGGTTCCGAGCTGAGCAGCTCAAACTTGATTGAAAGCTCCCTGGCTATTTGGCAGTATAATTCCACTTCCAGCGAATGGGAGAAACTGGAAAATAGAGGAGTAAATACCAACGACATATCGAGCTATTCTGGCTATACCTGGGCCAATGTTTCACATTTCAGCACATATGGTGTCGGTGGAGACCTAACTCCAGCACCTGAGCCCGCTACCGATCAGTCTTCCGGCAGCGTGTCATCCGGTACCGGTGGTGGAGGAGGTGTTGCAACTGGCGAGCCCTATGAAAATCTCGTCGATAAAGAGGTGCAGTATATCTGGTCGATCAAGCCACATGAGTATGTTAGCAAAGGGTTCACCAGAGCGAGCCATCCCATTCTGGAAATCAGCTTTACCTGCGGTCAGGCTACCGGTGAAGTGAGCATTGTTGTGGAGAGTCTGCTCAACAAATCCCAGTTCGCCTCACAGCCAGCACCGGGCGAGTTATTCTCGAATATAAATATCTGGGTCAGTGTACCTGATGCTCACGTAAGCAATGCAAGCGTGAAGTTCTGGGTGGATAAAAACTGGATCGCCAGCAACAGCATCGATCCGAAAAGCATAGCACTTTACAGGTATAGCAATAACACCTGGAGCAAGTTGGCAACGCAGATGATACTGGAAGAGGCAAATAGAAGCATTTACATCGCTCAGCCCAGTGGTTTTTCTCCATTTGCTATAAGCGGGGGAAAGATACCCCCTTCTCCAGCACCGAATATTACGTCAACACCTGCACAGGCTGCAGCAGCTACACCAGTCATAACGCCAACTTTTGCACCGGCAGAGCTACCGCCAGCATCAACTCCAACGCCTGGAATTTCAGGATTTATGGCTTTAGATGCAATTGCTGGATTGAGTGTAATCTACCTGCTACTGTGTATTGCGAACAAAAATGAGAGGCCCTAGTAGCGGGGATTTTTAAATGGAAAGCTTTTTATCAATTCAATAATCAGATCAAGTGAACTTGATAAAAGTCAAATGAGGTTTATTAATGCGATTGCTCATTGCACTCTTTGTCATCACACTGCTCATCTCAGGCTGTCTCGGAAAAAATGGGGTTGAGAAGGGAAATTATTCAGTCAACATCATCGATAGCTGGGGAAGAAGTGTTAATATCACGTCCCAGCCTCAGCGCATTGTTTCTCTTGCTCCCAGCAACACCGAGATTCTCTTTGCTCTGGGACTGGGAGACAGAGTTGTCGGGGTTACGGAGTACTGCAACTATCCTGAAGAGGCGAAGCAGAAGGAAAAAATCGGGGGGTATAAGACGGTTAACAATGAGCGTGTGGTTGCTTTAAAGCCCGATCTGGTTGTTGCCGAAGGTGGCAATGGTGAGGCGGTATTTAAAGCGCTGAAGAATCTGGGGGTTACTGTGATTGTGCTTGATGCAAAGAATGTTGAAGATGTATTTGATAATATTGCGCTCGTTGGCAGGGCAACCGGTGCTGAGAAGAATGCCACCCTGCTGATCGATTCCATGAAGAACAGGCTCGAATCGATAAAACAAAAGAGCAACTTTGAAGAGGCAAAGCGACCGAAAGTGCTCTACATCGTCTGGCATAATCCGGTCATGTGTGCCGGCAGCGATACTTTTGCGGATGAGCTAATAAGCATCGCTGGCGGAAAGAACATTGCAGGAAATCTGAGTGGCTACAAGGTCATAGATCTTGAAACAATATTGAAAGAAAACCCTGATTTAATTATAACCTCCGGAATGACAACAGAGGATGAGGGACCAACTTATGATTACGTTAAAAACGAGACAAGGCTTTCCCGTGTAAATGCTCTCATGCAAAATCGTGTATACGCGATTGACTCTGACGCAGTCAGCAGAGCCGGTCCGAGGATTGTGGAAGCTCTTGAGCTATTCGCAGGGTTGATAAATCCCTCTCTCTGACGTGCTGTGAGGATGAAGTGTATGGCCGAAGATTGCTGCGAAAAACGAGGAAGATACTCTTATGAGTTATATTGTGTCGTGGAGTGGTGGAAAGGATAGCTGTCTTGCGTGTTATGAAGCAATGCGCAGAGGCTACAAAATTTCCTATCTCCTCAATTTTATTTCTGAAGACAGCAGGATGGTGAGAACTCACGGTACGGAGGCAAAATTAATTGAGCTGCAGGCTGAAGCACTGGGTTTGCCTCTAATCCAGAGAGAAACCACCTGGAATAGATATGAAAATGAGTTAAAACATGCGGTGCGCAGTTTAATCCCTTTCGGAATAAAGGGCATGATTTTTGGTGATATCTATTTGCAGGGACACAGGGACTGGGTGGAGAGAGTTTGCAGTGAACTTGGAATTGAGGCAGTTGAACCTCTCTGGGGACGGGACCTTGAGAAGCTTTTGCTTGACTTTATATCTGCAGGTTTTGAAGCAATAATAGTCAGCGCCGATTCTAATTTATTTGACGAAAAATGGATCGGTCGCAAGGTGGATAAAGAATTCCTGAGCTACCTTAAAGAAAATAAAATAGACGTTTGTGGAGAAAATGGTGAATACCACACATTTGTAACAAGTGGACCGATCTTTAAAAAGAAAATTAAAATAAGGGAGCACAAGCCAATTATGCGTGATAATCGCCGGTTTTTAGAAATTTTAAATTATTCATTGGGTGATTAACAATTCGGGATCGAAAGATGATAAAGGAATTAGAACTTATGGATGTAAAGCTGGAGATCTGCTATCACAGCTTTAAAGGAGAGAGAGTAAAGACACTGATGCTTTCATTTGCAGGACCGAGAAGCGTGCTGAGCTCGATGGAGGGCTATAAGAGAGCTAAAGCGGTTTGCAACACCTGTGCACCTGAGGAGCTGTGGGGAATTCTGCACACGGGAGAGTTCAGATCCAGGATTTTGAGGGACTTGAAGTTGAAGTCAGGTAGCGCCGTGATGCTTTTAACCGGTGCGGACGTTGAGAAATATGGAGCTGCGATTGAGCGCTACAGAGATCTGGCGGTGTGTACCATAGCAACCGCTGGCGTTAAAACCAATGCCATGCGCGCGGGAGTGGATAGAGCATCTACAATTGAAAGCAACGGGAGATTTGAGCGGGTTGGCACGATCAACATAGCTGTCTTCACAGATGCCTCTCTCAGTAAAGGTGCTATGGTTAACTCAATAATAACAGCGACTGAGGGCAAAGTAATAGCGCTTCAGGATCTTGCTGTAAAAAGCTGCTATTCAGATAACCCTGCTACCGGTACCGGCACAGATAGCATTGTAGTCGTGTCCGGTAAGGGAGCGAGGATGAGATTCGCGGGAGGTCACACCATACTTGGCGAGCTAATAGCAAGAACTGTTTCCGGAGCGGTTAAAGAGGCAATTAAAAGGGGTGAAATCGCGTGAAGCTGCTGGATAGATATACCCGATGGAGGATGACTTTAATCCTTCTATCTTTAATCCTGATATTATCCATTGTGCTGGCAACTGTTATAGGTCCGGTGGAGATATCACCTGTTCTGGTTTCCAGGATAATACTTGCAAAGCTTCCATTCGCAGGCGATTTGATCTTAAAATCTTGGTCTCAGGCTGAGGAGACAATTGTGATTCAAATAAGGCTGCCCAGGATTTTACTGGGTGTGCTCGTGGGCGCTGCTCTGGCGACTGCGGGCACAGCCATGCAGGGGCTGTTTAAAAACCCGATGGCGGATCCGTATATAATCGGCATATCCTCTGGTGGAGCACTGGGTGCTGCGATAGCAGTTGTACTTCGCATGGGCTTGCTTGCCCTTCCAGCTATGGCTTTTTTCGGAGCAATTTGTGCAGCATTCGTTGTTTACAGCATATCTAGGGTAAATGACAGGGTTCCAGTGGCAGCTCTGCTGCTCAGTGGCATAGCCGTTGCAGCTTTTCTCTCCGCAATTACTTCTTTCCTCATGTACATCGCAGGTGAAAGTCTTCATCAAATAGTGTTCTGGTTAATGGGAGGTCTTTCAACCAGTGCCTGGGATAAAGTTTTAATCGTGGCAATTCCGCTTGCCGGAGGAATATTAATGCTCTCGATCTATGCCCGCGAGCTCAACATAATGCTACTCGGCGATGAAGAGGCGCAGGGCCTGGGTGTTGAGGTGGAAAAGTTTAAAAAACTCTCTATAGCCCTCTCCGCCCTGCTGGCAGGTGTAGCTGTATCCGTAAGTGGAATCATCGGTTTTGTCGGACTAATAATCCCTCATATCGTGAGATTAATAGTCGGACCGGATCACCGCATATTGATACCTGCATCTGCACTGACAGGAGGCATATTTATCGTAATAACAGATACCCTTGCAAGGACAATAATCGCACCCGCCGAGATCCCTGTGGGCATAATAACCGCATTCTTCGGAGCACCATTCTTCATATACCTGCTGCAGAAGAGAAAGACACAGGTGTCAGCATGAGTAATCCTGTGCTTCAGATAAAGGACGTTGAAGTATGCCTGGGAAATTCAACCGTGCTTGAAGATATCAGCCTGAGCGCGAGCAAAGGTGAGCTAATCGCAGTTATAGGCCCCAACGGATCAGGCAAAACCACGCTGCTCAGAACAATCTCAAAGGTGCTGAAGCCAGAAAGGGGAGCAATCTCGATAAAGGGAGTTGCGCTAGAGCACATCGGCAGCAAAGAGCTTGCAGGTATAATTGCAATTGTCCCTCAGAACACGAGCGTAAACTTTGGATTCACCGCTCTCGAGGTAGTGCTGATGGGCAGAAATCCACATCTGAAGCGATTTCAAAGCGAGGGAAAAAGGGATGTAGAGATAGCAAAAAAAATGATGGAGCTGACCAAAACCTGGCATTTAGCAGATAGGAGGATTGACGAGGTAAGCGGGGGAGAGAGGCAGCGAATCGTTATAGCCCGAGCCCTTGCTCAGGAACCGGAATTGCTGCTGCTCGATGAACCGACTTCAAATCTCGATATCGCCTATCAAATTGAAATAATGGAGCTCCTCAAGCAACTCGCCTGCGAGGGAATGGCGATCATAGCGGCGATACACGACCTTAACCTCGCGGCACAGTACTGCAGTAAATTGATTTTACTCGATCACGGCAGAATCTCGACCTCAGGCAGGGCGGAAGAGGTTTTGACCGCCTTCAATATCAAAAAAGTGTTCCACGCCACTGTTATGGTGGGAAGACATCCAGTAAGCAAGCTCCCGTATATTACCCACATTCCACAGATAAAGCCCAATTCATCAGCGCTGGGGAAAAAAATTCACGTAATATGCGGCGGTGGCAGTGGTGCACCGCTGATGCACTCTTTAATAACACGCGGCTTCGAAGTGAGCACAGGTGTTGTGAACGTGCTGGACACAGACTATGAAGCAGCAATGCAGCTAGGCATAGAAGCTGCAGGTGAAGCACCATTTTCTGCGATCACGGATGAAGCCTTTGCGGCGAATCTCGAGCTCATATCCAGAAGCGATGCTATTTTGCTTGCGAGCGTGCCATTTGGAAGGGCAAATCTGAAGAACCTCGAGGCATGCAAAAAAGCAATAAAAATGACAAAACCTGTGGTAATTCTGGAGGAAAATAAAGCGGAAAGCAGGGATTTTACAGGGGGAGAGGCAGCCCGTGTCCTGGTGGAGCTGAAGGACGCTGGCGCAGTTACCGCGAAGAATCATGTTGAGGCAGTTGAAATTATCGAGAAGCTGATAAAAGGGAGATGAAAAAATTGGCTGACTGGATAAAATGCATTAGAAATTTGAAGGAAGAAAAAAACTGGCGGCAGAGCTTCAAAAAGCCCTTGAAACCCCTGTTTGCATGCGTGATGTCCTCCACAGAGACCGCGAAAATACCAATGATTTCAGCGGCTGGAAGTTCGCCGGAGCTAACCGATTACACCCCCGCGGGTGACGCGGAGCTGGTGATGCTCGGCGACATAAAAAGCGTGCCCGAGCTTCCCATGACTCCAACTGGTGCTCCAACGCCGGCGCTTATCACTCGAGCCGCGCTGAGCCTGGTCAAAGTGCCCACGCTGTTCATCGATGCGGGGATTAAAATCAGACCTAAAGTGCCGGTGCTCACCATAGGGGCAAAAAGCGGGGGAGATATAAGAAGCGGCCGGGCGGTTGAACGCGTTGAGGAAATTTTTGAGAACTCAGTATTACTTGGAAAGCAGCTCTCGCTGTTAACTGATTTCCTGGTGATAGGTGAGACAATACCGGGTGGAACTACTACGGCACTTGGTGTACTTCAGGCGCTCGGCTGCGATGGAGTGGTGAGCAGCAGCTTCGCCAGCAACCCGATCGAGCTGAAGCAGAGAGCGGTTGAAGAAGGCATGAAAGCTTGCAGTATTGAGAAAGGAAAGTTGAAGGATAACCCCCTCAAGGCAATCGCATGCCTCGGCGATCCCATGCTTGCGTGCGTGCTTGGTGTGATTAAAGGAGTGGAAAAGGAAAGATGCAGAGTAATGCTGGCTGGTGGTACTCAGATGATGGCTGCACTCGCACTTGCAAGGCACTTGAAAATAAAGAGAGATATTTCAATAGCGACCACGAAATTCATAGCCGAGGATAAAAGCGCGAACTTCATCGATTTTGCCGGGAAGCTTGGAGCTACTATTTACATCGCAGATCCGGGCTTCAGACACTCAAAGCTTGTACAGCTCCACGGTTACGAGCGGGGTGAGATAAAAGAAGGCGTTGGTGCTGGTGGAGCTATGTTCCTTGCAAGCATAATGGGGGTCGAGCAGGAGAGGATAAGAGAGGAAATTGAGAGGGTGTATAGAAAATTCGCTAAAGCCTGAAAAAATTGATTATCTCCCGCAGAGATATTATTACTGTGGACTGGATCTCGCATCTGCTGTTTGCAATTCCTCTCGGTGCGCTGCTGCTGAAAGACAGATCTCGAAAGACGCTGGCGGTAATAGCTTTTGCCAGTCTTTTGCCGGATATTGACATGCTCTGGCAGCATCGCAGCGAACTCCACGCACCTTTGGTATTGCTCGCTTTTGCGCTGCCATTTTATGTTAAAAATCGTGCTCTTTTCAGCCCATTACTTCTCGGATTCTGGTCGCACTCTGCTCTTGATATTTTTCTATTTGACAACTCGAAGCAGACGATTAAAAATCTGGCAAACCAGATTGTGTCAAACGAGAGTGCGGCTCAAAATATCCAGGACACCGTCATGCATTTCACTTCGGCCGATGGTATAATGCTCCTGTTTCCATTAAGCGATGAAAAGTTTTCCATTTTGCTGGGAGAAGAAAGCTATGCGGTTATTGCAGCCTTTATCATTGTAGCTGCTTTGCTGATATTTTTATGGCTGCATTACAGTAAGCAACGAGATTTCTAAAAAGTTATATATACTAAATTCTGAATATATCTCTTTGGGATGGTTAGAGTGAGCACTATTAATAAATCTTCAAGGGCAAGTGGCTCGAAGCAAGAAATCTTTCAGCGCATTACCACGCTTGAGCAAAGAATTATGGAGCTGGAGAGCGAGATTCAGGAGCAGAAAAAACAGAAGACTGAGCTTGAGAGCAGAATTGAAAGGCTCTCTTTGAATAATGTTGAAGAACTTCGCGGCAGTGTTTACAGACTGGACAGAGTTGTTGCGAGACTTAGAAGCTCTCTGTAGTTCGCACGGCAAAAAGCTATTATACTAATACCTAAATATATTAATCGGGGATGATTTAGAGTGAACGTCTTAAACAAATCCTCAAAGATCGCGATTAACTCTAAAATTAATCAGGAATTCGAATCATTCAAACAGGAATTATTACCTCGCCTCTCATCTATTGAGCTGAAAATAAAGGAGCTGGAAGGCGAGATCCATGAGCAGAAAAAACAGAAATGTGATCTGGAGAATAAATTTTCAGACATCGATCCGGTGCTGCGAGAAACCATCTCGCTAATCGATCAGATCGAGGAGCTCAGAATCAATGTTGAGGTGCTTAACCAGGAAGTTATGAGATTGAAGGGAAACATTAGTACCAATAAAAGGTTAGACATTGAGCGCATAGTTAAAGAAGTCACAGGAGATGGGATATGAATCAGGAGGAATTAGAGAACATTAAGATATATACTATTCATGATATAGAGAAATCTCCTGCCGCTGATCAAACAGATGTTTTATTATCAACAGATTTAATTGAAGAAAAGCTATCCCGCCTTGAGAGCCGGCTCCCTCCCGATGTTATCTCTGAGCTTGAGCAAAACCTCAAAAAGGTGATGATAACCGAGAAGCAGTGCGATGAAATAATTGAGAGGGTAATTCAGGCATACGAAAGCGTAGCTGGCGGTAATGATCTCGAGAAAATCCATCAAAAGCTTAATGAGCTTGATAACTATGTGGCATATTTCCAGCAATATCTCGAAAACCAGTTTCAAAAGCCAGCTAAGGGCAGTAATAAAAATGCAGATGGAAAGTGGATTGAAACCGATATCATCAGCGTCAGCATACTGCTTAAATGGATTGAATTCTTGCTCAGCAGAACCGGAGAAGAAAACATGGGAGAAGCGGTTCAGCTTTATCTGGAGCTCGGCTGGATCGACGAAGCACTTGGCAACAAAATGCTGCTAATAGCAAAAGGCCTGGCGGCACCGCAAAACGAAGAAATCAAAAACAAAAGCTCAAAGCTCTCAGCAAAAGATCATATACAGAGCCTGATATTTATAGAGAGACTGAAAGCAATAGAGCTTGTTGAGGCTGATTTATTGCGATTCTGATGCTACCTTTTATCAAATCCACCTTACCTCAACTTCATCAGGTCTGTAGTTTGGCTTTACCCGGGATTCTTCTAAAGAAGCTGTCATTCCGCATTTCAGCATTAGCAATCCTGTGTATGCGATCATCGCCCCGTTGTCCATCAAAAACTTCTTATCCGGAACATAGAATTTCGCACCGCGATCCTGGCACATTATGCCAAGCATCTCCTGCAATCGCCTGTTTGCACCTACCCCTCCGCAGAGCAGCACCTCGTTTTTACCCGTATGCGCAAGCGCGCGCTCTGTTACCTCAACCAGCATGGCAAATGCAGTCTCCTGGAAGGAGTGACATACGTCTTCTATTCGATTTTTCCTGTCTTTAAGGGCCTCCTTTGAAGCAGTCATCAATCCGGAAAAGGAGAAGTCCATTCCCTTCACCACGTATGGCAGAGGGATATAATTAGAAGATTTGCCAGCGAGCTCTTCAACCTTTGGACCTCCCGGATGCGGAAGACCTGCTGAGCGAGCAAATTTATCCAGCGCATTGCCGATGCTTATATCAAGGGTTTCCCCGAAAATCCTGTATTTCCTGTCTCTGAATGATAAAACCTGTGAGTTACCGCCGCTCACGTATAGCACCACAGGATCTTTAGAGGAGGTTTGCCACCTGCCGACTTCAATGTGTGCTATGCAGTGGTTGACACCGATCAGCGGTGCTCCCAAGCTCAGGGATAGTGCTCTGGCCGCAGTTGCAACAGTTCGCAGGCAGGGTCCGAGTCCTGGTCCCAGGGAAAAGGCCACCGCCGAGATATCTTCATTTCCTGAAAGCACTTTCTTTATTATCCCGGTGATTTCATTTGCATGGTGCTGCGCAGCCTCCCGGGGGTGAATTCCACCTTTTGATGGCGCATAAGGCTTGCTGGCTTCAGCTATTACCTTTTCCTCATCAACTATTGCTGCGCTCAGACTCCACGCAGTACCTTCGATTCCAAGAACTTTTAAGCTCATTTTTAGCAGGAAGAGGATTCAAATAGGAAAATCACAGGTTCTCCTTTTATTTTTTAAATTCAGTATAGCCGCATTTGCCACAGGAAAGCCTGTTCTTATGCTCGGCAAGAAAAACGCCTTCACCGCAGCGAGGACACTTCATCCGGTTGCGCTTGACTTTGCCACTTTTTACATCGTAATATTTGCTTAGCATCTTCTTATCCTTTTTCTCTGCCAATCTTTCACCCCCTACTTTTTGGCCTCGGCTTTAGGCTCTTTCTTTACAGGTTCCCTCACTTCTGCTTTTGCAGGCTCGGCTTTTGGCTTGACTTCTGGCTTGGGTGTTTCCTTTGCTTCTGCTTTAGCCTGCTCGGCTTTCCTGGCTCCACGCTGGAGTAAGTGCTCTGGCTCAACCTGCTTCAGCCTTTCCATGGTTTCGTATATATTTGCTCTGCCAACAGTCTCTCTTTTGCCGAATTCACTTCGCATGCGCATTATTACAATTAAATCCGGCTTTGAATTTAAAAGCGCAGCAAGCTTTGCCTTCACATCGTCGCGCTTTGGAGTAGCACCTTCATGTTCGATTTTGAATAAAACTTCCTGTCGCTTTAAAAGCTGATTTGCTTTTTGCTCAACTATTTTTATATTCATCGCTATCCCTCCATTTTATCAAGTACTTTTTTAGCAAGTTTCTTTTTTGATTGAGTAACCCTAACTGCAACAACCCCCTCATCCGGCTGCCCATAAATTACGATGCTCGATATCGGCGCCAGCGCAATCGCGGGAATCGTAGCCAGGTCTTCCTCTCCATCCACAAATATTCTGGTTGGATCCATGGATTCCAGAGCTTCCTCTAGTGCTTCCAGGAGTCTGTTTGTGAGCTTCGCAGGGGGGTTGACTACCTTTATCTCTCTAAAATATGGCTGCCTTGTGCATTTGATTACTTCATCGCTCACTTTAGTTCTAAGGGTTTTTTCATCAACAACCGCTACATCCGGCACAATTCCAGCTTTTATGGCGCTGTATGTTGCCATATCGCCGATGGCAATTATTTTCTCATCTCCCTTCAGACTGGCTTTTAACTTTTCCATGCAGTCGCTGCCAGAGTAGAGCTTACCAAGGGGTTTCTTGAATTTTTCTCTGAGTTCGTCCGGTAATAAAAGGGCCAATTTTATCGCACCTTCAATGCGTATTTACCTGGAATACTTATTTTCATTCGCTTTGCAATCTCAGATTTCTGCGGATCGATGATTATCACATAGCCTGACCAATCGGTGCTCAGCGAGGTTGAATTACAAACAGGGCATACCTGTCCTGCAACTATTCGATGGCATTCTCTACACACACTCTCAGTCACGCCTGTGCCTCCTTCTTCGGCTTAGCACTTTCTCCCTCTTTTCTGGCTTCCTCAAGCCACTCGAATTTTCCCATCCCAACCTGGCGCATCGTCATGCCGATTTTGCTTTCTCTTGGTTCCTGCTCATTTAAACTCACAGCTACAATTCGAGAGCGTACGCGGTCTCCGACTGATAATGAGTGCCTGCTTCCTCCCTTGCCGGTTAATCTCGCATTTTTCTCGTCATAGAACGTAAAATCATCCGCTACCTGACTCACGTGAATCAGGCAGTCAAGAGAACCGATATTTACAAACGCACCGAATTCAACTATTTCCACAACCTCCCCCTCAACAATTTCCTGGATCTCAGGTTTGTAAACTATGGCATCAAATTCGGTTTCATAGTAGATAGCACCGTCACCGGGTAGGATTCTTCCCTCCCCCACGTTGATAACATCTGTGATTGCAATAAAAACACCGAGCGTTTTATCAATCGCACCTTCCAGCTTTTCCTGAAGGGTCTCCTTCACAACTGCTTCAACCTCCCCTCCGAGTTTTTCTGGAGGCACTCTCACGATATCCAGCAATCTCATCTTTCTATACATCTAATCACTCTCGAGTTTGCATCTCTCTCGTAGATACAATGTTTTCACATTTTTACTACGTAAATCTTTTCTCAGCTTTGAGTCGTTAGTCAGCACAGCTGCACCAAACTGCTTCGCGAGATCACCTATCTCTTCGTCAAACCGTCCCTCACTCGCCACGATTTTGCATCTGGCTGCTAATTTAATTGCGATTGAGGCCTGCATTTTTTCTTTACCTTTCCCAGTCTTCATCAGCCTCTCAAGCTCTCTCATCACACTTGTAGGCACGATTGCTTCACTGTAGCCGAGTTTCTCTAAATTTTCGAAGATATCCACTTTGAACTGCGATGGAATCATTAAAGCATTTGTATCAAGAATTACCCTCACTTCTTAACCACGCCCATTCCGATTAAGCGAAATCTTGAGCCTATTCTGCGCGAGATCGCTATTCTCGCACCGGCATCCGCACAGACAGGGCGCTTTAGCTTTACCTCGGCCTCACTCTTTCTCGCACTCGTTACCATACCGATAGTGGTAGCCGTTCCAATGCTGAGCATCAGAGGCTCACTCGTTCTTATAGGATCAACTTTCGCTTCCTCGACAGCTCCGACTACTCTCTCCAGCAGGGTCACGTTCATTGTGAAACTGTCCCAGATAGGAGGTAGAGTATCCGGAGCACCAGCTACCTGACCTACGAGGGCATCGCTCTTGGTCATATAAGGATCGAGCTTTGTACCAATGCCAAGCAATCCCCCTGGAGTGGCCTCTTTTACGCTCTGACCTCCATACATGAGTCGGGTTACGGCTGTTTTGATAGGTATCCAACTTGTCTTTCCTTCATACTCAACTTTTCTCCCGGGGCGAATTTCCATCTCATCTTTTGGATGAACCCTTCCCTGACCAAGCGACCCCCCGATCACGCCTCCTATCAATTTATCGGGAGATGTACCCGGTTTATTGACATCGAAAGAGCGAGCAATTGACATCTGCCAGGGTAAATCAATGTTATGAGCAGGGGTTGGCATTACTTCTTCAAGGGTTTTTATGAGCAGATCTACATTGACTTTGGTCTGAGCCGAAACTGGAATAATAGGAGCGTTCTCGGCAACCGTGCCTTTAATGAAGTTATTAATCTGCTCGTAGTGCTTCAGGGCTTCTTCTTTCGTCACAAGATCGATCTTGTTCTGAACAATAATGATATTCCTAATTCCAATGATATCCAGCGCCATCAAATGTTCCTTCGTCTGCGGCTGAGGACATTCCTCAGTCGCAGCAATGACCAGGACCGCTCCATCCATAAGCGCGGCACCCGAGAGCATAGTTGCCATAAGCGTTTCATGGCCCGGGGAATCAACAAAAGAGACAGTGCGCAGCTCAACAGTCGGCTCCCCGTGAACTGGACATTTTTTCTCAACCGTATAGCACTCCGGCTCCGAGCAGACAGGACATTTACGGAAAGTGCAATCCGCATACCCCAGTCTAATCGAGATGCCGCGCTTGATTTCCTCGCTATGCGTATCAGTCCAGACACCGGATAGTGCACTCACAAGTGTTGTCTTGCCATGATCCACATGACCAACCATACCAATATTAATTACAGGCTGCGACAAGAACTTACCCCGCGTTGCGCCATTAATAATGCTTGCCTAAATAATAAAGCTTTGGATTCCATCCATCAATTGGCTAAGGGCGCAGCATCAGTATCATCTAGCACATTAAAAATTAGTTTAATCTATCCTGGCAATTTTCAAAGTAACCAAAACAATTGAAGCAAATCCTGCAATGCAGCCGGTGAAAGCAGCTATCAGAAGATAACTCAAAACCTCCTGATCGATTTCAAATAATACTGATCGTTGACCTGCGGGAGGCGATGTTTCTCCTGCTGGAGTAGCATTTGTAATATTTTGTTTTGAATCAGGGGTTAGAACCGGTGTCGGAGTCAAATTTGGCGTTCGTGTTGTGGTAGGCGTTACACTTATTTTCTCCCCCTCTATTGCAAACGGCGAGAAACCAGGCGTAGAAGCAAGGTAGAACACTAAAGTCTCATTTTCAGAGACCTTGCTCGTGGAGAGTTTATCCCATTTGCCATCCTTGAATCGATATAAAGCAATCGTATTCACGTTAACATTATTCAGCTCCATCCAACGCTTATCCACGCAGAAATATACACTCGCGTTGCTCACATAACTGGGATTTGGCACGTTAACCCAGATATTGACATTCTCAAATATTATACCCGGTGGCGTCCCATTTGCAAGCATCGAGGAATTCTTCAGTTTTTCTACTGATACACTGACTTCATCCGCTACCTGCGAATAGGCAAAGCTGACCTCCACAAGATAGTGAGAAGACGTTTTCTTGAAAACAACAGTATTCTGCTTATCACGCACAATCGCCAATATATACTGGACTTCATTATCCGCAACATTCTCATACGGCTCGCCAGCAACAGCTCCACCACCGCCACCTCCACCACCTCCCCCTTCAGACGAGTCTCCACCAGAAGGCTGAGGTGTTGCAGTAGGAGAAGGAGCTACTGGCGCCAGAGTTATGTTTTGATTTACTATATTAGCGCCGTTAACGATTGCGTCGACATAGTTTCCGGTATAGCCGCTTGCTGTTGCTGTGATTCTCCATGTGCCGTTTGGTGCTTCGGGTAATATGTAGTAGCCATTTGCATCTGTGGTGTTGGAGTTCAGAGTTAGGTTGTTTACGATTGCACCGCTAATAGGTGCCCCGCTTGCATTCAACACGTAACCGGAGATGTTATATTTCATTTCTGGAGTTTGCTGTAGGGTTATGTTTTTGTTTGTCAGATCAGCGCCATTTACAATGGCATCAATATAGTTAC
>CAZVYP010000018.1:0-28544 GCA_964631075.1 uncultured Methanocellales archaeon
GCCCTTTCGATTACCCGCCTTCTTCGCTCTCGGAAAACAGCATCTGCATTCCAAGGCAGATACCCAGAAGAGGTTTCCCGTGTTCAACGCATTCGATTATAACGTGCTTGAGCGGGAGCAATTGCTCCATGCCGCTTCTGAATGCTCCAACTCCGGGCAGTACGATGCCATCCGCGTTTTCAACTGCAGACTCTTCTCTAGTTATTATCACATCTGCACCCGCGTGCTCGAGAGCCTTCTGCGCACTGCGAAGATTCCCGAGACCGTAGTCGATTATTGCTATTTTGCTATCTCTCATCAGCTCACCCGTATTTTACTGCCGGACAGTTTTCTATACATTTGCCGCAGTGCCTGCAGCCATCTGTTATTTCAACTTCCTCCTGCATCCTTATGGCTTTTTCCGTGCATTTAGCGAGGCAAACTCCGCACCTGCTGCATTTCAGAGCTCTCAGCACTGATTTCCTTGCTTTTTCCATTAAATCCCTTGCAGCGTGCTCGTCGCTGCTTCTCACCACGATCGTGCCTGAGGCATAGATAGTTAAGCTCGAAGAGTCGAGGGATAGATATAGTACTCCCTCTGCCATCTTTGACTTTCCGATTACTTTGATCATATTTCCAACTCGTTCCAGATCGAGTGGTATTCCAAGGCTCCCTTCTGCAGATATTCCGCCTGCACTGCAGGGACTGTATCCGGAGACCATTTTGAATTCAATTACCCCCTTATCCTTATTTGCGATGTCAATTTTTATCCCCAGCTCGTCGATCAGTTTCTGCTGCGCAGGAGGGTATCTCTTCCATCGCCATAAGCCGTATTTCTGCCACTCCACCGGAAGCCCCATTTTCCGTGCATACCCTTCAAGATAGCTCTCCCATTTTTGCCATAGCTCGGGATTGAGCTCCTTTATCCTTTGGAAGTCTGCTATGCTTGAACTTGGACACAGCCAGCAACCAATTCTGTCAAAGCCCTTTTCGTATAAAGGGTTATATTCGGCTTCTTCGCGGAAAATGTATAACCAAACGTGCAGTGCTGTCCAGTTTTGAATCGGCGATGCCGAGACTTGATTCCCCACCCATGGGTTCTTCCATATTCTCTCACTCAGCGCTCTGATTTCCGATTCATACTTCCTCTGCCCTATAAAAGTCAGGCAGCCTTCAGGGTAGTTCTGCTCTATTAACCGCGCAATTTTTCCCAGCTTGCACACCTTGCAGCACCACCTCGCCTCAACCGAGGGTGGACCAAAATGTTCCACATTTTCCCAGAATGCATCACCGGCTGATATCTGTATCAGATTGAGGGTGTATTTTTCCGCATTTTTATAAACATTATGCCTGCTTTCTTCGAACTCCAGCCCTGTATCTGCAAAGAGCACGTCGAACTTGTCCACGGCTTTTTTGACAAGCAGCAGGGTTGAGAGGCTGTCTTTGCCTCCAGAATATGAAACGGTCACTGGTCGCTTTGTATTTTGAACAACATTTTTTATGAACGTTATAGCTTCGCCTTCATAGCTCTTGATAATATGCTTATTTGCCTCAACTGCATCGCTCCAGGTTTGTCCTCCCTTTAAAATTCTTTCCTCTTCCCATCCGCTCCATCTTGTTTTCACAGCCAGCCCGCGAGCTTTCACGAGCATTTCGCTGCCGCTGATGCGCGCTCTTCCAGCAGCAATTGCCTTGCCTTCTTTGCTATATACGATCACTTCATCTCCAGCTTTTATAGCGGGATCTACATCCGCAATACCCGGAGAAAGCACATTGGCCGTTTTCAGCACTGGCTCGACTGCTCCGCTATCAATGATCACCCATTTTTTCTGCATATTCATCCTGCGCGCACCGCTCAATCTCGGAAGAAATGTCCATTCGAGCTTCAGAGGCTCGAATCGGATCGTGCCCATTACTTTTCCATCGAGGATTATTTCATCCATTCTATCCTCGTATGGTGCCTTGTTAAGTACAACCAGTTTATTGTCCGGAATTAGAAGTTTGTCGCCGAAGTCTCTTTTCACGATTTTTCTTATCAGCTCTAAGTCGAATTTAAATGCCGGACGTATGTCGCCGGGCGGGGTTATATTCACTTTTTCTGCTTTTGAGCCGCATTTCCCGCACCTTTCTCCGAGTAATGGAAGATTGCAATTCAAGCACCAGTGAAGCATCAATTTGCCCAGGAAAACTCTGGCCATATCGATTTTTTTTTATGATTGTAAAAGTATTTTATTGTATTGCATACTGGCATCCAGATATTTTTATTTTAATATTAGACCGAAAGTTTTATTAAAGTGAAAATAAGTCTATACATTATTATCATAATGATAATCATAATAATCATCATTATCATAATTATTGCATAATCGGGAAAAAACTAGATAGGAGGTGGGAAAAATGGATAAGCTACTTGACTTACTGGCTACTGTCAGAGATCCAAGAACTCTAGCACTATTGCTCGGTCTGCTGATGCTGACAATCGCAACCGAAACCGTATCGGCATATGGTGCATTTAGAGGGCCATAATTCAAAATAAATTTTCTATTTTTATTTCCATATTCATATCTATACTATGAGTCTTGGATTCTTGATCACATCACTGGACCATAAAAGCCGATTCTCAAATATGATAGGAAACTGCGCCACTCTCATTATTTTCAAAAGCTCTCCAAGGCTTCTGTTTCTGCAAGAGATATCCCCATAGAACAGATGGAAGACATTGGGTTCCTCGAAGAAAGAGACAAAGGTACCGCCCATATATCCATATTCAAAAGTCTTAACGGTTGTCGCATACCTGTTATAAGTTTCCTTTTTAAGCTCCCAGATAAAAGGCACATTGAAATTGCGCCCCTGCATAAGAGCGTACATCCCATTTCCAAGCACCAGATAGTCCCTGCCGTACAGCGATCTCCTCCGTGCAAGATCTATGGCATCGCAAACCGGGAAGCCACTGCTCAGCAGCCTGGCGAAGGTGTAGCCGATCTCGAGTGCCTCTTGATTTAAAACCCTGAACAGTGTGACCACTCCGCAAACCGAGCCGCGATTTATCAGCTCAACGCCCTCTTCATAGCTCCCGCACGCATTCAGGAAAAATGCAGGGGTATTATTGCTCTCAAGATCTGACGCGTGAATGTGTCCATCGGTGCATACGAAACCATCTGCATCACAATGTCCTATGTAGTGCACCATATCATAGCCAGCCGAAAAAATCTCCTTCAGCTCCTTTCTGCTGACCATCTGAAAGATGTCAGTATCGAGAGGAACGTCGTCCCTCTGCTTGTAGATGCGTGCAACATTTGCCTGCTCATCGCGCATCTTATCGTCATTCAAAATAAGAGAGACTTCTATGTGGTCCTTCTCCTTTTGAATAAATTTTAACTGATTCAAAAAAGCAATTTCCTCCACCTTTACCACATCCACTGGCGTTCCGGATGAGAGCCAGGCACTGTTCCGGCTGCTCTTCAGCACAGGCATCAGCAGCTCGCGGGCTGCTTTAGCTTCAGTTCCGGATCTGAAGAAATCCTTCAGCGAGGAGGTTATTAATTCCCTCTCTGAGATCTCTTTACTTACGGGTGTGAATATCAGAGAAAGCTCGTTAAGCAGGAAGGGGAGAGCTCTTGCTCTGCTCGTGGATGGCTCCACGTAGGTTGAGAGGTGCCAGTCCGGCATGAACTCCCTGATTTTTTCGGATGGAATTTCAAGATACGCACACAGCTGATCCTCAATTTTCCTGTTATAAAGTAAGCGCGCATCTAAACCGAGGGCTTCGAGTGCTCGTGCTTCATGGATCTTAATCTTATACAGTCCCTCAGTCCTGACCAGGCAGTCCAAGAAAAAAACCCGCTGCAGAATTTCGCTGACCCTATCCTCAAATTCAGGGAATTTTGGCAATTCACAGGAAAAACCATTGTCACATTCGATTCTGGGGCTGCCGATCTTCAAATCACAAAGCAGGTAGTATGCCAGAGGTGCCGCAGAGTAGAGATATTCAAGCCGCGGTGGAACATAAATTTCCACTCCACTCCTTAATTTTCTGAGCTCAGGAATATCAGCTTTTCTCGAAAACTCTATGAGAGGAGGATGATCTCGAAGTGTTGGGTAAGACCTTTCGCAGGTATCGATTTTTATCGCCGATGACAGCTGGGAGATTGCTTTTGCGATATCTTTGAAATCCTTCGTTGTAAGTATTTTAGCCTGCGGCTTTTTGCCGTACGACCGGGCTCCTATTACTACCTCGGTCTCTGGATCAAATTCAAATGAGATGCTCGACTCATCGAAAGTGATTTTCATTCCTGCATCCACGAATACGTAGACTTTTAAGTGAGCACTTATTTCCAAAACATATCCATCCCGGCCGAGTTCAAATACTCCTTTATGAGTTATCTGCTGTAAAAGCTCGTAATCGCTTGCCCTCCTGATGAAAGTTACAAAGGCGCTAAACTGTATTTTTTTGCATTTTATCGATATTATCTCATCCACGGGAAATCTGAATTTATACGTGGCGTTTGAGATGCTGTATTTATCAATGTGAAAGGCAAGCGACTTTTTTTCATCAGTATCAAAAATCATTATAGAGTTTTTTTCATACTTTATCTCAAGCATCCAAAGATATTATCTCTACTGCTTTATATTAAAAGTTATCGAGACTTTTTTGCACATAAGTTAAATTAATATACTTGTATAAACAATATTAAATACAAAATTCTGAAAAAATATGAGGGGTGTCGGTTGATTTCCCTTAAAAACGATTCACATCCGCCAAATCACAAGCTACCCCATTTTTACGACAGGATGGGTGAGAGAATAACATACCACGTAGATGAAATAAGAGTAGAAGGAATAATCGCATATCTCTCGATTTACGCGTATCTTGGAGAGCTCATTGGAGAACCAGCCATGCCCTTAAACCTGATCGCTTTTATCCATGTTTCATATCTGGAAAAAGCTGCCAGAATCGATGATATATACGTTGAGCCCGAATTCAGAAATCGCGGTATAGCCACCGAGATATTAAATATCGCGGTGCAAACCGCATCCAGAAATGGATGTGAAAGGATGATTGGAGTACTCGGCAATAAACCGGGATTCAAAGATTTCTTCATAAAACGCGGATACTCCGCACACGAATTTAACGGTCAGAAAATATATTTATTCCATGACAGACAGCCCCTCTCTACCGAGCATTTCTACTCCAGTCCTTGGGCAAAATTTATCCAGCACATAGCAGACTTCAAATAATGGCATAGCCATTTCTAATTATAAATGTTAATCGCCGGAGTGGACGAAGCTGGAAAGGGACCCGTAATAGGTCCCTTAGTGGTAGGAGCAGTGGTACTCGAAGAGTCAGAACTTGCCATTTTAGATCGCCTCGGTGTAAAGGACTCAAAGAAGCTAACTCCAAGAGCAAGAGAACAGATTGCCGAGCAAATTAAAAAGAGATTTCAGCACCACGAGTATGTGGTGAGCGCAACGCAGATCGACGAGTTACGGAAGATTATGACAATGAATGAAATAATGGTGCTCTGCCACTCGCATGTATTAAAAAAGATAAACGCAGGCAAAGCCATTGTCGATGCTGCAGACGTAATCGCCTCCAGATTTGCGCAGAACTTGAGGAATAACGTCAGTGGAATAGAAATTATAGCTGAGCACAAAGCAGATGAAAAATATCCCGTGGTTGGGGCAGCATCCATAATTGCAAAGGTGAAAAGGGATGCCTGCATAAGAGAAATAGAGCGCAGCATGGGAAGGAGAATAGGTAGCGGATATCCTTCAGATCGCACTACAAAACGCTTCCTTGAGGAGTGGTTTAGATCAGGTGAAACGCTGCCTGAGTGCGTCAGAGCATCGTGGCAGACTTCAAAGGGTCTGCTGGCGAAAAGGGAGCGAAAGCATTAAACTGATCCAGCTTATAAAATAGATAATTCAAAAAAATATAAAAGAGGTGATAGCCTGAAAAATGAACCAGCGAGACACTCTGAAGAGATAGTAACGAGAGTTCGCATTCCGAAAAAAAATGAGGGTGAGATCCTGGGTGTTGTTGAAAACATGCTCGGTGCCAATCACGTGAGAGTCAGATGCATGGACGGCATAACAAGGCTCTGCCGGATTCCCGGGAAGCTGAAGAAGAAAATCTGGATAAGCCAGGGAGATGTGGTAATAGTTCTACCGTGGAGCTTTCAAAATGATAAAGCGGATGTCATCTGGCGCTACACAGATCCTCACGTATCATGGCTCGAGAGAAAAGGGTATCTGAAAGGTTAAGACCGTGACAGGTATTCTGAAAACCGATAAAGCGCAGAGGCAGGTTGACAGGAAGCTCGACGCCCAGCGCGTTAAAATAAAGGACTCCGACGATTTTCAGGTGAGTGGAGACGTTTTTGATACCCCTACGCTGCTCGCTTTATATAAGCTTGCAAATAAAGGCCTGATCCGGGCAATGGGGGGAGTAATCGCAACCGGCAAAGAAGCCAATGTTTTTCACGCAATAGGCGAGAACGAAAAAGAGCTTGCCGTGAAAATATACAGAATCACAACAAGTGATTTTAAAGCAATGCAGGACTACATAATTGGAGACCAGCGTTTTGAGAAAATAAAGCACAGCAAAAAAGACATCGTGTTTGCCTGGACCAGAAAAGAATTCAGAAACCTGAGCAGAGCCAGAGCGGCAGGCGTGAGAGTGCCTGAACCCTTTGTTATGGAGAGAAACATTCTTTTAATGGAGTTCATAGGAAAAAACGGCATAGCAGCGCCCCTCCTTCGCGAAGTGGAGATCGAAAAACCGAGAAAAGTTTTTGAGAAAGTAGTCGAGTACATGAAGCTGCTCCATCAGAATGCCGGTCTGGTACACGCCGATCTGAGCGAGTACAATATAATGTACTACGAAGAGGGGCCTGTTTTCATAGACATGGGTCAATCCCTCCTTCTCGACCACCCGAATTCAGGGACATTTCTGGAGAGAGATGTTAGAAATATCGTTAAATACTTCCGCAAACTTGGTGTGAAGTGCTCCGTGGAAGAAGTGTTAAGAAAAATTAAGATTGAAGCTTGAAGGTATGCTGTATGAGACAGTACGTAAAGGTGCCCGGTGATAGAATTGGTGTAATAATCGGACCGAACGGCGGGATGAAGAAGCAAATTGAAGAGCGTACAAACACCGTGCTGAGCGTTGATAGTGATACCGGCAGTGTGGGTATTGACGCTAAATGCGAGGGAGCTGAGGAAGCACTTAAGGTCCTGCGCGCAAGCGAGTTAATAAGAGCAATAGGTCGCGGCTTCAGCCCTGAGAAAGCCTTTATTCTGATCGAAAATGAAGATCTAATTCTGGACGTGCTCGACCTGTCAAAAGCCACTGCATCTGAATCCGAGCTGAGGCGCATTAAAGGGAGAATCATAGGAGAAAGTGGCAAGACACGGAGCTTCATCGAGCGAACAACAGGCGCCAGACTATCTATATATGGCGACACCGTCAGCGTCATAGGTACTGCGGAGCAGATTGAGGTAATAAGGAGCGCGATTAATATGATTATCGATGGGGCGCCCCATGGTAGCGTCTTTGGTTTTCTGGAGCGCAAGCGCCGTGAAGCGAAGCGCTTTGAACTTGACTACTATAAATAGGCGAATGGAATGGAAGAGCTGACATTTAACGAGTTATTGAACAAGACTGTTACATATATTGTAATTGCATTCTCAGCCGTAATCGCGATAATGGGTTTCATGGTCCACCGGGGGGTGCATCTTACCTCGGATATAATTACTTTCCTGTTTGTGGGAGCGACCCTCAGCGTAGTAGTGGCGGTGCTCGCACTGGCTGTGATTCGGATGCTACCTTTTTAAATTGAGCGCAGTACATTATGATGATTCCAGAGAATAATGCAGGCACACATTACGATTTATCCCAGTCCTGTGCTCAGCGGGCTCAGTCAGTCCGCGCACTACATAACCAACAACACCTCCACGCTGTATTCACACTCACAAAGCTTCTTCAACAACCAGAGCTATCCAAGACCCTAATTTTCATCTGAAACCGGGCAGGAGCATATCAGAATATTTTGCCACAACGCATGATTCAATACATTTCCCGCATCTGATGCATTCCCTCTTGATTTTAAGCCGAGGTTCAAGGATTATGGCATCTACGGGACAGGCTTTCAGACAAATGCTGCATTTAGCACACATCTTCAGACGAATCAGCGCCTTTACTGTGTTCGAAAAAAGAGCCATTGCTTCTTCTCTCGCAGGGGCATTTATGGATATATGTCCTGATGAGAATATCTTCACGCTTGAGTCTCTGGTTTTTATCAGAAGCACTCCAAGGTCTTCAGAGTATGTTATGTCTCCGATGATATTTGCCACATTTTTTGCTTCAAAAGGCAGTATCCCTGTGACTTTACCCTCCACTGTGTACCCTCCTGCTTTGCAAGGTGAAACCCCTGATGTTACCACAACGTTGAAATCATCAGCTTTCACCTTAAATTCCGTATCCATACCCAGCTCTGCTGCAAGCTGCTTCATCTTGGGGGGCAGCGCTTTCCAGCGCCAGAAACCGTGTTTTATGAACTGCTCGCTGAGCTTGTTTGCTTTTGACCACGCTGACAGATACTCCTGCCAGCGGGAGTAAAGATCGGGGTGCAATTCTTTGAATCTGAGGTACTCCGCTGTGAGCTCGGCAGGGCAGAGCCAGCAGCCTACGCGCTCAAACCCGAAGTCGTAAAGCGGGTTGTACTCAAGCTTGCGGTAGTAAATGTAGAGCCACACTTCTATGGCGCGCCAGTTACGGATCGGAAAAACGCTGACCTGACGCGGGATGAACGGGTTCTCTTCCTTCGCAGCTATCTTTGATCTTGCAAAGGACTCGTATTTTCTTTTGCCCTCAACGGTGACGCACTTTTTACCCATGCCAGCGCATTCTTCTATCACCGTGTTTATAGGCGCGAGCTTGCAGACCTTGCAGCACCATCTGAAGTCCTTCGCGGGTGGACCGAAGCTTGGAAGATTCTCCCAGAAAGCTTCTCCGGCTCCTGCTTCGATTAAATCGATTTTGTTCTCTCTGCAGAAGCTTCTCACAAACTCTACGGTTTCAGGAAACTCGATTCCGGTGTTTACGAAGAACACTTTTAACCGGTTTTTTACAGCACTTCTGGTTAGATCGAGCGTGGCAAGGCTGTCTTTCCCGCCGCTGAAGGAAACGTAGACTGGCGAGTCTCTAAATTCTTTCTGGCTGGCAATTCCACGTATCGTGTTCACGGCGTCTTTGACGAGCCTTTTCATATGCATCGCATTTGCCCGGATAACTTCATCCATTTTAGGCACTCTTGAGAGGAACCCTGCCTTTCTCGAATCGATTTTTTTGAGCTTCAATGCTTGACCCGGCCCCTTTAACTCGCTACTATTTCTATACGAAATGCCAAAGCCGCCCAGGTTTTTACAGATAACAAGCACCGTATCGCCCTTCTCGACGTCATCCGAGCACTCGGTTACCTCGCTTCCGTCAATATTTTTCCCGCTTAAATGCCGCCCGCCAGAGGAGATCTTGACGATTTTCTTCTGAGCACCTGACTGGATCAGCGCAACTGCTCCTTCGATCATCAAATCGAGCTTGAAGCAGAGTTCTTTCATATCAAATCTTAATATTCCAAAGCGCACTCCGTCGACGATTATCTCATCGGTTTTATCCTCACCAGGAATTTTATTCAAAAGCACAATTTTACCATCAAGAGGATTGAAGCCAAATGATTTCAGCATAAGATCGTGGATCAGCTTTTTTTCATGAGGAGAGGAAAAACGAACGTCCCCGGGAGCTGAGAGCTCTAGCTGAAGGCCTTTTTCACCGCATATACCGCACTCTTTATCCAGCAGTGGAACATTGCAGCTCCTGCACCAGAAGAGATAGCTTTTTTCAAGCTCGAAATGCTTTTTATCTCTCATGAAATTTCTCATCTTTTCTTTAACTTTTTAATATGACTACAAGGCATCGTACTTGTTTAAATTTTCTCCTACTCAATGTGGCCCAACATGGCCATATTCAGTCTGGCATATTACGAATCTCAATCCAGTACCTTCAAGTGTTTTCTTGACATTCAGCATCTCGAAGTAAGATGGTTTTTTAATATCCATTCTACGAAATTCAGGGCGATAGTCAAGCACCACTACCTGTACTTCTGGATCTGAGCTTGCAATTTTTGATCCTATTTTGAAAATTTCGTCCAAGGTGATGAATGCAGAGTTATATGGAATTCCGATTCCTGTGAAAACTTCTTCTCTGTAGTTATCGAGCATATAATTAAGTGCTTCCCACTCGGTTTGCAGCAATTTCTTCGCCAGTCTCTTATCTCTTATGGCAGTGATGCCTGTGAATGTCTCAAGATCTAGCCCTTTTACATCTATCCCTATATCTGTCATCCCCGCTTCTACAAGGTCGTCAAGGTAATCTGCGGTCAAGACGACTGCATTAGTGTCTACATGTACTCTTGCCCTGCCGTCTCTATTCAGCAGCTTCAACTCTTTAATATACTCCACAAGCCAGCGTCTGTTTAAAGTGCATTCACCACCCGAAATTGCTATTCTATCCACGAGATAGTCTCGACGCGACTGTGTCATGGCTTTTGCTGCCTGAACCGGAGTCAAAGGATCATACCTCGAGGAATAGGTTACCTCCCAGTTTTGACACGTTGGACAGCGCAGTATGCAGCCATGAGCGAAGCAAGCCACTTCTATTGCACGACCAAGATTGCTTTTCAGGCTATATGGTGTGCCGACACCCCCTACCGAGTGCCCCTGAAAGCCGCTAACGAGCCTGAGTGGTATTTTGCCATCGATTTGACTTCTTTCTGTTATGATCTCCATTCCATCTTCTATCGCTGTTATGCAGCTTGGCTTTAAATTGCCATCCACAAGCACCGCGCAGCTCCAGCAGCCACCGGTTCTGCATGGTGCAAAAAGCTTTCCACCTTCAGGCGAGCTTGCGAACTCGTATCCCAGAATTTCCAGCGCTTTTAAAATAGTTATGCTCTCTGGAAGCTCAAAGCACTCTCCATCTACGTCTATCTTTATGCCTGGTCTCTGTTCAAAGTTCTCCTCCAGTGCCCTGGCTGAATGCGGACAGCCCTCAACACATGCGCCGCAGCCTGTGCACTTACCTGCACAGTTAAATGCTGTTTCGCAAAAATTGCAGTGAATGCATTTGTTCTGGAGCTTTCTTGCAGAGTAGAATTTCATCGTTAAAAAGTCTTGGTGCGTAGAATTAAGCTTTTTCCGTTTACTTTAATTTTCGCAGCGCCCTTTTTATTACGTCGAATTTCTCATCTCTGTAGATCTCTTTGATGCTTGCCTTCCCTTGTCTGTATTTATATCCTCTCACTATTGCCACCGGTGTGCCACCATCCGCTTCACCCGTCAGAAGATTACCGAGCCCCGCGAGCTCATCCACGACTGCCTCGTTCTTAACCTGAAGCTCGCGCCCGAAAAGATCGCGCTTCCCCCTCCAGTCCTTCGTTGGCGAAATGCCAGCTATACCTATCGCCACACCGGTTTGACCTTCTTTGAAAGCCCGGCCGTTGGTATCGGTTACTATCACCGCCACTCTTTTGCCTGTATCTCTGAAGATCGCCCGCCGGATTCTCCTAGCGCTTCTATCAGGATCCACCGGCAGAAGCACAAGATAGCCATCCTCGATGTTTGACCTATCGACACCGGCGTTAACACAGACGTGACCATATTTTGTCTGGCAGAGAAGAAACGGGCTTTCCAAAAGCACCCTTCCGCTCTCATTCAGCACTGCCTGAACAAACCCCGAATCGTCTTCGTTGCGCTTCGCAACTGCAATCGCTCTTTTCCCGGGCTTTATATTTTCGAGGCGAACGATTCTGCCCTCGGATTTGCTTACCACTGTTGAGCAGACTATTACAATGTCTCCATTTTCTAGGTCCACGCGTTCTGTAATTAACTGCGCGAGATCGTCCCCTTTTTTAATAAGAGGTATATCTTTGACTGTGAAGGCCTCGATTTTCATCAAAAGATGAGCATATATTGATTGTACTTTAATCTTTTGCTTTTAGCCAGATCAGTATCCGCTGAAGTCCTGCTTTGTGTAGTCGAACAGATCTTCGCTGATCCACTTATCCACATCATAACTCTTATAGCCCTGCTTTTCTCTCACTATTACATTTTTTATCCCCGCGTTTATTATCGCTCTTCTGCAGAGCTTGCAGGGCTGCCCGCCGACTATGCTTCTGTCGCTAACGTTTTCGCCGTAGAGGTAGAGGGTACCGTTGAGCAAGCTGACACCAGCTCTGGCAGCATTTATTATTGCATTTTGCTCGGCGTGCACAGAGCGGCAGAGCTCATAGCGCTCCCCCTGGGGGATATTGGCTTTGGCACGGGGGCATTCACCAAGGTCTATGCAGTTCTTAGTACCGCGGGGCGAGCCTACATAGCCAGTGCTAACGATCTGGTCTTCTCTCACGATAACCGCGCCGAATCTCCGCCTCAAGCAGGTGGCACGCTGCGCCACTTCCCGCGCGATGTTTAAGTAATAATCGGTTTTCGACGGCCGCATAGCTGCGATAATAGTTTGCCTTTTGATATAAAAAGCTATTTAATCCTCAAGCTGAAGTTAAGCCATCGCGAGGAGTGCGTGAGTGCCCCGGCTGAGATCACGTCCACACCTGTCCGCGCGTAGGCTGCGGCATTTGCCAGCGTAACTCCGCCTGAGGCTTCAATTATTACGCGCTCCCTGAGCCCGATTTTTTTCAGCTCAAATATTGCTTTCTTGATTTCCCCCGGCTTCATGTTGTCGAACATTATTATATCGGCGCCGAGCTTCGCCGCTTTGACCGCATCGCTGCTGCTTTCGACTTCGACTTCAATTTTCTTTGTAAAACTGGTTTTTTGCTTTGCAGTTTTGATTGCATTTTCCAGCCCTGCCACTGCGATGTGGTTGTTTTTTATCAGCACTGCATCACCCAGACAAAAGCGGTGTGTATCTCCCCCTCCCAGTGCTATCGCCTTTTTCTCAAACTTTCTGAAACCAGGAGTCGTTTTTCGAGTGCCTGCTATGCGCACGCCCTTTGCCCTCGCAGCGTAATCGCTTGTAAGCGTTGCTATACCGCTCATTCTACCCAGAAAATTAAGCGCGAGTCTCTCGCCATGCAAAATCTTTCTGGAGCTGCCTTTTATCGAGAGCACGGTTTCTCCTCTGCTTACCTTATTGCCATCGCGTGTTTTTGAATCTGCTTTCAGATCTAAATACCGAAAGATCTTCATTGCTTCTTCAAGTCCGGCTAGAACTCCGGACTCATGAGCAATAATTTCGGCTTCAATTATTTTGTCCGCGATAAGCTCTCCAGTAATATCACCATAATGCACATCCTCTTGGAAAAAGCCCTCGATTTCGCTCGTGGTCAGCATACGATAGCTTTTTATGTTTCATTGAAGCTATAATACTTTTCTAAATCGAGTGAAAAAATGAGGATAGGCATAGTTGGAATAGGAGCAATCGGCAAGGAGCTGTGCACTGCAATCGATAGTGGAACTATAAAGGTGGAGCTGGCTGCCATCTATGATAGAGATGAGGTAATGGCTGAGAGATTTGCTTCAAGATTGAAAAGCAAGCCAGTGGTTTTAAAGCCCGACCGGATGCTTGAAGTCATTGATTTTCTGGTTGAAGCAGCATCGCAGAAAGCGGTGCGTGAAATCGCGATTCCTGCTCTTGAGATGCGAAAGAGCGTTATGATAATGAGCACCGGAGCACTTCTTGATGAAAAACTTTTTCTGGAGATAAAAAAACTGGCAGAACAAAATAACTGCAGAGTCTATATACCATCGGGAGCAATTATGGGCATCGACGGATTGAGGAGTGCGAGATTAGCTGGTATTAAAAGCGTAACTCTCACGGTAAGCAAGCCCCCTGTTGCCCTGCGTAATGCTCCCCTTGTGAGAGAGAAGAAGATAGACCTGGGCAGGATTAAAAAAGCCACAGCGCTGTTTAAAGGCAGTGCAAGGGATGCAGTTAAATTCTTCCCTGCGAATGTAAACGTCGCTGCAACGCTGAGCCTGATCGCACTCGGAGCTGATCAGACTACTGTCAGAGTAGTGGCAGATCCTTCGATCAATAGAAACATTCACAGGATAGAGATTAAAGGAAAATTTGGAGAAGCAAGCATAAGGATAAAGAATTTGCCGTCTAAAACCAACCCAAGGACAAGTTACCTCGCGGTGCTCTCGGCGATTGCCACTCTCAAGAGAATATCCGAGCCTGTTCAAATAGGCACATAGGGAGAGTAGTAGCTTTTGAACGAGATTCAGCGGAGAATTCTGGAGCTAAAGAAAGAGAGAAATGCGATCATACTCGCACATAACTATCAGATACCTGAGATACAGCAGGTCGCTGACTACGTTGAGGACTCACTCGGTTTGAGTCAGAAGGCAGCGAAGCATGAGGCAGAGGTTATTGTCTTCTGCGGTGTCGATTTTATGGCCGAAAGCGCTGCTATCCTGTGTCCTGATAAAAAAGTTCTGGTACCGGAGTTAAAGGCGCGCTGCCCGATGGCAGCAATGGTTACACCACTTGAGCTAAAAAAGGAGAAAAAAATGCTAAAGGATGCCGCCGTGGTTTGCTATGTCAACACAAGTGCTGCTGTCAAAGCAGAGAGCGATGTTTGCTGCACCTCCGCCAATGTGGTCAAAGTAGTCAACTCGATTCACGAAAAAAAAATCCTGTTCATCCCTGACAGATATCTCGCGGCTTATGTTGCTTCGAAAACCGCGAAGCAGATAATTCCCTGGCAGGGTTACTGTCCAACACACGAGCAGCTAACGCTTGCAGATCTGCTCTGGGCGAAGGAGGAGCACCCTGATGCGGAAGTGCTCGTTCACCCTGAGTGCCGTCCGGATGTAATAGCAAATGCGGACTTCGTGTATAGCACGGGCGGAATGGTGAGACACGCACGGAAATCGAGTGCCAGGGAGTTCATAATCGGCACGGAAGTCGGATTGATATACAGACTCAGGCAGGAAAATCCTGAGAAATATTTTTATCCTGTGTCCGAGGAGGCTGTGTGCCCTAATATGAAGCTGAACACTCTTGAAAAATTGCTGCGATGCCTTGAGAACATGGAGTTTGAAGTAAAAGTTCCGGAGAACATAAGAGTGAGGGCAAAGCAGGCTCTTGATAGAATGCTTGAAATTGGAAGAGAGGACTGATGTTTTTATTAAAGCTGGTCTGCCACGGATAATATTTATGTCAGCTTCTTGCAATACTTAGAGTGAATGTTTAAAAAGTGGAGATGGATCATAGCGGTTTCATTGCTGCTTTTCATCGGCACAGCGAGTGCGCAGGTTCATACCTTTTTGATACATGACTTCAAATTTGGAGACGTTGCACTGGCTGAGGAAGTAAGATCTGTTCATAAAGGTAATAGCTACACGCTGGTTGTAATTTTATCCTCAAATTACAAATCCGCTAGGATTGAAAATGTTACTTTCGAAAATAGCTCTCTGCATTTTGACTCAATGCCTGCCCGGATTAATGCAACTAACTGGGTGATAAATCTTAATATGACAGAGAGTGACACTGCAACTCTGAAGACGATTCTGGTAAAAGTCAACTATACATTTGAAGGAGCAGATGGAAATTTAACAAATCAGTCAGAGTACAGCAAAATAGATGTGCTGGTAGGCCCTCCACTCCCTTCGACTCCTCAGCCGCTGGCACTATTTCAGGTATCCTCACCTGAATTTCAGGACATGCTTGTGGTGGTGAAGGGGACGCTGGAGCAGATTAAGCAAGAGCAGAATACCGGGTTTTACAGGATTACCATAAGCGATGACACAGCGAAGAACAAAAAAATAATTTCCACAAACGGAGGCTATGCAGCAGGGGATCTGGTAAAGGTAACAGGAATTATAAGATTTGACGGGGAGATCTATAGCTCAGATATAACCCGAATTCTTCAGCTGAGGATAGAAGCACCTCCAGTTCCGGAGCTGGACAAAGAATATAATATCAAGATTCTGGCCGATGACAGGGCAGTAAGTGGTGCAACCGTAATAATAGGAGAATCCATTTACGTTACTGATGCAAACGGGACTGTAGTCCATAAATTCAGCAAAAATGGCACAGTATCCATAGAAGCAAAAAAAGAGGACTACCTCTCCGCCAGAACAGATGTCATGGTTAAAAAAACCTCACCCGGCTTCGAGTTCCCTTTGCTTGCGGTCTCTATGCTTCTGGTTTACGCATGCTTTCAGCGAAAGCTATTAAAGCGATAAGGCGCTAAAGACTTGGAACATTGTATTATGGCACTTGAACTTGAAATTCTGAGCCTGTTGATCGTTGGCTTTACTCTCGGTTTCACAGGTGCTCTAACGCCCGGACCTTTGCTGATTGCAACCATAGATGCTTCGCTGAAAAAAGGATGGACCTCAGGCCCGCTTGTGGTGCTGGGCCATGTTCTGCTTGAAATTCTGGTTTCACTTGTCATTATCTTTGGTTTCGCTGCTTTTATCCCTCGTTCAGGCTTTTTCTATATATATGTTGCAGGCGGCATCATGCTCTGTCTCTTCGGTATTCTAACAATAAGGGCAAGCAAAGACGCGAGCCTTGATAGCTCAAATGGCAATAATGCAAATCCGATTATGGCAGGCATAATGGCTTCTGTCTTGAATCCTTTTTTCTGGTTCTGGTGGCTCACAATCGGAAACAGCTTTGTGCTCAGGGGCTTGCAGATAGGCATGGCTGGCGCAGGTGCATTTGTAATTGGCCACTGGTTCTCAGATTTGAGCTGGTACACCTTCATCTCAACTTCATTCAGCAAAGGGAAAAAATTGATGAGCGTGAAGACATACCACGCGATATTAGTGGGATGCGGAGTCTTTTTAATTCTATTCGGAGTCTTCTGCATAGCTCAATCAACGATCATGGCACAATGACCTTTATCCTCCCCGTGTGAATGTCATAGACCCAGCCATGAAGCTTCAGCTTTTTCTGCTTGAGGGCTTCTTTAACAACCGGGTGCTCCTTCAAATGCTCAAGCTGGAGGCGCACATTCTCTTCAACAATCATCGTTTCTCTTACAGCTTTGTCAATCTTTTTTCCTCTGATCTTTTCATCAACCCGCTTCTTTGCATCCACAGCGTTAAGCAGCCAGATCGGTATATAGCTATCTTCAAGCTCCACATCCAGTGCGTGCATTGCACCGCAGCCGTAGTGACCGCATACAACTATTTCGGGAATTTTCAAATGCTTGATAGCATACTCCAGAACAGTGCTTAATGACCAATCGTTGAGTGCCACTATATTCCCAATATTTCGATGCACAAATACTTCACCTGGTTTGCTCTGTGTGACAATACTCACAGGCACACGTGAATCCGAGCAGCCGATCCAGAGCGCATATGGCTTCTGTCCCTTTGCCAGAGCTTTGAAAAGCGCTTTTTCCTTCCTGAATACCTCGCTGACAAACTTCTTATTTCCCTCTAAAAGCTTTAACACCATATTCAATCCTGTATAATAAACATCGAAATGTGTAATAAGCCTTCGGAAATCATCTTAGAAAGGGATTGCAAGTTCCACTTAACCACATTACAGCCTTGCGGGACTCTGAACTCTGAACTCAAAACCTTTAAATACAATTGATGCTTAATTATCTAAACTCATAGCCTGCACTTGGCTATTCAGCTCTTCTGTGCAGGCCCGTAGGAGACGATTGTCGAAAGTACTACGGAGGTTGCCTATGGCAGTAGATCGAAAGGAAATCGAAAAGGCTGTTAAGGAAATACTCGAAAAATCCCCCAAGCGCAATTTTAAGGAGAGCGTCGATCTTGCGATTAATCTTAAAGGCGTTGATATGAGCAAGCCTAAGAATCGCATCGACGAGAGCATTATCCTACCTAGTGGTTTGGGGAGGGAAATAAGGGTCGGCGTTTTTGCTAGAGGTGAGACTGCGCTGAAGTCAGAAAAGGCAGGAGCGAATCTTATTATTCCCCCTGATGAAATTCCCAAGTTAGGTGCTGATAAGAAAAAATTGCGTGCCTTGATCAAGGATATCGATTTCTTCATTGCAGAAGCACCGCTGATGCCCTCTATAGGTAAAAGCATGGGTCCAATCCTCGCTCCAAGGGGGAAGATGCCCGATCCCATTCCTCCGGGCGGTGATGTTGGAAATTTGATCGAACGCGTGCGCAGGACGATTAAAGTAAGATCGAGAGATCGCCTTACATTTCATATTTCAATTGGAGCAAGGACGATGAGCCCTGAGGAGCTTTCTAATAATGCAGAAACTGTGATCAAGCGCATCGAGGGGCGGCTTGAGAAGGGCAGTCAGAATATTCGCTCTGTTTATCTTAAAACTACAATGGGGCAAGCGGTCAGGGTGATTTAGATGGTGGGTAAAAGGACTTCTCATCTGCCCAGGTGGAAGAAAGATGAGATCAAAGAGCTAAAGAGTGAGATAAAGAAGCACTCTGTAGTTGCGATCGTTGACATGCGTGGCCTGCCTGCGAGAAATTTGCAGAAGATACGCTCTGATCTGCGAGGTCTGGCCAGGCTGAAGGTGGCTAGAAACTCCATGGTTACGATCGCTCTGAAGGAGAGCGAAGGGGAAGTTAAAAAGCTCGATAGCTATGTATCAGGTCAAACAGGGCTTATATTCACAGATACCAATCCATTCAAGCTATACAAGCTCCTTGAGAAGACAAAAAAACCGGCTCCTGCTAAGGCAGGCGATATTTCACCGCGTGATATTGTGGTCGAAAAAGGATCCACATCTTTCAAACCTGGTCCGATACTGAGCGAGCTTCAAGCCGTCGGAATACCTGCTGGTGTTGAGGGCGGGAAAGTGGTTATTAGAAATAGAGCGGTGCTTGCTAAAGCAGGCGAAGTGATATCTCCAAAGCTCGCGGACATACTGGGTAAGATGGAGATCTATCCAATGGAGGTCGGATTAAATCTTCGAGCAGCCTATGAAGGCAGCATCATATTCAAGCCGGAAACACTCGCTATCGATGAAGCCCTGTATATTGGAGAGATCGCGCAGGCAGCTCAGCAGGGATATAACCTCGCAATGAACATCGCGTATCCCAGCAAGCTCACAATCATACCTCTGCTACAGAAGGCAGCGATAGAGGCGAGAAACCTTGGAGTAAACGCCGAGGTGTTAGAAAAAGCAGTCATCGATAAACTGCTATTAAAAGCGCATTCCGAGATGATAGCCCTCGCAAGCGTAGCAGGCAGCATCAACGAGAAAGCTGTTGATGAAGAGCTTAAAGGCAAGCTTGCAGCTCCAAAAGCTAAAGTAGAAGCAGCAGAAGAAAAAAAGGTAGCGGAAAAAGGAAAAGAAGAAAAGAAATCTGAGGAGAAAAAAGAGGATAAGGATAAAGCAGAAGAAGAGGGTGCCGCCGGACTTGGCACCCTGTTTGGATAGCATTCAAGAGGTGTTATAAAATGGAATATATATACGCAGCTCTCATATTGCACAATGCTGGCAAGAAGGTCGAAGAAGAAGGTGTTACCTCGGTTTTGAAAGCCGCGGGAGTTACGCCCGATTCCGCAAGGGTCAAGGCACTTGTAGCGGCTCTCGAGGGAGTGAACATCTCAGAGGCGATCGCAAAGGCAGCTTTCGCCGCACCGATCGCAGCAGCTCCAACAGCTGCACCATCAGCAGCCGCTGCTCCAGCCGCAGAGAAGAAAGAAGAAGCAGAGGACAAGAAAAAGAAGGAAGAAGAAGAAGCCAGTGGAATGGAAGGCCTCGGAGCACTGTTCGGCAGCATGTAATAAAGGAGAAACTACTTTTCTCCTTTTACCAGCAAGGCGGTTATGCGATAATATCACTCTTTTATTTCTTCGAATGCGTCCTTGGGTGCTCCGCAGACCGGGCATACCCACTCAGCAGGTAGATCTTCAAATTTTGTGCCGGGTTTAATATTCCCCTCAGGATCGCCTGCATCCGGGTCATAGATATATCCGCAAACTGAGCATTTCCATTTAGCCATAAAATCCTCCCCTGAAATATTGTATGGATTGATAAATAGCCTTTTCTTAAATTTGATTGCGCTTTCCACCCCATTTTTTGCAATTCGCTGACATTTCAATAAAGCTTTATACATACCTGAGCAAATAGCAAAACAGAGGGGTGCGATTATGCGGATGCACGAGTTCCAGGCAAAGCAGGTCTTTGCAGGATATAAAATTCCAGTTCCGAGGGGAGAAGTTACAGATGCCCCTGACAGGGTCAGGGTTATAGCTGAAAAGATGAAAACGAAGGTTGCGATTAAGGCACAGGTACACGTTGGAGGCAGAGGCAAGGCTGGCGGCATAAAATTTGCAGGTACTCCTGAGGAAGCTGAGGCTCAGGCTAAAAAGATTCTGGGGATGAAAATAAAGGGCTTAACTGTGGAGAAGGTGCTTGTCGAGGAAATGCTGGAGATAGGCGAGGAATACTATCTTGGCTTTACAGTTGACAGGAGCAGGCGCCTGCCGGTTGCAATAGTGAGCTCGGTGGGAGGCGTGGATATAGAAGAAGTCGCGGCAAAAACACCTGAGAAAATCGCGAAGCTTCACATAGATCCTCTCTGGGGATTTCACGACTACATGGCAAGGCAGCTCGTGGCGGATGCGAAAATCAACAGAGCAGTTGCAGGTAAAGTAGCTGTGATGCTTAAAACACTCTACCAGATCTTCGATGAAAAAGATGCCTCTCTGGTTGAAATCAACCCGCTTGTGGTGACCAGAAAAGGCGAGCTTGTAGCCAGCGATGCAAAAATGCTTATTGACGACAGCGCGCTATATCGCCAGCCAGAGTTGCTCAAGTTCAAAGAAGCAAGTGAAGATAACCCTCTGGAGAGAAAAGCCGACGAGATGGGGTTGAACTATGTCAAGCTCGATGGAGATATAGGCGTGCTCGGCAACGGCGCCGGACTCGTGATGACAACCCTTGATCTAATTCACATGGAAGGAGGTAAACCCGCTAACTTCCTTGATTTACGAGGTGGTTCATCGGCTGATCAGGTTAGAAAAGGTCTTGAAATCGTGCTCTTCGATAAGGATGTAAAAGTGGTGTTCTTCAATATTTTAGGCGGCATTACGCGCTGCGATGAAGTTGCAAAGGGCATCGTAAGCGTGCTCTCATCTATGGACGTAAAAGTCCCAATTGTGATTCGATTAGCGGGTACAAATGAGAAAGAAGGAAGGGAGATCCTCAAGCAGGTGAAAGTAATAACAGCCGAAACCATGGAGGCAGGGGCGAAGAAAGCGGTCGCTGCTGCAAAGGGGGGTGCAGCATGAGCATACTTATCAATAAAAATACAAGGCTCGTGGTGCAGGGCATAACCGGTAAAGAGGGGAGTTTCCACACCCAGAGAATGGCAGCTTACGGCACAAAGGTTGTGGCAGGAACTTCGCCCGGGAAAGAGGGAACGAAAGCAGATGGCATTCCTGTCTACGACAGTGTTGCGAGTGCCTTAGAAAAGGAGAGGGCAAATACATCGATAATCTTCGTGCCGGCGAGGTTCGCCGCTGATGCGATCTATGAATCCGCAAATGCCGGTATCGAGGTCATAGTGTGCATTACCGAGGGCATACCTGCGATGGACATGCTGAGAGTAACCCGGAGGCTATCGCTTATGGAGAGAATGCCGGCTGTGATCGGTCCAAATTGCCCGGGAGTTATCACGCCCGGAGAGAGCCTGGTTGGAATCCTACCCGGACACCTCTTCAAGCCGGGCAGCGTTGGACTAGTCTCGAGGAGCGGCACATTAACCTATCAAATCGTTGACAACCTCACACGGATGGGAATAGGACAGAGCACCTGCCTTGGCATAGGAGGCGACCCAATTATAGGCTCCAACTTCATAGATATCCTAGGGAAATTCGAGAGGGATGAAAAAACGGAGCTCGTAATTTTGATAGGAGAAATAGGCGGTACCGATGAGGAAGAGGCAGCTCGCTATATCAAGCAAAACATGAGCAAACCGGTGGTAGCTTTCGTAGCAGGCATCACAGCGCCCCCGGGCAAGCGAATGGGGCACGCAGGAGCGATTATCTCAGGCTCAACAGGCACCGCTGAGGCAAAGATCAAAGCCTTCGAAAAAACAGGAGTGAAAGTAGGCAGGACACCTGCGGAAGTCGCTGCAATAGTGAGAGAAACTCTGAGGTAAAAAAGATGGAGCGCAGCAGGAAAATCGTGATCTGGCCTGCAAATCTTGACTCTGGCAAGAGCAGGGCAGATGGAAGACTTATCCCACGGCAGCTTGCAATCCCCTCTCCAAAGCTCCAGGAAATGGAAAACGCTGCGAGAGAACTGAGGCTCAGCCCTGAGAAAGCCGTTGAAAAATCCTATCCTAAGACGTGGTGGGAAAAAAGCGGGCATATGCGTGTTGAAAACATCGCTCCAAAATCAGAGATTGCCAGGCAAATCGCAAAGAAAATCGGCGAAGCGAGAACAAGAACAGCGAGCTCTGCCACCACTGCAGGGAAGCACAGGAAGAAATAGCATGCTGAGGGTATAAGCGCCCTGAGCTATTATTTGATCCGGCAAATCAAACCTCTACCCTGCTCTGCATCAGAGTAAGGCTTGAAACCAGGGCATAGGATATGGTGTAGAGCGCTAGGATTGGAATTACTCCAAAGTTTGAGTACATCACGGCAAAATATATGGCAATAATACCAGCAATTGCCGCTATGGCTTCGAGCGCTGCTGTGATGTCAAGCGGAACCTGATACTTCTTGCGCTGCCAGTCATCGCCTTTTTCCTTTATGGCATACTTCGGAGTTCTCTTGAACTCCCAACTCTCGTCAGTTAGAAGTGCTTTGAGGCTTTCGATCGTGTTGCTCAGGCTGATGCCGTATCCTATAAAAATCAGCAATATCAGACTGGGTATGTTATCTTTTATGCTCAGTCCCTGCTGTTTTATTGAGACGGTGCAGAAGATTATCGGAGCCAGAGCACACACAAGTATCGCCAGAGCAAATAACATAAAAAGCAAATTATTTGATATCATTGTAAATGAGCTGTCAATTATCCCCTGGATATCCTGGGGCATATTTGCTGGAACAGGGATCTTTAGCATAATTATGCTGAGATCAAAAACAGTTGCTATTATTGCAAGTGCGGCGGAAGCAAACATAAGGGGATGAACCAGATAATAGGTAAGATGGATGCTTGCCTGCAGCTTTTTTCCGCCTCTAATCTGTTTATCAAAAAGCAGTTGGGGAAGCAGTTTTTTTGCAGCACGAAGGGAACCATTCGCCCACCTGCCCTGCTGTTTCTTATAGCTCGGCACACTCGGAGGCACCTCTCCAGGGCTTTGTAACTCCCTGAGGTATAAAACTTTATAACCCGCGATCTGTATGCGATAGCTTGCGTCGAGATCTTCAGCGAGTGTATCGGATTGCCATCCACCAGCCTCTAACAGCGCCTTTTTCCTTATAACTCCGCCGCTGCCGTTGAAGTTAAGGAAATAGTCGGCAGCATATCTCCCCGGCTGCTCGATAAGAAAATGAGCATCTATCCCGATCGACACCGATCTTGTCAAAAAGTTGTAATCTCTGTTCAAGTGCCCCCACCGGGTTTGCACAATTCCGAGGCTATCGTCCTTTAAAAAGTGAGGGATAATTCTGGTCAGAAAATCTTGAGGCGGGATAAAGTCGGCATCGAATATTGCAATATATTCCTCATCGGTTAAGTTCAGTGCTGACTGCAGCGCACCTGCTTTGAATCCCATCTTTTCCTCACGGCGCAGGACCTCGATTTTGAATCCCCATGCAGAGTATTCCTTAACCAGCTCATCAACCGAGTTTGAAGTTTCGTCATCTGAATCGTCAATAACCACTATCCTGACCAGGCTCTTACCGTAATCCTCCGCTATCCCTGTGCAGGCTTCTACAAGCCTTCTAACCACATATTTTTCATTGTATATCGGTAATTGAATCACCACTGGAGGTCTCAGCGAGCAACTTTCAGGATTATCAGGAGACTTATATTTTCTCGCTGCAAACAGCAGGTTGTAGCAGTTATAGCCGTAGATAAAAAAGAAGAAGGTGAGGATATACGAGAGCGATAATAGTATCTGCTGCAGCAAATTTATTCACCTGTCCTCAACATTCATTTATATCAAAGATCAATTCTTCTTCTCCCTTCACGTCCATCGAGCTACCTATATACCCTTCAAATATCACCAGTATCCGCTTTTGTCTATATACTTTCTGAAGAAATAGCCTCCTGCTCATTCAAGACACGAACATCCTCACCTCCCTCATAAAGGAATGGCTCATTAAGCGCGCTTTGAACCATCAGAATATGCCTGCCATCTGGAGATATAAAGCAATCCCAAAAACTATGGCGATGAGCCATATCGAGGCCATAAGGCGCATCCGTTGCTTCAGGTTTCCCGGCATTTTGTTCAATGCAAATGCTATTCCTGAAATTTCTGCTAAAGCTCCGAACAGCGCATGCGCTATTGTGGTTATAGTTATTGAGGTAAGTTTAATTTGAGGAGGTGAAATGTATGCTACCAGTGAGGGCAGCATAACAAACAAAATACCAATGGAGTGAAGCACCACTGCAGTGACCATAATCTTATGATGTTTCATGAAGCGCTTTTCCCTGGCAAATTTTACCCCTGCAATAAGCACCGCCAGTATTACCAGTTGCAGCATAAGGCTCAGATCCGAGGTAAGCAGCGTGCTCTTCCCAAATATTTCAGACATATCATCACCTCCCGACGGTTATCCCTCTGCTCAACTCTATCATTAGTTTATTTAACTATTATGCTAATTCAATCGCGGATTGGAAGCCTTTATTTATCAATAAATCCTAAAAGAGCTAGCATGTTCGATTTCCACACTCACTCCACTTTTAGCGACGGCTCGCTTATTCCAACGGAGCTCGTGCGAAGAGCCTGTGTCCACGGCTATAAAGCGGTTGCAATTACGGATCACGTTGATTTCACCAATGTTGAATTCGTTTTGAAGAACATCAGGAAAATCAAGTACATCGAGGAAGAGATAGATATAAGGGTTATACTAGGGGTTGAGCTTACTCACGTACCGCCCAACAAAATTGCCAAGCTCGCGGAGATGGCGAAAACGCTCGGCGCCGAATTAATAGTTGTGCATGGCGAGACCCTTGTCGAGCCAGTTGTAAATGGCACGAATCGAGCCGCGGTCGAGTTGGAAGATGTGGATATACTCGCGCACCCGGGGCTGATAACAGTTGAAGAGGCAGAGCTCGCGCGGCAAAACGATATCTATCTTGAGCTTACCTCACGCAACGGGCACAACCGGGGCAATGGACACGTGGCCAGGGTTGCAAGAGAAGCGAAGGCACCGCTGCTGGTAAACACAGACCTCCACGACCCTGAGGATTTCATAACGAATGAAGTAGCACTGCAGGTAGCCATGGGAGCCGGTATGAGAGAGAGAACCGCGAAAAAAATGCTGGAGCAGAATGCGGAGAAGCTGCTGGAGAGAATAAAATAGCTTTTTACTTCCACAGGAACAGATATCCCGGCATTGCGATGCAGAGCACCACGTCTATTATCAGTGATGCGAACATCACTCCGCGGTATCTTGAGCCCTGCAGGAATAACCTCCCGCCTCGCTCCGGAGTGGGATTTCTCACGAAGTCGATGCACTGCCCCAGCATCCATATACCGCTCGCTATTGCCCCCATCAGGTAGACCACGCCAAGCTTCGCCGAGGCAAAAATCGCAAGGGAGAATATCACTCCCATGATCCAGCAGAGCAGAATAAACTTCGAGGTAAAGGGTATGCCAAAGGTGACAGGCATCGTCGGTGCACCTCTGCGCTTATCACCCTCTACATCTCTGCTCACACCGGCGAGTGTGAAGCCCCAGTCTGTAACGCAGATCATAAGGCCCAGGAATATCGCTGGAAGAGGCAGGAAGGTGCCTTTCCATGCTGGATCGAAGGCAAGCCACACGCCAATCGGCACCAATCCATAGGCAACGCCGACGAAAAAGAAGCTCATGAATGTATTCCGCTTGGCCCACTTCGAATATACTGTTATAGTTGCAACTGCAATCACCAGCACAAAGAGCGATTCGGAATTGAGATAAGCTGCAACTATGCCAGCGATCATCACAAGCAAAATGGTGTAGTACAGCGCCTGCTTCCGTGTCATGCTCTCGCTGGGCAGCGGGCGGTGTGGCAAATTTATTTCATCGATATCGACATCGCAGTAGTCGTTGAACACGTAGGAAGAGGTGATCGCGAAGTAGCCTCCGATCACCGCGATGATGAAAGCAAAGGGCTCGGGAAATCTGCCAAAGCTGTGAATCGTATCTGGATAGGCAAAATAGGTAGCTAACAGGACTGTCGCAGCGGGCAGCGCGAAGTCCATATCTGCAATTTCAGGTCGAAGGATTTGAATATAGGGCTTGAAGCGATGTATGAGTTCCATTCCAGAGGCTATAAATGCGCAGGGGATACTTATTTTTTTGGTTTATCTTCATCCGGTTAACAGTTTTTCGTGGTAAGATGAGCCTCCAGTCTCGAGTATCTCCAGAATTATGCTTTCTGCTGCTGCGCCGACTCCTTTCAGCTTCTGCAGCTCATTTCGCATGGTCGACAAAGGCTGCTTAAGCTGCGAAATCGAATACGCTGCATAACCATAGGGAGAATTTTTTCCTTTGAGTTTCAGGAGATAGTCTATGTGCTCCAGCATCACTATTACAAGGTCGTTCTCGCTCAGTATATCACGGTAAAGTTCCGGTGGAATACGCACGGGTATTTTATATTTTTGCGCAATGCCGCTAAACATCCTGTTTAATGAGCTGTAATATTCTTCCACTGCTTGCCCCCATCTGTCTCCACGGTATATCCTTTGATATCCTGCAGCGAGACCCGGATAGCGGTCTTTGAGCGCGTTTAAAAAGTAGTCCTTCTGTCTCCCTTCCTTCAGCGTCATTCCACCAAAGATAACAAAGTCCAGTTTCGCTTCGCCTGCCTTTCTCAGGGCTTCCTCGATCAGCTCCGGTTTATCTGTGATAAAAGGGATTACCGGGAGCAAAAACATGCCTGCTGCAATGCCGCGAGATTTAAAATGCGAGAGCGTTTTCAATCTATCAGTTGGAGCTGGAACACCCGGTTCAAAGATGGCACTTATCTCATCATCCATCGAAGAAAAGCTGAAGCTCACGATTGCCCTGCTCATTTCGTTTATCTTCTTGATGACATCAAAATCTCTCTCAATAAGCGTGGATTTGGTGAGCAAATGGACCGGGAAATTGTATCCGTAAATCAACTGAAGCGCTTTTCGAGTTAGTTGATACTTTTCCTCAATCGGCTGATAGCTATCCCCAACACCGCCGCCCACCATGATGTAGCTGCGCTTCAGGGGAGCGCGCTTACCCTTCGGACTCAGCTCTCTGCGCAATAGCTCTATGGCATTTACCTTAACCTCGACGTTGTCTCCAAATTCCCCCTCAACGTAGTAGCCCTCTGCTCTCCCATCGCAGTAGGCGCAGTTATGAGCGCACCCCCTGTAGAGATTCATCCCGTAGTGCGAGATGAACCATGAGTCGATTTTTCTGTGCCTGCGCAGAATCGAGTTTGCTTCGATTTCCTTGATGTTCACCTGTTATAGGTATCCCCTCAGCACATATATTCATTTACCTGAGTCACTTTTAAGTAGCAGGAGAGAACACGATGCACATGTCCCCCTTTCACTTCAAAGCAATGATTTTCCTTTACGGAATTCGGGATTTTCTCTTCCCGCGCGAAGACGTTTTAAAAAAGACCTGGATAAAGCAGGGGTTTCATGTTACGAATCACTTTCCTGAGCGAAAATATGAATGAAGCATTATTTTTCCTGGCAGCGTTTGTGGCAGAAGTCGCAGGCACGATCGCAGGCTTTGGCTCTTCAACAATTTTCATGCCAATTGCTCTTTTTTTCGTGGACTTCAAAGCAGCCCTGATCCTCGTGGCATTCTTCCATATTTCCGGCAACATCGGGAGAATAAACTTTTTCCGCAGCGGGATTGATAAAAGACTGATTCTGCTCTTCGGTGTGCCAAGCGTGCTCCTGACCGTGCTCGGAGCTTCTCTCATTTCCTCTGTTTCCCAGAGTGCTTTAAAGCTTATACTGGGAGCTTTTCTTTTGGCATTCTCGATCACCTCGCACCTTAAACCCGATCTCAGGTTCCCTGCCTCTGAGAAAAGTGCCATAATTGGAGGAGGTCTCTCCGGTTTCTTAGCGGGTTTGATTGGAACCGGAGGTGCATTGAGAGGGGCTTTTCTCACCGCTTTCAATCTGGAAAAAACAACATACATTTCTACTGCTGCAGCCATCGCACTTGCCGTTGATATCACCAGAATTCCGATTTACTTTGCAGGTGGATTTCTTGAACCACAGCAATACGCATATATCCCTGTGCTTTTTGTAAGTGCAATTGCAGGTGCCTATACCGGCAGGAAAATAGTAAGCAAAATACCGCAGAATGTTTTCAGAATTATCGTCCTCATCGCAATTGCACTTGTAAGCCTGAAGTTTATTTATGACGGAATATTGGGCGCATGACAGAGCTAATCCCTCAGCAAAAATCTCTTA
>CAZVYP010000019.1:0-19608 GCA_964631075.1 uncultured Methanocellales archaeon
GGTGAAATAAATATGCCCGCCTTCACCGAAAAATCCGTGGTCGAGGACTATTTCGTCAGGAAGCTTCAGGAGCGTGGCTGGCGCTTCGTCTCTGCTGATGAGCTAGAGAGGGAAAGCTTCGAGGAGCCTTTGCTCACGAATAACCTGCTGAGGGCTTTGAGGAAGTTGAACGCAGATATCGGTATTGGCAATGAAGAGATAAAGCAGGTGCTCAATGAGCTGAAGCTCAAGCCCTCGGGACATGAGGGTGGTAAGCAGATTCTGAATTTCTTCAAGCTCGGTGTGCCTGTGAAGTTTGAGAAAGAGCGCGTGGTGAAATACGTCAATCTCTTCGACTATGATAATATACAAAACAATGAGTTCGTCGTGAGCAGGCAGGTTGTCTATCTATGTGCGGATAAGCAGATCAGGGCAGATTTAATGTTATACGTAAATGGCATTCCCCTTGTTATTATTGAGTGTAAGAATCCTGTTAGCTTTTCGGCGAGCTGGTTTGAGGGCTACAGGCAGATTAAGGAATATGAAAAAGTGGTTCCTGAGCTTTTCAAGTATGTGCAGCTTGGCATTGCTGCCGAGCAAATTGCGAGGTATTTCCCCATTGTTCCCTGGGTTGTGGACGTAAGAGCGTATGAGTGGCGGGAGAATGGGAAGGATTCGATTGACTCGACGATTGAAATGCTCTCTCCAGCGATTCTCCTTGACATTGTCAAGCACTTCTTGTTTTACAGGGTGGAGTTTGGAAATGCCACGAAGGTAGTCGCGCGGTATATGCAGTTTAGAGCGGCGAATAAAATTGTGACCAGGGTTCTCAACCACCTTGAAGGAAGAGAGGAGAGGAATAAGGGTTTGATCTGGCACTGGCAGGGATCGGGTAAAACTTTGACGATGATCTTCGCAGCTAACAAGTTATATCGTGCTAGAGCGCTTGAGAATCCTTCGATCTTTTTCATCGTCGATAGAATAGAATTAGAAGAGCAGCTTTTTCAGGAGTTCGCTGCTCTCGATATGCCGCCTGATTTGATTAGCTCGGTGGAGGAGCTGAGAAGAGCAATCAGGCATGATGAGTGGAGGGGCAGGAGAGGTGTGATGCTCACTTTGATTCATAAATTCAGGCCTGAGGAGATGGATGAGCTTAGGAAAGAGCTTGAAAGTCTTGAGGAGAATGGTAGAGAAACTATTCGGTCGAGAGATAACGTAGTTGCTTTTATTGACGAGGGTCACAGGTCGCAGTATGGAATGCTCGCGGGTGAGATGAGATATATTCTGGGGAGGAATGCGTTTTTCTTTGCGTTCACAGGTACACCTATTTCGAAGAGGGGGAGGGATACTTATCTGGAGTTCAGCTATCCGCCTGAGGAGCCTTACTTCGATAAATACTTTATAACTGATTCGATCAGGGATGGCTTTACGGTTAGAATTGCTTATCAGCCGAGACTGGAGAGAGATGTGCACTTGAAGAAAGAGCTACTCGAAGCCTTTCTGGAAGTGGAAGAGGAGGAGCTGCCTGAGGAGTATAGAGAAAGAGTGAAAGCACGGACTAGAGAAAAGCTGAACACTATAAAGGTATATCTTGAAAATCCCGAGCGCATAAGGAGAATAGCGGAGGATATTGCCGGGCATTTCAGTGAAAACGTGGATGGCAAATTCAAGGCAATGGTTGTGGGGGTGAGCAGAGAGGCATGTGTTCGCTACAAGAGAGAGCTGGATAAGCTCTTACCTAGAGAGTTCTCTGAAGTTGTGATGACTTTTAATGTAGACGATAAGGAAATTATTCAAAACTATAGGAGAGAGCTCGTAGACAGGTATAGAGGAAAGGAGCTAGAAGTTATTTTGAAAGAGATCGCTGGCAGGTTCAAGGAAGAAGAGCACCCTAAGATCTTGATCGTCACGGATATGCTGCTGACTGGCTTTGACGCGCCTGTTTTGCAGGCGATGTACCTGGATAAGCCGTTGAAAGAACATAGATTGCTTCAAGCCATCGCGAGAACCAATAGGCCGTTTAAAGATTTGAAGGAAACCGGGCTTATTCTTGATTATGTGGGAATTCTCAGAGATATTAGGAAAGCCTTCGAGATGTACAGCAGAGACGAGATCAAAGGAGCACTGTACAACTTGGAAGAAATCAGAAAAGAGTTCGCAGAGCTCATCAACAAGCTGATGAGAATTTTCGAAGATGTGCCAAAAAACAGATACGATAGAGAAACGCTTTTGAAGGCAATAGAGGTGCTTACCTCAGATGAAGAATCGGGAAAGAAATTTCTCAGCGATTACAGGCACTTGAGAAGATTGTTTGAGCTGCTGGGTCCTGATGAGGTTAAGGTGAAGCTGTTTTCCGAGTACAGATGGATAACTGCAATTTATATTTACTACACCGTGCAGGTTTTGAGAAGGAGTTCGGAAGAGGAAATATATGTTGAGAGGTACTTCAATAAAACCATAAAATACGTTCACAGGGCAACTGAGATAGAGAAACTGAAGAAAGATCTGCCGGTCATCACATTTGATGAGCACTACCTGCAGAATCTTGAGGAAAAAGTTAAGAGCAAAGAGGAAAAAGCAGCAAACATCGTTTTTGCGCTGAATAGATTTGTGCTTGTAGATAAAGGGAAGAATCCGATTTATGAAACCCTGACAGAAAAAGTGGAGCGAATACTCAAGCTCTGGAGAGAAAAGACCAAGGACTTCGAGCACATCTATCGAGAAGGACTTGAAATCATAGAAGAAATCAACCGGCTATCTGCCAGACAGAAAGAGCTGAGCTTCTCCGATTTAGAGTACTCGCTACTGCTTGTGCTGGAAAAGAAATTCGGACATAGAGACGAGCTGGTAAAAGACGTTAGAGAGCTGTCGGATGCTGTGAAAAGGGAGATGTTCGCAGGCTGGGTCTCGCAGCCAACGGCAAGGAAGACTATCGAAAGAGAACTTCGCACTTTTCTCAGGAAGTACATCAAGCGCTACGGCATCGCTTATGAGGAGATGGACGATCTATACCTGGAAGTGAGGGAGAACGTTGAGACCTATGGAAAAGCAAGTTAAAATTCACGATCTGGAAGTAAAATATCGGGTCAGCCACCGGGACGTGCGCTACCCACGATTGGAATTCAAGACAGGCAGCCTGCTCCTTATACTCCCGAAGAACTACCAAAACGAGCAAGAAATAATCAGAAGGCACCGCGACTGGATCTACAAAAAGACAGCTCTAATAAAAAACAGCCTGGAGGATATGAAAATAAAAGAGAAAAACCTCGAACCAAAAAAAACCGACCAGGAATTCAAACACCTCGTACACTCCCTGGTAAAAGGCTTCTCCAGAGAATTGAAGATAAATATAAACAGGATTTTCTTCAGAAGAATGAAATCCAAATGGGCAAGCCTCAGCTCCAGAAAAAACTTGACAATCAACACCCTCTCCAAATACCTACCAGAAAATTTGATAGAATACATAGTTCTCCATGAAATGACACACGTAATAGAAAGAAAACACAGCGAAAAATTCTGGAAAACAGTAATCAAAAAATGCAGAGACTATCAAAAATACGAATCTGACCTCCTCGCATACTGGTTTTTAATACAACAAAAGAAGGAAAACCAAAATAATTAATTCAAGGACAAAATCGAGAAAAACCGAACGTTCAAAAAACCCTTGAAAGTGCTCGCTCCTGAGATGATATATATTAAGCCCAAAAAGTTATTATAGTTATTTTTGAAGCTTGTTTTGGAAAAAAGAGCTTTTAACCGGGAGATTTATGCGCCGACCGGGATTTGAACCCGGGTTAGAGGCTGTCTTCCATGCTTTTTGGGTTTTTGGTCAAGCTTTTTCGCAAAAAGCTTGCTGGAAGGCCTCAGTCATAGCCACTAGACCATCGGCGCTTTTTTGCTTTTATACCTTCGATGCCTGAAAATTTAATAGTTTCGATCTATTTATTGCAGCAGTACAGCCATCAGATAGATATAATTATTAGTACTTATTATTCTAAAGGGGTTACTATGAGTCTTATAGAACGAATTAGCACTGCGATTAAAGCAAAGATCCAGAAACTCTTGGACATGTTCGAGGATCCAAGGGAAACCCTTGATTACTCATATGAGAAGCAGCTTGAGCTGCTGCAGAAAGTCAAGCGGGGCATAGCAGACGTTGTCACATCGAAGAAGCGCCTCGAGCTGCAGAAAGCCAAGCTCGAAGAAAGCGTGAATAAGCTCAACACGCAGGCAAGAGAGGCAGTTTCAGTTGGAAGAGACGATCTTGCGAAGCTCGCGCTCGAGCGCAAGCGCCAGACCATGGAGCAGATCGATAGCATCTCGGCGCAAATAGCACAGCTCGATGCTGAAGAGCAGAAGCTCGTGGCAAGCGAGAGAAGGCTGTCTGCAAAGGTCGAGGAATTCAGAACCCGGAAGGAAACTATCAAAGCAACCTACACCGCTGCAGAAGCGCAGGTCAAGATTACCGAGGCAGTTACGGGCATATCGGAGGAGATGGAGGACGTCGGCATGACAATCCAGCGAGCTGAGGACAAAACAGAAACGATGAAAGCCAGATCGGCGGCACTTGACGAGCTAGTTGCCAAAGGCACACTCGTGGACCTCACAAGCAGCAAAGATGATGTGGAGCGCCAGCTGAGCGAAATTCGTGTTTCCTCTGATGTTGAAAAAGAACTTGCCATACTCAAGCAAGAGGTGAAAAAATGATCATCCGGATAATTGGTGACCAGCAGTACGAGGTCAAGAGTAGCGTTGTAGATAAATTGAATGAGATTGACAATAAAATCGTGGAGCTGGTAGCAAAGGGTGATGAGAAGAGCTTCAAAAAGGAGCTAACAAAGATGATCGCCCTGGTGAGAAAAAAGGGAAAGCCGCTTGACCCGAAGGTGATCGCAAAATCTCACCTCATTCTCCCGCCTGAAGACCTGAGCATTGAAGAAGCGAAGAAGATATTCACAGGCGAGGGATTAATACCAGGATAGTGTCAACGTCTTTGAGTCTCAAAGCAAAAATCGCAACCTTTATTTACGTCAGGATAGCAAACTTGCCTCAGAAGGGGGATAGACTAAATGGTCAAAAACCTCTGGTTGGTTTCAGTTTTAGGAGCCGCAGTAATCATAGCGATCGGCGTGCTTGCTCTGGGCACGGATGTGCTGACGAAATATGAGCGATTGGAAGCAGGCTATCTCAAAATTATAGAGGTTGACGTGAAGCCCGAGCGTGTAACCAGCGCAGAGGTTGTTCTAAATGTCACTGCTTATATCAATCATGATGGCTTCAAAACCAGAAATGCCTCAATGCTCCTTCGTGCAATAAAAACTCAAACGGGTTTACTTGAAGCAGCGGTCTCAAAAGAAATCGCCGAAGTGGATGGCAGCAAAACGCTGGCAATATCCCAGAGGATAACCGTATCCCGTGAGAGGGACTACAACATCAGGATACTCCTGTTTGACGACGACCGCATTGCCGACAGCGGAGTGGTCAGTCTTAAAGGACTGGAGGCTCTGATACCGGAGTCCCATCGCACGGGCGTGGGTATAAAAGAAATGGACTTCATTGTGCGCGGTGTCTCCTCCGGCTCGGTCAGAATCCAGGCAGACGTGTATATTGAGAACAGAGCTTCCACGTCTTCGGAAAGTCTCCAGGTGCTGGTGAAGGCAAGGCAGGCGGAATCGAATCTGCTGGCGGATAAGATCTGGATTGAAACCGGGGAGATCAAGAATGAGACAATGGCGGTAAAAGAGAGCACGCTGACAGTGCCTGAGGGATACAACTACATTGTAGAGGCTACTCTGTGGAAGAAAGATATCCTGCTGGGTGAGTGGGACAAACCGCTGCTTCTCGCTCCCACAAAGATTCTGCCAAAGGAAGCGGTTGAGAAGCAGATGAACATAGAGGTATCGAAATTTGTTAGAGAAGAAGGAATTCCTTCCCCGATGGCCACGCCCGCACTATATCCAACCCCTGCTCCCAAAGCACCCGGGTTCGAAATGATGCTTGCCATAATCTCGCTGATTTCGGGATTCGCGATAATAAGGAGGGTAAATAATGGCAGAAGAAACTAAGGAATCACTCGATGAATATTTCTACAAAGGTGCCTTTATAATCGTGATGCTCATCGCCACGTTATCAGTGTTACAGCTCTATCTCTCATTAAATAACCTCATAAATATCTGGCTGAGCTACAAGTACCAGCCGATCTTCCAAGCCCTTTTCAGCATCGCGGTACTTGCAATCTGCATCTACATCCTAAAAGCGCGCCTGATTTCAAGAGGCAAGTAAAAAACATCGAGCAAATACAGCACATATTATATATCACAAAGTGCATCTCTATTCCCAGTATGAAGTATGTGGTTTTAATCGGCGACGGGATGGCAGACTACCCCATTAAGGAGCTTGGCGGAAAAACGCCGCTGGAAGCTGCAAACGCGCCAAACATGAACTATATCGCCGCCCATGGTAAATGCGGAATGATGCGCAATGTACCTGACGGCATGGAGCCCGGGAGCGATGTTGCAAATCTCTCTATCCTGGGATTTGATCCCCGCAGGTATTACACTGGCAGAGGGCCGCTTGAAGCGGCGAGCATAGGAATAAAGCTGGGTAGAGGGGACATCGCCTTCAGATGCAACCTTATAACCGAGAACGACGGCACCATGGCGGACTACAGCGCAGGTCACATCAACACAGAAGAATCAGGGGAACTCATGCCTCTGGTTGACAGAGAGCTGGGTAACAGCAAAATAAAATTCTACCCCGGAGTAAGCTATCGCAATCTGCTGGTGATCAAAGACCTGGCTTATGAAAAGGTAAAATGCACTCCCCCGCATGACATCATAGGACTTGAAACCAAGAAATATCTGCCGAAAGGAAGCGCGAGGCAGGCAAAAATACTCACAAATTTAATGTTCAAATCCAAACCAATTCTGGAAGCGCATGAGATAAATGTCAGGCGGAGGCTGGAAGGCAGGAATCAGGCAAATATGATCTGGATGTGGGGACAGGGGAGAAGACCCGAGCTCCCTGCTTTCAAAGAAAAATTTGGAGTTGAGGGCGGCATGATCAGCGCGGTTGACTTACTGAAAGGAATTGCAATATACGCAGGACTCAGGATTATAAAAGTGCCTGGGATAACAGGCTACTTCGATACCAATTATCGAGGAAAGGCGGAGTACGCGCTTAACGCTCTAAAAGAGCTGGACTTTATCTGCGTGCACGTAGAAGCACCCGATGAAGCCTCGCACTCCGGCAACGTGGAGCTCAAGATAAAAGCAATCGAGGACTTCGACCGATACGTGGTGGGAGGTATAATTAAGGGCATCAAGAAGTTCTCTTCCTACAAAATCCTGCTGTGCCCTGACCACCCCACACCGGTATCGCTGAGAACACATTCAAACGAGCCAGTGCCCTTTGCAGTTATGTCGTCAAAAAACGATCGAGATGATGTTAAAGAATTCAACGAAATCGCAGGGAAGCAGGGTGAATTTGGATACATCAGGGGACACGAGCTTATGAGTCTGCTTTTCGGGAAAGATAAAAAAGCGAGATAAAATCAGAGCAGCCTTGTAACTCCGACTACTTCAACACTTTCCACACCCTTAACCTTTGCAAACGCCCGCTCCACGCCATCAGTGCCGCCCTCGGCATCCTGCAAAATCACATTCACCAGCAGCGCATTCAATCCAAAGGCTATCGGCTTGATCTTGAATGACCCTATTTTCACATTCGGAGGACAGGCTTTCTCCAGCTCGGTTTTCAGCATATTCAAATCAGCTTCTATGCTATCAGGCATCACCTTTAACTGCGCCAGAACCTCTGCCATATAACCACCTCATGGTCCTGAAAATCCGCACTTCTTGCAAGTATATTTATTGCTCTGCTGCCTGCACTTGATGCATCTCCCCATCGGCTCGCCGCAGTTCGGACATGGGAGACGCGCGTATCCCTTACCTGTAAGCCTGACCCCGCAGGAAATGCAATACTCAACTTCAAGTTTTGCCATGTCAATTTCTCCTCATCGAGATTTGATAGAATACACTTGCATGTCACATAAATATTACTATCGCATTTCCAGTCAGCCAGCTAAAAAATTGGATATTACAAACATTTATTATGCTGCATTCCTATTTCTTGTAATCATCGGGGAGGGTTAGCGATGTTCGAGAGAATAGTTAGAGAAGCAAGATTTAAGAGCCATTTGAAGAATTTTCAGCTTGATGTTCAGCAGATTGAGTTCAGAAAAGACCCGCTGGTTGACAGGTGGTGCAGGATTAACGTGTTCAGAGCGCAGAGAAGGAAAGAATCCCTCGCCTGTCCGGATATCTCCGAGCTTATTGAGAGCTCAGCGAAGAAATGTTTCTTCTGCCCGGATAGAATAAAAACTCAAACCCCTCTCTTTACTGAAGAAACTGCTCCTGAGGGAAGAATTACCGCTGGAGAGAGCACAGTCTTTCCCAACCTCAGCCCCTTCTCGCAGTATCACGCTGTTGGCACAATTACCAGGAAGCACTATTTGAAGATCGAGGATTTCACCGAGAAGCAAATCAATAATACCCTTGCTGCAAGCCTGGAGTACCTCAAGCGGGTGTATAAGCAGGATAAAAATGCACAGTACCCAACGCTTAACTGGAATTACCTGCCCCCATCCGGAGCAAGTCTGGTGCACCCCCATGTTCAAATTACGGTTGATGCTCAGCCCACTGGTCTTGTTGATTCCATGCTGAAGGCGAGCGAGCGCTACCATCGCAGAAACAAAGAGAACTTCTGGCACCGTCTTTTGAAAGTTGAGCAGGAACGCGGTGAGCGGTTCATCGCAAATATCGGAGGCATTGCCTGGCTAACAAGCTTCGTGCCGCTGGGCAATAACGAAGTGAGCGCGGTTTTCAGGAACATCGCTTCCCTCGGAGAACTTACCCCTGAATGGATCAGGGATTTCGCGAAGGGATTGAAAAAAGTGCTCTACGCTTATTCCTGCCAGAACTTCGGAGTTGAGAGCTTTAACCTGAGCTTTTACTCCGCGCCATTCAGCGGCAGCGAGGGCTACTGCTTGAACGCGAGGATAATTTCAAGGCCAAGGTTGAATTACCACTACACCAACGACGCCGGTTTCATGGAGCGCCTCCACAACGAAGTAGTGGTGGAATCAAGCCCGGAAATGGTCGCGCAGGAGATGAAGAAGCTCTTTTAAAATGAGAAACTACGCATTACATCACAGAAGGCATCACCGTGCGTGGTGGATGCTCAGGGATTTGGCATTTCTTTGGTTTGCTGGGATTTTGCTTTTACCACGAGGTCGAGGATCATCTTTAAGAAAAACAAGCTGCTTTACGATTCTGTTGTAAACTTCTTTAGGCAAAAGATCTAATTCCTTTTCTGCCGATCTCTTTAAGTAAACTGCATAAGACATTAATTTCCCTATTTTTCTTTTTCAGCAAGATATTTTTCTAAGAGCCGAGAAGGTTCTTTACGACGTTGTTCAAGAATGGCTATATCAATCAGATCTTCCATAAATTCTGTATCTTTTAGCAATCTTTCGATAATAGAATGCCTTTCTCTTTTTGGCAGGCCCTTAAAAGCCATCAAAAACACTTCTGCTTTTGCTTCTACCATACTCATCATCAAACCTCTTTTCTCATGATATTTTTTCAGGATCTATATCATATTTATTTGCCGCATGTATTTATTCCAATTTGACATAAATACTTACTTGGATAAAGATAAAGTCAAGGTTGATATAAAACGCAGGGAGAGCTCAGTTCTGGACCTTCACTCCTGTAAGCACTTCGTAGTAGCGCTTGACCGGTGATTCCCAGTGCATTCCCTTGGCGATCTGGAATGCTTCATTGCAGAGCATCTGGTATTTGGCTTTGTCACCGAGGAAGGTTTTCATGAAGTACTCTATTGACATTGCATAGTCAACCACGGTTTCTATCCTTGGCTGCGTGATGTTGTCAACTGCTACCACGCCTCCCATCACGCCCACTACTCTTTCAAATTCTCGAAATGCTTCGCTGAATCCACATGCTCTGCTGATTATGCTCGGCGTGCCCTCCGCTCCTGCTTCAAGTCCGGTAAGCAGAAATGGGTCATAGCGCGATGGGAATATCCCTGCTATGCAGCCGGACATGAATTCATCGGGGCTCATGCCAAGACCGCCATCCTCACGGCCTATCCACTGTGGATAGACTATGGCTCCCACTCGCCTTCTACCGCTTGTAAGGTCCTGTGGCAGCAGAGTTCTTTCTTCAACCATTTTCTTGAGGTAGAGCTCCTGATCTATCAGAATTTCATTTGGAAGGTAGACCGGAAAGCCTTCCGGTAGTTTATTTTTATCTTTGGGACCGTGAGCGGCAATCAAAAAGCATACCATTGCTATGTCCTCTGGGAGATCTCCACTTAGAATGTAATTATAAACTATTCTGTCGCATATCACGAGTGCATCGAGGAGGTCAGGATAGCCCTTGTTCTCAAGCTCGATCCTTGAAATGGTAAAGATAGGAACTATTTTCTCAGGAGGGATTTTTTTGCCGGTATAGTATTTTTCCAGGCTTTCTGAGAGGAACTTTTGAATCTTATGTCTGCATCTCTGCTTCTTTTCCCAGTCGATTTTCTCCTTATAAACATCCATTCCATTTCTTATTACCATGCCATTCATTCCGTAGAAGAGACGTGCTTCTTTCATCGTTGAATCGCTGACAAACGTCTTTACATCTGCAAATTTGGCCAGAGCTTCCAGCTGGGCGAGTCCATAACGGGTTCCCTCATTCCAGCTACCGTCATTTTTGTTAAAGCGCTCAAGTGTTTTATAGCCAAGTGTTCTTCCCGGGACTGTTGCGTGCAGCGTTGCTGCTGTCTGGATTGGCACGTTGAGTTTTTCGAGTCTTGCTGGTGCGTAGAACACTCCGAATTCATGGCAATGCAGAGATACCGCTGCTGTCTCAGCCAGTTTTCTTGCGAACTCGCCTATTGCAAATGACAGATAGAGGTAGTGGCTGTATTCATGACCGTATCCTGTTCTTTCGTATTCAAGTGAGTTTAGCCCTGCAAGATCGTATGCCTCGCGCTTTATATGGTTGGATAGTATTGTGCTGTTGTAGCTTATGCGCTCGTACATGCTTGTGTCAAACATTATATAGCCGACTTCAAAGCCGTTGATAGCCTTTGCAGCGGTGTAGATTTTGGTGCCGTAGCTTTCCACAAACTCTACTGCTTTTTTAAGATTTTCATCAAGATTCAGCGGTTTCAAGCTTTTCAGTTCTGTAACTCTGTCCGAGTTGCTCCAGTCGGATCCGCGATAGCTGTAGTATGGTCCCAGTACGAGCACGCGCGGTTTTTCCCCGCCGGTGATGGCTCCATTCTTCAGTAGATTTGCCATGTTATCTGCTTCGGCGTTTATCACATTCCATATGCCGCCCAGCTTGTTGCATTTCGGGCCACCTTCTTCTCCAGCAATGAGTATATATCTCTGTCTATCCTGCACTTCGACCCCTCGATCTATATCACCATTATGATAGTGCTCATATAAATAATTTTTGCATTTTATAACAATTTTTTGATATAAATTGAGTAAAAAAGACAAAAAAATGAGAATAATTGTACGTATATCAAAATACATCCCCGAACGCAAGATATTTAAGTGCAGAATAAAATTTTCGATGCTAGAATGAAAAACGACGTATTCGTAATAGAAGCATCATTCGAAGTGGCAAATAAAGTTGGAGGTATTTACACCGTACTTGCCTCCAAAGCAGACCAGATGATGAAGCAATTCCCCAACTACCTCACAATCGGCTTCTACAATCCATCCACCTCGCCGCTGGACTTCCTGCCAAAAACGCCCTCTGTGGAAATAGAAAACGTTCTGCGGGAGCTGAGCAATGAAGGAATAATCGCCCACTATGGCATCTGGACAGGTGGCGGCAATGCACCCTGCATCCTGCTTGAAACCCACCGATATATGAATACCGCTGTTGACCAGAGCGCATTTTATCGCAAAATCTGCAATAAAGAATTTCATGAACCTGGCGTCAATCGACTTATTTCCCACGTTATAAAAAGGAGAAACTGGGAACTTTTCAAAATCGACAGCTATCAGACGCCTCTCACTTACGACGAGCCTATCAGCTGGTCAGAGGCGGCAGGTCACACAATCGAATTGCTCTCGAAATCGGCACCATTTAAAGGCAAAGAGATAGTGGTCTTCGTTCACGAATGGCTGTCCGCCGGCGTGATATTCAGAAAGAGGGCAAAAAATCTGCGATATCGCACTATTTTCGTTACTCACGCTACCTCCTATGGTCGCGCGGAAAGCGGCATCGGGATAGATGTTGCGACCAAGGTAATAAATGGACTTGCAAAGAAAGAGCATCCATCGGTACAGAGCGCATATGAACGAGGCATAGCCCCACAGCATTTAACAGAGGCTGCAGCAGCAAAAGAGGCTGATGTTTTTGCAACAGTATCACAGCTTGTTGGTGAAGAGGCTGAGTACTACCTTGGCAGATCCCCCGATATGATTCTTACAAACGGGCTAGATATCAGCAGATACAAGAACTTCAATGAAACAAGACGAACACACTTTCTGAACAACGAAAAGATCCTGGAATTCATAGAATCGTTTTTCTCCCCATACTACGACGTGGAAACAACAAATTGCCTGATAGTGATGACCTCAGGCAGATATGAGTTCACAAACAAGGGCTTCGACCTTCTGATTAAAACTCTTGCGAAGCTCAACCAGGAACTCAGGAAGAGAGAAAATACAACCCCTGTCTACGCATTCTTCCTTGTGCCCTCGAATGTGAAAAGCATAAACAACGAAGTGCTTGACGCAATAATGCACTATCACGACATAAAAGCCATGCTCGAGCCCATCGCAGAGCACATCCAGAAAAGACTGACAAATGCAATTGTACAGGGAAAGTATGCTGTATTCGAAAAAACTATGAACGAGCTCATATCGGAAAGAACCGCGCTGCGCGGCTTACTAGAAGGTTCAGGTTCCACAACTCAGAGAAGCCCTGAAAAGCACAGCCCACCTCTTTCAACCCACAACTACCTGTATGCTCCGGATCCAATAATAGACATGTGCTGGAACGTCGGGCTGCGAAATGAAAAAGATGATGCAGTCAAGGTGATCGCGATACCCTCATACCTCAGCAAAAATAAACCCCCTCTATTCCTGGACTACTTCGACTTTCTAAACGGCTGCGACATCGGCATATTCCCGAGCAAATATGAGCCTTTCGGCCTTACACCCGTTGAAGCCGCCGCCAGCGGCTGCCTTTCTGTCACAACCGATTTAGCCGGCTTCGGAATTGAGCTTATTCACATGGACAAAGCCGACAGGCAAAACGGGATATACATACTCAAAAGGATGAAGAAAACCGACGAGGAGAGCATAGAGCTGCTCAAAGACCACCTGCTCCAGCTAATTTCATCAAGCCATGAAGAGCGACTCAAACAGGTTAAAAATGCATACGAGCTTGCAATGGAATTTTCCTGGGAAAAAATGATTTCCAATTATATCAGAGCGGCTGAAAAAGCAATCGAAAGATAACAAATGCTAATGCAGAATGCTTATGTATAACCTCAGCGATAGAACTAAAAATCTCAAGGAGAATCAGGGTTAGATGGCAACCAGGTTGGACCCGTGGGGAGCTATCAGCATAGAGGATTATTCAAAGCTGTTCGAGGAGTTCGGGATATCCTCATTTGAGGAGCTTCTGCCTAAAATTCCGGATCCGCATCCTTATATGAGGCGGAAGATAATCTTCGGACACAGAGGCTACGATCTTGTAATGAACGCAATGCTGAAAGGCGAGAGATTCGCGGTTATGAGTGGATTCATGCCCAGCGGGAGAGCACATCTGGGGCATAAAATGGTGATGGATGAAATAATCTGGCATCAGAAAAAGGGAGCGCTGGCATTTTATGCTGTAGCGGATATGGAAGCGCACTCTGTCCGCGGTATCTCCTGGCAGAAGTGCCGGGAGATCGGTATAAATGATTACATCCTCAGTCTCATAGCACTCGGATTTGAACCTGAAAACGGCTACATTTACTTCCAGAGTGAAAATGAGCTTGTAAAAAACCTTGCCTTTGAGCTAGGCATAGAAGCAAACTTCTCCGAGATGGCTGCAATTTATGGCTTCTCAGGCGAGACCCATATTTCCCACATTCAAAGCGTGCTCGTGCAGGCTGCAGATATCCTGGAGCCCCAGTTAAAGGAATTTCAGGGTCCAAAGCCGGTGGTAATACCGGTTGGCACAGACCAGGATCCGCATATTCGAATTACGCGAGATCTATCCAATCGAATGAGGAAGTTCAGCACCACTGTAAAAGACCACGACGTAAGGATATATTCGAAATCCACTGGCGAAGAAGAGCTGAAGTACCTCGCCGATCGCATTAAAGAGAGGGAAAGGGCCAGGGAAATATCGCTATACCGCGGGCACATAAGTATAAAATGCAGGGCAAATGACAAACCTGAAAAAGTGGCGGAAAAACTTGCACCCCTGATACGAGAGGTGGAAATATCGCAGGGCGGCTATGGCTTCTATCCACCTGCTTCGATTTACCACAGATTCATGACGGGTTTAACAGGCGGAAAAATGTCAAGCTCGTTACCTGAGAGCATCATCGCCCTGAGTGATAAACCCGAAGATGCTGCTGAGAAGGTCAAAAAGGCAAAGACCGGCGGAAGAATGTCAATTACCGAGCAAAAAAAACTTGGCGGTGAGCCCGAGAAATGCACCGTTTACGATCTGCTGCTGTCCCAGCTTATCCACAGCGATGACGAAATAATGGAGATATACGAAAGCTGCAGATCCGGCGAGAGAATGTGCGGCACCTGCAAGCAGTATGCTTCAGAGCTAATAGCAAAATTCCTGAAAGAGCACCGGGCTGCAAGAGCGCACGCAAAGGAGAGATTGAAAGATTATGGTATCAAATATTGATATCGAGCTGAACGCTGCTGATAAAAAAATATTATTGAACCTCAAAAACGAGTATCTCAGCCTTGAAGAAATAGCAAGCACCTGCGAAATAAAAGCAGAGTCAGCGATGCTCGCGCTGCTCACACTGAAGGAAAAAGGGCTTGCCGAGCTCAGAGAAGAGAAGGACGTCATCTACTATCTGACAGAAGAGGGCAAGCAGTATGCTGGCGAAGGACTGCCGGAGAGGCAGGCGATCGAATTTTTAAAGGTTCAGGGAGGGGGAGACGTTAAAGCACTTTCCGAAAAATTAGGCGCTGAAAAAGCCAGCATGGCAATTGGCTGGCTGAGAAAGAAAAACTGGGCAAAATTTGAGAAAAAAAATAGCGAGACAATTTTTCTACCTGCCCAGGCAGAAAAAGGTGCAGACGAGCGGATGCTCGATCTGCTCTCCAGAGCCGGAAACATGAGAGAGGGGGTAATTACTCATGAGCAGAAGAAAGTGCTTGAAATACTGTTCAGACGCGGACTGGTTATGGTCAGGGGAGACAGGCAGGTGTCCGCCCGAGTAACCGCGGAGGGTTTGCACGCCATAAAGGCAGGACTCACGGTCGAGGAAGAAGTAAAGCAGCTTACGCCGGAGATGATCACCAATGAAAGCTGGCGAGGCAAAAGCTTCCAGCGCTATAACGTTGAAGCACCAGTCGCAATGGAGCACCCGGGCAAGAAGCACATACTGCGAATGGCAATGGACAAGGTCAAGCGCATTTTAGTGGAAATGGGCTTCAAAGAAATGGAGGGACCCATAGTAGAGGCAGAGTTCTTTGTAAACGACTGCTTATTCATGCCTCAGGATCATCCTGCGAGAACACAGTGGGATCAGTTCAACATTAAAAAGCCAAAGTTCATAAAACATTTACCATCCGAGCTTGTGGGTAAGGTTAAGGCGGTGCATGAAAGCGGGGGCGAGACCGGCAGCGAAGGCTGGAATTACAGGTGGAGCGAAGAAGTAGCAAAGCAACTCGTGCTCCGCGGGCACACCACTTCGCTGAGCGCAAGGTATCTTAAGGAGTATAATAAGCCTCCTAACAAGTTCTTCTCAGTCGACAAAGTATTCCGCAACGACAGCATAGATCAAACGCATTTACTGGAGTTCCACCAGATAGAGGGTTGGGTAATCGACTATGACCTGAGCATTCGAGATTTAATGGGAACATTTAAAGAGTTCTACCGCAAGCTGGGCATCCATGACCTCAAATTCAAGCCCACGTATAACCCTTACACCGAGCCCAGCTTTGAGATCTACGGCAGGCATCCTCTAACGGGGAAATGGATGGAGATCGGCAACTCAGGGCTCTTCAGGGAGGAGATGCTCTGGCCATACAACATTGACGCGGATGTAATCGCCTGGGGGCTTGCACTTGAGAGAATTCTGATGCTGCTGTATGGCTTCAACGACATACGAAATCTGCATGGACCGCTGTGCGACCTTGAATTTCTGAGGAGCGTGCCAGTAATATGGCGTCAGTAACCCTGAACCTGAGAGAACTCAGCGAGCTTGTGGGCAAGCAGATAGAGAGGGAAGCACTCGTAAACGACATGTTCGAACTAGGAATGGAAATCGAAAGCATACAGGGTGACGAACTTGCTTTTGAGATAACCGCAGATCGCGTCGACCTGCTCTGCATCGAAGGCATCGCGAGACTCCTGCGCGCCTACTACGAGATCCAGCCTGGACTGGTGCTGCCAAAGGTGAGCAAATCCAATTACATATTACACGTTGAAAAGGAGCTGCAGCATGTAAGACCGTACATCACCGGTGCTATCGTGAAAACCCTCCATCTTGACGATAAGGCAATAAGATCGCTTATGCAGGTACAGGAGAAGCTGCACGCAACCATTGGAAGAAGGCGCAAGAAAGGAGCAATAGGTGTCCACGATCTTGATAAAATCGCAGGCGAAAACATATTCTACAGAGCTATACATCCAGAGAGCGAGCGCTTTATACCGCTGCAGAAAGACGAGCCCATGACACCTGCAGAAGTGCTTGAGAAACACGAGAAAGGACGAGAGTATAAGTTCACCATAGAAGGCAAAGCGAAGGTACCTGTGATTTACGATGAAAAAGAGCTGTTCTCCTTCCCGCCCATTATAAACGCAAGAAAGACCGAGGTCAACGAGCAGACAAATGCGATTTTAATCGAGATGACCGGCGAAGACCAGAAAACCGTAGATCTGATGCTCAACATCCTGCTTTATATGCTTGAAATGAGAGGCGGCAGCATTTACTCAGTTGTGGTGAAATATCACGACAGAGAACTCATTCGACCTGAACTAAAGCCAAAGCAAATGCTAGTACCATTGAAATACATAAACAAAACTCTCGGGCTCGACTTAAGCGCCAGGGAGATCAAAAAATTGCTGGAGAGAATGGGCTACGGAGCAGCCGCACGCGGAACGAAGGCAAAAGGAAAGCAGATAAGTGTCAAAGTTCCGCCATATCGTACAGATATCCTGCACAGAATAGACATCGCAGATGACGCCGGGCGGGCATACGGCTTCAACCGCATAGAACCGAGATATCCAAAAACTTCAAGCGTGGGCTTCCTTACCGAGAAAACGAAGCTGGGTGACGCCGCGCGAGAGGCGCTTACAGGTCTAGGATTCCAGGATACCCTCAACTTCATTTTAATCGGCAAAGAAGAATGCTACAGAAGAATGAAGCGCGATGCCGCGAAAGAACATAAAATAGTCGAACTCGAAAATCCCTATTCCGAGCAATACACAATAATGCGCACCTGGCTCATACCGTCTCTCATGATCGTTCTGTCTCACAACACTCATCGCGCTTATCCTCAGAACATCTGCGAGATAGGCATTGCCGCGAGCATCGATGAAACTCAGGAAACAGGGGTAAAAGAAGAGGAAAGAATCGCAGCAGTGCTCTGCAGCTCAAAAGCAGGCTACAACGAAATCAAAGCCAAGCTGCAAGCGCTGCTCGTCAATTTTGGCTTCACACTCGACCAAATCCATACAAAGGCAATCGAGCATAAATCCTTCATACGTGGAAGAACAGCGAGGGTAATCATAAACGGCAGAGAAGCCGGCATAATCGGAGAAATTCACCCTGAGGTGCTCAAACACTGGAGGCTCGAAATGCCAGTGGCTGCATTCGAGATAAAACTCGAGGCGCTGAAGGGATAAAATCGCAGATTAAATCGACTTTATGATGCTGAATTCTGGAATCGAAGAGTGGAAAAACTTTAAGTAATTGTTTAACAAATGTTATACATGGTGATTGGCTGTAAAGGAAGAGGTTATAGCACTGAGAGTGGAGCCAAAGCTCAAGAGAGAGGCGGAAATCATAGCCAAAGTGCTGCACATTTCTACTTCAGAGCTGCTTAGAACAAGAATAGCCTATGAAGTGAAGCATTTGACTGAAGATTTGAAGTCCCAAATAATTATGGAGTACGCCAAAGGAAATCTGACCAAAGAGGAGCTCGAAGAACTTTTTGGGAAAGCGATAGTAGCAGATGTGGACTTCATAGTAAAAAAGGTAAAGAAGGATCTCTTAACGGCTAGAAAGCTCGCAAAGAAGTGATGGAATGGGGAAGCAAAAGGTTGCGGCAGATACAGGGGCTCTGCTGTCGTTAAGTTTAGGTGGCCTGTTGAAAACATGTCTGATGCACTTTGAAATAGTGATAGGCGTGAAGATAAGATCCGAGCTTGAAGAGATTTCTCGAATGGATGACGAACTTGCAAAAGCGGCTAGGGATATTTTGATGCAAGCCGGTAAGGATATTAGAGTTGAAGACCTGAAAACTGAATCCGAGAATGGAGAACTTGAAGCCTTAGAACTTCTAAAAAATGATAAAGTGGACCTGCTAATCTCCGACGACATCCAATTTGTGAAAGAGCAAAGAGATGAAAGAATTAGCTTCAGTGTTATCCTGCCTGGAATTCTCTACGAAAAAGGAATCTTGAGTAGAAGGGAATTCGTAGATGCAATTAATTCCATTTTCAGAAAAAGAAACTGGGAAGAGAATCTTATATATCTGGTGGCGAAAAGCTTGATTGAAGATTAAATGAAATCCTGAACTATTTTCTTTACCCATCCTAAGTTGTAGTTTTCATAATAGCGCCCTTTCCAACCATTTTTAGGTGACGGATTTGGGAAAATAGCTGTGTCAAAGGAAAAACCTGGGAGTGGAAACAACCTACCATCTTGTTCAATACTTTTCTTCTGGTCTTCCAAAAATTCTTTTAGTTTTTTCCTCTCTCCCCAGAAAAACTCACATGCCAATCTAGAGGCAATTACTACCAATTTAGGTTTTAAAACTTCAATTTCATTTCTAAGATGTCTATTCGCACATTCAAATAATTCTTCCTTTTTCTTTACCGGTCGCCTTTTGCCAATGTGTGTGTCCAATAGACCTTATTAAAAAAATTATCAGCTAAGTTATTATCGTTGTTTTCAAAAAGTGGATTGAAAGTATCATAAATGAAGGCAAATATATCACGTGGAGGTTTACAAAATAAACTAGGTTTTGACGAGTATTTACTTTTCCACTCTTTTAACTTTTTAATCAATGTCTTATTTTTGAAATCTTCTGGAGTATGTTCGTTGTTTGTCGGAAAATTGTATGGTGACTCAGAGATAAACACCAACTTCGCTTCTCGTGGCTCAAAATATAAG
>CAZVYP010000019.1:19708-27452 GCA_964631075.1 uncultured Methanocellales archaeon
AAAATATAAGTCACTTTCCTTAATAGACTGAAGTAGCAACAGATCGATGCCTATTAAGTACTCTAAAGTTCAGTATTACTGTTATGGAAGAAATTATCCGCGAGCTCTCAAGTATGCTGCATAACAGAGATGTTGTTACCCGCGAGGAAGTTGAGAGAAAAGCGATTCGCGCTATCTTGAGAGCAAAAGGGATTGAAACTTTAACAGCGGGTGAAGAAGTGCTTCAGGAGATCAAAAGCAGCTACTTTGAGCACCCGATCTCAGCGCACAGCTTTCACTACTCAGAAGAAGCTGAAATCGATGGTGTGAAGTTCCGCCTGCTGCATCACTCTCACCCTCATAAAGAAGACTTTGAAAAAGCCTATGACGAGTTTTTGATCTCCGGAAAATTTTTAGATGCCCTCGGCAAAATGAAATCAGCAGCCGATAAGTTCTTCGAGGGCTACAGAGCCAGCAGGGGAATAGTGATGGAGTACACGAAAAATGGTCAGAAGTTCGCGGTTTTCTTTTCTCCTCTACAGGATATCGGGGAAGACTTAAAGGCACATCTGAGCTTTGCCTCAAAGTACGACGGTGAGTACGTGATCATTGCTCCCACTGAAAAAACCCCAAAGGAGTTTGTTGAGTTCTTCAAGCAGCACGCTACGGAGGTCAAAAAAGCGAGCATCAAAATCTGGGTGGCTGATGTTGAAAAAGGAGCCATCGATCCGTTTATAGGGTATCCAAAAGATCTCAAACTCTTAAAGCAATTCAAAAACCCCAAACTCGCAACGCACATAGAATCGCTGTGGAGACATAAGGAAGAAAAAATTGATTAATAACAAAAATCCTTCATCTTCACAAAATTTGTAAGGGCAAACAGACAAAATTCTTGTACTAATTTCAGGTTTTAATGGTAGTTGAGGGTGGATGAGAAATGGGACTTATCGAAGATGCTAAAAATGGGAAAATTACAGACGAGATGAAGGCAGTCTCCAGTTATGAAGGAGTAACACCTGATTTTATTCGACGGGGAATTGCAAATGGGCACATAGTTATACCGGTCAGTCCTTACCGCAAGCACAGGTTTGTTGGTATTGGAAAAGGGCTGAGGACAAAAGTGAATGCTTCAGTTGGCACTTCATCCGATATAATTGATATTGAGATGGAAGTGGCTAAGGCAAAGATGGCTGAGGCAAGCGGTGCTGATGCGATTATGGAGCTCTCCACAGGCGGCGATTTTTATGAAATCAGGAGACGCGTGATCCAGGCGACGAATCTCTCAGTTGGAAGTGTTCCTTTATATCAGGCGTTTATCGAGGCTATAAAGAAATATGGCGCTGTGGTGCATATGAAGGAGGACGAGCTTTTCAGAATTACGGAAGAGCAGGCAAAGCTCGGCACAAATTTTATGGCAATTCATACAGGGATTAACTGGACAACGGTTGAAAGGCTGAAAAAACAGGGCAGACACGGGGGATTGGTATCAAGGGGTGGAGCTTTTATGACTGCCTGGATGCTGCACAACGAGAAGGAGAATCCGCTTTACAATGAATTTGACTATCTGCTTGAAATATTGAAGAAGCACGAGGTAACGCTTAGCATGGGCAATGGAATGCGAGCCGGCGCGGTGCACGATGCCACTGACAGAGCACAGATCCAGGAGCTGATAATCAATGCCGAGCTGGCAGATAGAGCGCATGAGTATGGCGTTCAAACAATCGTCGAAGGCCCGGGGCACATACCAATTGACGAGATAGAGGCAAACGTGGTATTGATGAAGCGCATGACAGATGAAAAGCCCTTCTACATGCTCGGCCCAATTGTAACCGACATCGCACCCGGATTTGACCATATTGTCTCCGCAGTAGGGGCGGCGATCTCCTCATCCTGTGGAGCGGATTTCATCTGTTATGTCACACCATCAGAGCACCTTGCACTTCCAAACGTTGAGGATGTCAAGCAGGGTGTTCTGGCTGCAAGAATAGCCGCACACGTCGGAGACATGATAAAATTGAAGAAGCGCGATCAGGATCTCGAAATGGGCCACGCACGGAGAGACCTGCAGTGGGGAAAGATGTACTCACTTGCACTTGACGAGGAAACCGCGAGACAGATAAGAGCCGAGCGAGCTCCTTCTGATAGCGAGGTTTGCACAATGTGCGGCGACTACTGCGCGCTTAAAATTGTGAGGGAGAACTTCGTATTCTGATACAGAGTAGCCGAAATTTCAAACCGGGCAAGCAAACAAAAAATAGATAGCAGAGATAAAGCCGTTTATAAGATCAAGGCTTCGCCCTTCCAATTTCAACGTATTCCACTTCCCCATTTTTTGGAAACGCAAATACCATTCGCTTCCTCACGCTCGCCGATAGTCTCACTGCTCTTGACATATCCTGCAGTGCGAACACATGCTCACGAGGTATCGCGTGGACAAGATACCTTGAATGAGGCAAGTCCTCAACTGTCTCGATTTCGTCGTATACCCTGAAATGGTTTCCGAATTTGAAGCCAGTTTTAACCACGAAGCCCTTGTCGTGCAGGTCACGATATACATGGAGCTTGCGCTCAAAATCCGGCTCGAGCTTGCTTGCGAAAACAATGAATTCTTCGGGCCTTAAAACTCTGCCATTTCTATCTCTAAGCTCGATCTCACCTTTTTCATTCAGATAGGCTGCCTCAACCAGTGAGAGCTGGAGGCGCTTCTCATCAAGGGGCCTGCCGAAGAATTGCTGAAAGTGCAGCTTTCTGGAGATCGCTTCATTCCAGATAATAACTCTGTCTTCAAGCAGAGTTGCCTGCCCGCTTTGCTCTGGAGGTGCGAACTCAAGCTTTTTCATCTCCCTTGCTTTAAAGTATCCAACTTCATAGTAGGTCAGATCGCTTTCTTCATCAACTATTGCGAGCATGAACCTCTTGCGCATATTTCGGGCTGAACTCAGATGCTTGAGTATCTCTTCAAGCGGGATCGATTTTCTTTCCGACAACACGTGCACGAAGTACTCTGAGGCAACCTCCTGTGGCTTTCCTCCCCTCGGGTAAAGCCGGAAATCAGTCACACCGGGCTGGACGTAGTATCCTCTCTCCCGAAGGTCCTTGTAGACTATATACTTCAGCTCAAAGTCATGCACCAATTTAGAGGCGATTTTAAAAAAGTCCTCGAACTCAAGCTCCTTTTTCTCCAGCATGACTTTAATTTTATCCCGCTCAAGCAGATACACTGCCTCCACCATCGAAAGCTCAAGAGCGTTTTCCCTGGGGCGACCAAAGCCAAAGTCCTCATATAACTCCTCCACTGCTTCTTTCCCTAGAACAACTCTGTCCTCTATCAGCTCGCCGAGCATAACATCTATTTTTATGCATTGATGGAATATAAAGGTAGATGTGGTCAAAATGGAGTTCACAGATATCTCCCTGGAGATCTCTCCAGAAATGATCGTCTGGCCTGGTGATTCAAAAACGAAGATAGAAAGCACAAAGAGCATTAAAATGCACGGATATAATCTGTCCACACTTCACCTTGCCGCTCACGCCGGAACCCACATCGATGCCCCCTCTCATTTCCTGGAGGGAGGGGATGGTGTCGAGAAAATTCGCTTGGATAGTTTAATAGGCAGGGCAGAGGTGCTGGACTTCAGTGACGCAGGAAGGAAAAAAATATCCAGCGAAGATCTTGAGAGAGTGAAGCTGGAGAGCAAAATTGTGCTGTTGAAAACACGGAATTCAGAGCTCTACCGCAGCAAGGATTTCACTCCTGATTTTGTGTATATCGATGAGAGCGCTGCGGAGTGGCTTGTTAAGCACGGAATTAAGACTGTGGGGATCGATTACCTGTCCATAGCCAGCTTCGGCTCCGGCATCCCAGTGCATAAACTGCTGCTGAAAAATGGCGTAACGGTAATTGAGGGTTTAAATCTGAGGGAGGTTAAAGAGGGCTTCTATCAGCTTGTCTGCCTGCCCCTGAAGATCAAAGGCTGCGATGGAGCGCCGGCGAGAGCAGTGTTGATCAGGGATATCATTTAGATATTCCATATTTTTTAATGATTTTTCAAAAAAATATTTATAATTGCTATGGAATCTTTAATTTGTGGCTGAAACAATAGACGATCTTGATATCAAAGTTATCAGAGAGCTTCAGGTAGATGCAAGGAGGAGCTATCGAGAGATAGGGGAGAACCTGGGTGTGGCTGAGGGCACGGTTTATAACCGGATTAACAAGCTCATTCGCATGGGGGTTATAAAGAAGTTCATCCCGGACATAGATTTCTCAAAACTCGGCTACGACCTGATCGCCGTGATCGGCCTGGCTGTTGAGGGAAAATATCTGCGCGATGTAGAAGCGAAAATTGCGAGGGAGAAAAATGTCTCGGCGATGTACGACGTCACGGGTGAGTTTGATGCAGTGGTGGTTGGAAAATTCAGGAACCGGGGAGAGCTGGATAAATTCGTTAAGAAATTGCTCTCCACACCTCACGTGAAGCGCACATATACAATGCTGGTGCTCAACGTGGTTAAGGAGACACACGGAGTGGAGATTTAGTTACCAAGTTGCTCTGCCTTCTTTCTCAATTTTAATTCAATTCCTTCTCCCGCAGCAAAGTCGTTGAGAAATTCTTTTAGAATCTTAGATCTCGTTTTTCGGTCGCTTACCCCTACTTTATCTGCTTTAATTTTCTGCTCGCTGTTTTTTATTGCCTTTTTCAGGTCTGCTATTGAGAGCAGAGTTGCAGCAATGCAGAAAAAACTTCTAGAGCGCCCGTCATCAAAGTTTTTTATCATTGCCTCGAGCAATCTGATTCGCTTTCTCTGCTGCTCGATAAATTTCTCTATTCCATTTTTTCTGATAAAACTCAGGTTAGAACTGACTTTTTTGTAAGTTAAAAAAGAGTCGTATTGTGTGCTTAAACTTGTTTCAATTTTCGCGCATGGAAATTCGCCGCACTGAGCACACACCTCGAGCTGCTTTTTATTCACGCAGCAGGTTATGAATGAGCAGGATGGATGTTTATTGAAAAAATCCGGGCCGCAGCAACCGGGACACTTGGAGCTGCCCTCTGTATAGTATCTTGGGCATAATCCGCAATCCAGACCGCAGCAACCGAGAGTCGGATATATCTTAACTGGATGATGACGCATATTATCGCACTCCTTTAACAGCCCTTAAGGGGCGAGATGAATCCCCCTGCAGGCTACGTGTGAGTGAACCATGGGGTTGTAGATCCAGTGTCATGAAGTCCCTCTGGAATCGCTTTTGTGTTTTTCAGGCTTCGTATTCAAAACTCATCGTCCTGAGCATAGCTTCTCCTGAACCTCAGTGCAAGCTCGGCCTTCATCAGCTCACGCCCGAGATAGGCCGCGTGCTCCGTGCTTGAAACCAGCTTTTGCTTTATAATTGTGTCCATGATTTCTTTAGCCGTTTTGCCTTTTATCGCAATTTTTTCCGGCTCGTGCACTGCAACAATGACTTCTTCTCCGTCAAACTCAACTAAGCCTATTTTGAAGCAACCCACGGGATCGAGCTTCCAGATTCTCGATTTCTCCGCAGCTATCACCCTCTTCACTTCCCTTATGTCCAGGGTGCCTGTTCGCGCCCGCTTCTCCTTGATGCCGAGGAGATCTATCCCGAGATCTTTCGGCGGTGTTTGCTTTTCCCTTGCGAGCAGCATCATCTCGCTTGCAATTCTGAGCTCTCTTACATTTCCCCTCGCTTTGTCACTGTGCTCCGGAGTGAACAGTATGCTTGCGTTCAGCTCCATAGCGAGTCCTGCCAGTACTGCGCTGGCTCCTGCTGAGTCTGCATCAATGAGCTCGGTGACATTGCCGGTTCCGAAGAAAAGCGCTGTCTCGCGATCAAGGGCTCTGAATTGATGATAGCGTGCAATGCTCTCAATGCAGCCATGTGCAATTGGATTCAATATGGGATCTGCGATGATTTTTTTAATTCCAATTGCTTTTGCCTGTTCGATGTTGCTGCGCAGAGTTTTGATGTCTTCGCCATCTGGAATTATCACTGCCGCCGAGTTGCTTGCTGCTATTACCTTGCCTGCTATTTTTAGATTCGCTGAATTTAAACTTAGTACCAGAGCTGCGCCTGCTTTGACTCCTGCTTTTATTAACTCCCCGTCAAGTGTGTCTATGCTTACCGGCAAACCCAGTGGTTTCACTGCTTTAACCGCCCTCTCAACATCCCCGGGGGTTGCTTCTAAATGCACTCCAAGGTCTATCATATCTGCTCCCTCGCCCGCGAAGTACTTTGTCTTTTTCAGCAGGGCTTCGCTTCCAATGCGCGTTGCATCGACTATCTCGGCTAGCACTTTCATTCTTGAATTAAGGCCTATCTTCAGATGCCTGATCTGAAAGTTGCAATTTGCTTTTTGCTCCAACTCAGCTATCTTTTGAAGCGCGTCTTTTTTTATCATCCCTGCTATAAGGGCGCATGCTGGTATTTTACTGGAGAACTCAATTTTATCAGCATATTTTATAACTATCCCCAAATCTGAGGCGTGCTTTGGCCCCAGCCTTATTTTCGCATTTATATCGCGTTCAAGCCTTGAGAAATCAGCTCCACATAACCCTGAGACAATGATGAGATCGTATTTTTGTTTTTCACCTGCAAGTGCCTCTCTCAGCAGCTTTGGCGTGGTGAAAGCTGCAATATCCAGATTTAAAGTTTTAACCTGAACGTTTATGAATTGCCCTATCGCCTTTTCTACAATCGGCATGGCTTTTCGCGCTGTTACAACCAGAATTTTCATCGTTAACGTTATGCTAAAGCAATGGATATATAACCGTTGTCATTGGAGGAATCAGGTGGCTGAATGGAAGGTTAAAGAGGGTTGCTTTTTCAGAGCAATGTTCGAATCAACCGGTGCCAAGCTGAAGGCGGACTTCTCCTGCGAGATCTGCAATATCGAGAGGGAGTTCTGCGAGGGATATCTCCGGGGAGAATATAATTTTAAGAAGAGCAGGAAAGGTAAAAAGAAGCTCAAGCCCAATATAAGCATAAAAGACCAGCAAAATGCCGAGATTTGAACTTCACGTGCACTCTAATCACTCAAAAGATGGCCTTGACTCAGTGGAAAAAATTTTGAGACGCGCGATAACTCTGGGTCTCGACGGAATAGCCATCACTGATCACGACACTGTTAGCGGTGCTATCGAAGCGTTGGAACTGGCTGAAGAGCAAAAAATACGCATTCTAGTTATCCCGGGAATAGAGGTCTCAACCCGAGGGGGGCATTTACTGGTGCTGGGGGTTCGAAGAGCTATTCCTCCAAAGCTCAGTGTGGAGAAAACAATAAGACTCGCCAGACAGATGGATGGCCTGGTTGTTGCCCCGCACTTGGGGGATGTACTTCGAAATAGCTTAAAAAGCATCGATGACCTTGATGTAGATGCGATTGAAGTCAACGCGAAGCCGCTTTCGGGCTCAAAAGTGGCTGAGAAAATCGCAGCTGGGAGACAACTCCCCATGGTTGCGGGTAGCGATGCCCACTGTGCCGAACTCCTCGGCTACGCGGTTACTGAGATAGATTGCGAGCTGAATATAAAAAGCGTGCTCGAAGCCATAAAAACCGGGAGAACCAGAGTCACGGGTACGAAAATTCCTTTTAATCTCTATGTCAAGCAGTTGATGAGGAAAAGCTATAAAAAAATATTTTAGTTATCATCCAGCAGGGGAAAATTGAAATCGAATGTCATAGACGACAAATTGATATGAATTATATAATAGAAAGGTGTAGAAAAGAGGGAGGTTGTGGTGGAG
>CAZVYP010000020.1:0-6251 GCA_964631075.1 uncultured Methanocellales archaeon
GCAAGGGAAAATGCTCAAATAACGGAATCATTCTTGACGACCTCCCCTTCACAATAAGATGCCTCCTATATCTGGCGAACTCATAAGTTCAGATTATCCAATGACCTTAATCTTGCTAAGTCATTGTTACTCACAGGGAATAAAATTTCTGTTTTTCTCTAGCATTTGCTGAACAAGTTTACCAATTTTTTTGGAGCGAAGCAATAGGGATGAGAATAAAAGCTTTCTTCTATCCTTTTGAATAATATGCCCTCCATGCAAACCTTGTAGAATAAGCAATCTTCGCCGAATGTACTTAAGCACAGTTCAGGGAGGTAGCAACCTAGCAGGGCGTTGTTGCATAGCTTATAGTAAAGGCAGCCTTTTATATGAGGCGAAGGTGTGATCTTGCTCATTTTTTTATTTCCATATAATTTTTTTTACTTGTTTGTTAATATTTTTTTTGGCTTACCTAAAAATACTTAATAAAAAAAGAATTGGCGGGCTATCCGGGGTTAACTACTTTACCCAGGAATAAAATATTTCCCGTGTTTTTCTCCTGGATCATGAATATGAATGGATGGTCTGCTCTGAATGTTGGAACTGATGGCATTGATGTTAATCCGATGCCCACGCCTGTTCCGGCTGCGGCTTCTGTGCCTTCTTCGTTTACCTCAACAAAGGCTTGATGAACTGCAATTTGAATGAAGAGATCTTTTTTGCCATCTATTCCGGAGAAATCTGCACTATCAGGTTTGAAAGCCGATGGCATGCCCATTTTTTTAAGGTTTTCATTTAGAAAATATTTGCTGTCAAAAGTAAATCGAGGTATATAAATATTGACTCGCTGTTCTTTAAGATTGTTCTTCCATTCATTTAATTTTTCAGGTGTAAGGGACTTTTCAAGTGATTTTATATCTTCATTCTTTGGGAGAAGCACAAGCATGGATAGTTCTTTTCCCTCATAGAGCATCTCAAGGATTTGCAGCTCTGCTGTTTCTGTGTAGTTAAACTTTGCTTCTTCGTCGGTGCGTCTCATCATAGAGACCTGCACGGTATTATCCGGACTTACTCTGAAATCTTCCGGTCTGGTTTCTTTTTTATCAAATTGTTTGACCCAGTTTCCTTTGAAGTAAATTGCATTAGTTATTACAACACGTGTTAAGCTGTTCAAAGAACCTTGTGGAAATAGGTCTTTGATTTTGTCGTTTGTTTTTTCTTCCACCCAGTTGTTGATCGTTTGGCGTGCTTCTTCAGTTGCTCCTGCGAAGTCGAGATTTGTTGCGTTTCCTGCATAATATCTTTGAACAGGATCTGTGAATTCTTTTAATATCTGAAAATCCTTTTGAACCCATAATGCATTTGCAATGCTCAGCTTGTATTTTGCACTCCTGTTATTCAGCTGGTTGTGGAGTGCTGCAAATGATGATCTGCGCGTGCTATCCTCTTTTGGAAAATGAAATACCGATTGTATCTCCTCTGCCGTTTTTCCACGCGCACCTTCATAAGTCATTGCGAAAGCTGTCGAAATACTGTATGGCGAGAAAAAGACATTACTTCCTTCATCTTTAAGTTCAGAATAGAGATCCAAAGCAAATTGATTATTGGCGTTTACAACGCGACTTGTACCTTCTGAAGTTGCACCTGTATCGTCTGCTCTTGGCGTAGTGGTGCTGTTGTCAGGATTATATAAACAGGCAACTGCAAAAACGGCAGCAGCAAGTACTATGATAGAGGTCAAAATTTTCCAGTTCATATTTGTAATAAAGTTAATTTGAGGGCATAAATATATGGATAACTTCGATATCGTTTGAAGCTATCCTGCATCTCAAGCAGGAAGCTCTACACCCACATCACGGTGTATAAGCTCATAGTGCCTCTTAGGCATTGTTGTTCGCAGGCGGTGAGCCTGATAGGAGTGCTCATCGTATTTCTCGTAAGAGGCAAATATCCTTCCGCAGACAATGCACTTAATCTTCTTGTGCATAATATCACCGGATAGAAATTGCAAGCGGCCCAGAAGCGTGTAGGGCTTTGCAAAGATTTCTACCAGATTTTTCTTTTTCTAATTTAAGATAGCAACTCCAGCTTATAAGAGCTTTAGGAGAGAGCACTGTGAAAGTATTCTTCCGGATTATTTTCGCGGTGAGCATATTCAAGGTTTAAGCCTCGGTTAACGATCGTCGATTGACAGAGTTTATGGTCATCCCTCCAACGGTCTACTGCTCTTTGAATGGAAAATTCAGAATAGCGGTCAGGAAGCACCCCTGTGGCTTTAATGGATCCAGAAACTGCTATAAATGCAGGCATCACAGATTGAAGCGATAAATTTTATATTGCAGGGCACAGCTTCATAAGTGCAGGTGAATTTATGGAATTTGAAGTGATGTACAGACCGACTTTCAGCTTGCTTGAGCTTCGTCTCAATGCTAATGAAGCGATTCAGGCTGAGGCTGGTGCTATGGTCTATATGTCTCCCGCGATTGAGATTCAAACCGAGATGAAAGGTGGCTTTCTGGGCGCGCTGTCGCGAACCGTGCTTGCAGGTGAAACATTGTTTACAAATACATTTAAAGCAACTGGCGGCAGCGGGATACTCGGGCTAGCTCCCCCTTACTCTGGCGATGTAATCCATCATAAAATGCAGGGTGAGAGTCTGTTTGTGCAGAGCGGTAGCTACATGGCATCTTCGCCGGAGATTCAAATCGAAACTAAATGGGGAGGGGCGAAGTCGTTCTTCTCGAAAGAGGGACTCTTTTTGCTTAACATGAAAGGCGCAGGCGATGCCTTTCTATCCAGCTTCGGCGCAGTTCACATAAAAGAGCTGAAGAATGAGCGCTTCACGATCGACACCGGGCACATGGTTGCATTCACCGAAGGACTCAGCTACAATGTGAAAAAAGTTGGCGGATTGAAGTCAACGCTCCTCAGCGGCGAGGGACTTGTGGCCGAGTTTCAGGGCACAGGCAAGCTTTACATTCAAACCAGAAATGTGGAATCTTTTGCGAGCTGGCTTTTCCCGTTCCTGCCTATCAGAAGCAATAGATAAGCCGGAATACACTCCTATTTTCCGGCTTTTAATTCCTTTCCTATGTGCCAGGCTCTCGCAAGTTTCTCTCCTAGCTTGTAGTAGCTCCTGTCGTTCATTGCGAAGAGAAGGGGCTGCACTTTGCTTAAATCCACGGCGCCATCTGTGAGAATTGCGCCATCACAGTAGGTGGCGGCAACCTGTCCGATGAAGATATCATGGGTGGGGAAATCAACGGTTTTTATGAGTTTGCACTCCATGTTGACGGGGCACTCCTCAATCATGGGTGCTGTTTTCAGCTTGCCGTAGAAGGTTTTAAACAGCACTGATTTATCCACGTCTTTACCAGACACCAGTCCGCAGTAATCTGTCTTTTTTACCATGCTTACCGTGGGAATGTTAACGCTGAAAGTCCCGTTTTCTTTTATTCCAGCGTTGGTGTAGTGTGCTTTATTCATGCCCAGAGAGACGGATCCGGGATCCATTATGCCAACGTGAGCGATGGTGATATAGTTTGGCTTTCTATTAACGAGCGCGCCCACTAGCGTGGTGGGCATGGGATACAAACAATTCTTTGGGCCGAGTTCGGTTTTCATCCTGCACCTCCACCTCTAAAATTGATTTTCACTATATATTTATCTGATGCACGCCTAAATCCCATTAAATGACGAAACCGGCTATTGCTATCATGGGCGCCGGGGCAATCGGCTCGGTAATTGGCGGTATGGTTGCCAGGAATGGGCACAGGGTAACACTGGTTGGCAGGCGGGCTCATATGGATGAAATTGCGAGAAACGGGCTGCGGATCGGTGGCATCTGGGGAGAGCACACTGTGCATAATTTAAATGCCGTAACAGAGCCTCCTGCTGAGCATCAGGACATTGTTTTTTTGACTGTTAAATCCTTTGACACTGCAAAAGCGGCAAGAGTGGCGCTTCCCATGGTTGGAACGAACACGGTCGTGATATCTGTGCAGAATGGACTGGGTAATATTGAGACATTGGTCGAGATCGTTGGCAGGGAAAAGACGGTCGGCGGCATGGCGATATTCGGCGCAGTGATACCCGAGCCTGGCAGGGTCAAGGTGACAGTTATCGCTTCCGAGACATTGATCGGGGAGATCGACGGATCAATAACTCCAAGGGTGCAGGCGATCGAAAGTATGCTTGATAGCTCGGGCATACCTGCTAAGACCTCGGAAAATATCATGAGGGATATCTGGCACAAAGTGCTGTACAACATCGCGCTGAATCCTTTGTCAGCGATATTCCAGGTGACCTATGGCGAAGTTGCAGACAATCCACATACGAGATGGCTTGCCGAGCAGATGATAGCGGAAGCGGTACAGGTCGCCAGGGCTTCGGGTCAGTCCCTCGGCATTAACTCACCGGAGGAGTACCTGAATATACTGTGGAAGCAGAAGCTTCCTCCAACAAGAGATCATATCTCATCGATGCTGCAGGACATAATGCACGGCAAGAAGACGGAGATAGATTACATCAATGGAGCGATAATAAAGCTCGGCGCAAAATATGGAATTGAGACGCCCTACAACAATGCGGTTGTCAGGCTGGTAAAAGCAAGAGAAGCCTACGTGTCAGCGAAGATTTAAACCAGTAATTTTTACAATAACTGGATAAAGATTATAAATGCTTACGGAGATTTGTATAAAATGGTAATAAGATTATGAGAGATAATCAAGTCGTTTTGCCAAAGCTAAAAATTGAAAACTTCAAGTCAATAGAGAATTTGGAATTGGAGTGCGGTAGAATTAACATTTTCATAGGGAAACCTAATAGTGGAAAATCCAATATTTTAGAGGCTATCGGGTTGTTATCAAATTGTTTTTATTTTCAGCCACAGCTCAAAACCTTCATCAGGCTTGAGAATATGTCAAATCTGTATCACGACCTTGACTTGGGAAAAAATATTAGAGTCAAATATGATGACAGAAGTCTGGAAATTAAATATCGAGATGGTCTTTTTTATGGAAGGGCTGGTGAAATAGAGTTATTTAAATACAGTCACGATGGAAGTGGAAATCTTCATTACCTTCCTCTTACCGAATTCTCTCCATTCAAATTCTATAGATTCGCAGCAAAAGAAATTTTCCATAGAATGGATTCTGAGTTCCTTTACCCGCCATCTGGTGATAATTTGTTATCCGTAATCCTTACGCACAAAGAGCTGAGATCTTTAGTTTCGGAAATTTTCCGTGAATTTGGATATCATATTGCTCTTAAGCCAAGGGAGAATAAAATTGAAATTCAGAAGAAAATGGAGGAAGATATTTTTGTTTCATTTCCATATTATTTAGCCTCAGAAACTCTTCAAAGAACCATTTTCCATATCATAGCCATCGAATCAAATAAAGATTCTGTGATCATTTTTGAAGAACCGGAAGCACATGCGTTTCCTTATTACACAAAATTTTTGGCGGAAAGAATTTCTCTGGATAACAGAAGGAACACGTTTTTTATCTCCACACATAATCCCTACTTCCTTCTATCCATCTTGGAGAAGTCTTCCGAAAAGGATGTCGCTGTCTTCGTGACCTATATGAAGAATTATAAAACGATGACAAAGCGGTTAAGCAGAGATGAAATTAAAAATATTTTAGAGATGGAATCAGATGTTTTCTTCAATCTTGATCAATTTTTAGAGGGTAATTAATGATCTATGTGGAGTGCAAGCCAGATCGTGCTTTAGTAAGCTCTACTGGGATCAAGGATAAAATTATTCACGCAGGAAACAAATCAGGAGTCTGCAAGCGATTAGAAAAGAACCACAATTCAGTGGGTATCATTGACGAAGATCCAGGTGCACCACAACCCCCATATATAGAAAGACTCAAAAAAGAAGAGCCTCTTGGTGTACAATTCATTGTATTACGGGATACCAAGCGAAATAATGTGCTTATCGTTTTATGCCCAAAACTGGAAGAATGGGTATTAACTGCCGCAAAAGAAGCTGGTTTAGCGGTTAGCGAGTATAAGTTACCGTCAGACGCTGAAAAACTCCATAGAACGATCAACGTCAACCTTGAGAAATTTGAGAGACTACTGGGGGATATGAAAGGAAAAAGCCTAAAGCTGAAAAAGCTACGCCAGCATCTTATTCTTGATTTAAAGACGTAGTTCATGAATATTACAGTCTCATAAATATGCCATCCAAAGATTTTTATGCTCGGACGCTGATTTACTATACTGGAGGCTCAAGATATGTGCAAGACCTGCGTAAAGCA
>CAZVYP010000020.1:6351-27112 GCA_964631075.1 uncultured Methanocellales archaeon
TTAAGCTATAAAGAGTCAATTATAGCTTGGAGGTTGCGAGTGATGAGGGACTCGGTAGGCATTATATTCGGTGAGACAAGTTCGCATGAGTTCAGGTTCCTTGTTTCCACGCCTGATGAGGTTAAGAGAAATGACTTTGTCAAGGTATGGCATGAAAGCGAGGGCTGGATTCTGGGGCAGGTTGTTTCAATTACGAGAGCCGGAGATCTTGACTCCGCTGATTCTGCGATGGAAGTTGTTGAGGGAAAGAAGTTCCTGACAGGCGGAGAGAAAGAAATCGCGGGAGTTATGGTAATCGGCTACAGGGATGAGAATCAGCTATTGAGAATCCCCAGAACTCCTTTTAGCCCCGGGTTAAAAGTTTTTAATGCTGACAACGAGCTGATCGGGCGTGCTCTCGGGCTTGAGAGGGGAGATGCATATATCGGTTTGCTTGAGGGTCACGATCTGGAAGTGCGCCTTGACACGAATAAGCTGGTGCAGAAGCACTGCAGCATACTTGCAAGAACCGGTGGAGGAAAGTCCTACACTGTTGGCGTGCTGATAGAAGAGCTGCTTGAAAAAAATGTCCCGATTGTAATTATAGATCCGCATGGCGAGTACTCCACGCTGAGATCTGAGAATAAAAATGCTGAGCAGCGCAGGCTGATGAAGCAGTACAATGTAGAGCCCAAGAGCTATGCCTCGCAGGTATCTGTCTACACTCCTGCAAATTTCGATGTTAACCCTGCGGCTGATAAGCTCTTTCGGCTAAGCGGAGTAAATCTCGACGCCAGGGAGCTCGCGGAATTAATCTCGCAGGAACCAAGTTTTGTGCTCGGCATTCTGTATGAGGCGATTCTGAATCTTCGCTCCATCAAGCCGTCTTATACTCTTGAGGATATTATCAAAGAAGTTAGTCAGAGCAGTGGGAAATCGAAGTGGTCGGTTGTAAGTGCACTCGATGTGCTGCAGAACAGCGGTATTCTTTCCGATAAACCCACGGCTGTGGTAGAGCTGATGCGCAAGGGCAGAGCGAGCATTCTCGACATGAAAGGGGTGAATCCGGATTTGCAGGCGATGATCGTGGCAAGGCTGTGCAGTGAGCTGTTTGAAGCCAGAAAGGCAGGCAAAATTCCACCGGGAATGCTCATTGTCGAGGAGGCGCATAACTACTGTCCTGAAAAGGGATTTATCAAAACAGTGAGCTCAGAGATTCTGCGCACAATCGCAAGTGAAGGGAGAAAATTTGGACTGGGTCTACTCGTTGTTACGCAGAGGCCTGCGAGGATTGACAAAAACGTGCTCTCTCAGTGCAACACTCAGATTATCTTGAAGGTCACGAATCCAAATGACCTGAGAGCGATTACAAGAGGTTTAGAGGGCGTCAGCAGCGAGGGGGAGGAGGAGATAAAGCGATTGCCGCCTGGTGTGGCATTGATTGTGAGCAGCGACATTGAGAGGCCGATCTTCGTTTCAATCCGGCCCAGGAGAACCCAGCACGGCGGTGTCTCGATTGATGTGGCCGAGCGTAGAGAGGGTGAAAAGGAGAGGCCTGAAAAGAAGTCAGAGGCTAAAAAGACACAACCCAAAAGGGCAAAGGAAGAGGATGATCTGTTCACCAAAATATTTGGAAAAAAAGGATAGGCGGATTTTAAATGCCGGATTACTATGTGGTTTTAGAAGCAGGCTGGCTCGTAAAAGATGTGAAGAGCGTTGAAGATGCGATGAATGTAGCGGTATCTGAGGCAGGTAAGCGGTTGAATCCGGATAAGAGCTATGTTGAAGTGGCTGTCGGCACAACTCCGTGTACCATATGCGGCGAGCCTTTTGACAGTGTTTTCATAGCTGCAAACACCGCTCTCGTGGGATTGCTGCTGGAAATCAAAGTATATAACGCTGAGAATGAAGAGCACGCGAAGCGGATTGCCAAGAAGGAAATCGGCAAAGCGCTAAAGGACGTTTCACTGAAGGTCATTGATATCGAAGAAATCCAGCATTGAAGCCAGCAGGAGGGTAAGAAATTGCGGTACGGAGCGCTGACTTCAGGAGGTAAAGATTCCTCTTACGCGCTGTATCTCGCGCTGAAAAATGGAGCCAGTGTAACCAGGCTGATAACGGTTCGACCTCAGCGCGAGGACTCCTATATGTATCATGCTTATAACCTTCATCTGCTTGATCTCTACTCAAAAGCCTGCGGGATTCCACTGGTGATGGAGGAATCAAGCGGGATTAAAGAAGAAGAACTGGAGGATTTGAAGCGAGCTATCTCCACAGCAGATGTTGATGGCATAATTACAGGTGCAATCGCTTCGGAGTATCAGGCTTCGAGGATAGAGCGCATCTGCAGAGAGCTTGAAATCGAATTGTTCGCACCCCTCTGGCGTAGAGATCAAGTGGAGTTGATACGCGAGATGATCGAGTTATTGGAGATCGTAGTCGTGCACGTTTCAGCCGGAGGGCTGGATCAGAGCTGGCTTGGCAGAAGAATAGATGAAGCAGGGATAAATGACTTGGTGAAGTTGCAGAGGAAATATCGCATCAGCGTGGCGGGCGAGGGAGGGGAGTACGAGACGTTCGTTACAAACGCACCTTTTTTTAAGAAACGAATAAATATTAAAGAGGGCAAGACGCTGTGGTATGGCAACAGGGGTACTTTTGAGATAAAAAAAGCGGAGCTGGTATAAGAGCTATGGCTTTGAAAAAGGAAATCGACGAAAGGACCGTGAGACTGGTGAGATATGTTATTACCGCACCGGACTGGAAGCAGAGTTTTGCGTTCTCCGTTGTATTCGCGGCTGTGATAGGCTTTGGAGTTTTTAACTACGGCAGTCTGGTTTATGACACGCTTGCCGGCTTGCTGCTTTTAGGAGTTCCATCATTTTTTTCGATGTTCTTAACTATTCCGGTGCTCAGACCTTTTGACAAAAGCTTCACCCTCAATCGCTCGGGATTGCTATCGCTTGCGTGCACGATATTACTAGGGCTGTTTCTGGGAATCGGAGCAGTTGCCGAGAGGATACTGCATCGCCCTGAGATTTTCGCAGCCTATGTGATGGGAATAGGTGCAATACTTGCATTTCGCCTTGTTGTGCTGATAACCGTCTCAAGCAGGAAGACATCGAGGGTCATATTTCCGGCATCGATTCAAACGTTGATTTCGCTCCCCATGCTCTGGTTTTTATTTCTTTCTCGAAATCCACTTGCTGATCTTCACGGCACTGTTCTGCTGCTTGCAATCTACTGCTTCATTTTTGCTCTTGCGGCTTATTTATTTACCAATTATATGGATAGGCCGATGCGCAAGCTATTCGGAATAAGCGGGCTTGACTTTGTGAGATGCTTTATCTCCAGAACTGAAGAAGGCAGCGAGGAAATTGAGAAGATCTTCCAGAAAATCAGCGAACCCGTAGACGTACCTGTTAGCGTGCTGAGCTTCAGGCGCAAAAATTCTCCTGACATAAAGGCAATCTTCGTGGTGCCAATGGTTCACCCTGGACCCATGAGGGAGATAGGGGGTGGAGCAATGCCTTCGATAATCTCAAGGAGCTTCGATTTCACTGTATTTGTACCGCATGGCACCGCATATCATGACTTTAATTTAGTATCTAAAAGCGAGATAGATAAGATTGTAAGCGTGGTAAAAAGCTCGCTTTCAAAAATAGAACACTCAGAGCTGGCAAGTAAATCCACCCGCTACGTGGAGAATGATGTTAAAATCCTGGGCCAGAGGTTCGGTGCTAATCCCTTGCTTGTTTCAACACTATCTCCGGAGTCAACAGAGGACATCGAATTCGGAGTGGGCCTCCTCGCAATGGCTGAAGCAAAAATAGCCGGTGCTGGGTACACCACAATTATAGATGCGCACAACTGCGCGGAGCCATATTCCAAGATCATAATGCCCGGCAGCAAAACCTCTTATGACTTTATTAAAGCGGTTTCGAGGACTACGGAGATATTGAAGCAAATTGAGCATGGCAAAATCAGGATAGGTATTGCGAAGCAGCCGCCGATTTTCTCAAGGGAAGAAGGAATGGGAGATCTCGGCATTCTCGCAGCGGTAATCGAAGTGCTTGGACAGAGAACCGCTTATGTTTTGATCGACGGCAACAACATGGTCACGGGTTTAAGAGACAAAATCGTGGCAGAGATCAGAGCACTCGGAATCGACGAGGTCGAGGTTATGACCACGGATACACACGTTGTAAACGTAAAATCAGGCTCGATTTTCATAGGCACGTATATGGATCACGCTAAGCTGATGGATGCAATCAAACCGCTTGTCGAAGAAGCCGTAAAAGATCTTGAAGAAGTGGAAGCTGGAATGAGAGTCGATATCGCCGAAGACGTATTTATCTTCGGTACGCATAGAACTGCTCAGCTTGCCACGGTTGCGAGCACAATGATTGCAGTCGGCGGAGCCTTCGCGGGCTCGGTGATAATCGCAGCGATCTCGCTCTCGATGCTTGCGTTCATGCTGGCGGGATGATGGCGGGATGGCGTATGGAGGCTGACAGATGAGTCAAAATCATAATGGACTGAGTTCAAGCGAGGCTGAAGAAAAACTTTTAAAATTCGGTCCTAACCAGATTTTTAAATCAGCCAGAATCAGTTTCTTTGGCATTGCAAAGCATGAGGTAACAGAGCCTATGATTTTGCTTTTAATGGTGGTTGGCTTTTTCTATAGCATCTGGGGAAAACTTGAAGATGCCATTACCATAATCGCAGTAATTATCTTGCTGGTTTCAGCCGAAGTTTACAACGAATTTCGGGCAAAAAAGGCAATTGCTTCTTTAGAAAAAATTGCTGCACCAAAAACCAGAGTGCTGCGTGATCGAAAGCTCGCTGAAATTGATTCGGAGAACGTTGTGCCAGGCGATATTTTAATTTTGACATCAGGCACCAAGGTAGCTGCGGATGCAAAACTGGAAAAATCAATGGACATGGAGCTTGATGAATCGGCTTTAACCGGTGAGTCCTTTCCTCAGGAAAAAAATGTTGATGACGAGATTTATGCGGGTACAGTAATTCTCTCCGGTGAAGGTTCGGCTCAGGTTTTTGCCACTGGTAAGAGCACTAAACTCGGTAAAATTGCAGCTACCGCCGTAGATATTAAACCCCCTAAAACCCGGCTGCAGCTTGCTATGAAGGCTCTGGCGGGCAAATTAGTTTTCGTGGCTCTGTTTTTTTCCATCAGCATTCCCCTCTCAGGATTTCTGCAGGGACAGGATTTTAAAACCATGGTTTTAACCGGTCTTTCTCTCTCTTTTGCTGTTATCCCGGAAGAACTGCCAATCATTATCACGATGGTGCTGGGACTGGGAGCCTATACTCTTTCAAAAAATAAGTTTTTAGTTAAAAGAATAAAAGCGGCTGAAACGCTTGGCAATGCCACTGTCATTGTTACCGATAAGACCGGGACCATCACCGAAAATCGGATGAAAATTGTTTCCATTTATCCTGAGGACAGAGAGAAAGAAATTCTTGAAAAAGCCCTTGGAGCTATAACCGAGTATTCTAACTCTCCTTTAGATCAGGAGATCAAAAATAGAGCAGTGGAAATGAAAGTTAATGAGCTGCCAGCCATAATACGCCAGAGAAACCTCGGCGACGGCAGGAAAACGAAAGCGGTTATAAGAAAAAAAGATGTGGATTACGAGCTGTTTTTAAGCGGCGCACCTGAGGAAATTTTCAGAAGCTGCTCCGATATAAGCGAGGGGATAAAAGCCGCATTATACAGAGAAACTGAAAAAGGCAGAAGGGCAATCGCCGTTGCCTATAAAAAATTAACACCCGTGGAAAAGAGCCTTGACTTTAAGCAGATCGAAAGGGAAATGAATTTTGCGGGACTCATAAGCTTTGAAGATCCGCCGAGAAATGGAGTCAGAGAAACCATTGCCTCGGCAGCGGCGGCTGGCATAAGAACAATCATGGTTACAGGCGACCATCCAGCGACAGCTATTTTTATCGCAAGGGAGGTCGGTATCTCAACCGACAGAGCATTAACCGGCGGGGATCTGGATAATCTGACTGACGTGGAGTTACAGAAAGCCGTGAGGGAATTTTCCGTTTTCGCCAGAGCAACTCCCGAGCATAAATATCGCATTGTTAAAGCACTGCAAAACAATGGAGAAGTGGTGGCGGTAACCGGCGATGGCATTAACGACGCACTTGCGCTAAAAGGCGCGGACATCGGCATAGCGATGGGAATCAGAGGTACGGATGTAGCACGGGAAGCGGCAGAAGTCGTGGTGACAGATGACAACTACATTACTATTACACAGGGCATTTTTGAAGGCCGAAAATTTTTCGATAACCTGCAGAAAGGAATCAAATATTATCTCTCGGTAAAAGTTGCATTGGTATTAATTTTCCTCATGCCGGTGCTCTTAGGAATACCCATGCCATTCGCTCCCATTCAAATAATCATCCTGGAATTATTTATGGACCTGGCAGCATCCGCTGGCTTTGTCGTTGAGGCAAAAGAGAAAAATATTTACTCCAGACCACCACGCGATCCTGAAGAAAGCATTTTGAATAATCAGGCAATCCAGGACTTACTGGCCAAGGGAATAGTCCTGTTTGTGGCAGTTACTGCGGTGTACTTCTACGCCCGCAGTCAGAATTTAAGCCTCAGAGAGACACAGACCTATGCATTTTCAGCCTGGATCTTCGGTCACATCGTGCTTGCCTTTATTTCCCGCTCCGACAAGGAATCCATTTTCTCCATGGGAATATTTGCAAACAGGATAATAGACCTCTGGGCTCTGCTGGCAGTAGTCTTCCTAGTTATAGGAATCTATGTTCCCTTTTTGAGCGACAGATTTAATCTCGCAGTAATCGACTTTACCCGGCTAATCCTCATTGCAATAGCGATGGTGCTCATCATCGGCTTGCTGGAGATCAAAAAAGCAGTGCTGAAAAAATGATTTTACTATTTTAAATCGCAAGCTTTCAAATACCCCAGCACTTCCTCGTCGCTCATATCGTGGAAGTCGCCGTAGTAGCTTGCCACCGCGAAATCGCCATACGGTTTCCTGTAGAGGCAGATCAGCTCGTCCACAAGCGGCTTTACGAGGTTATAAGCGCTTGAAGAGCTCACAGGTACTGCCACAACGATTTTACCGGGCTGCTGTTTTTCAACCATTCTTATAGCGGCGATCATCGTGTAGCCTGAGGCAAGTCCGTCGTCCACCAGAATGGCGATTTCCCCCTTCAAATCCGGAAATGGTTTATCGCCTCTATAGATCTTCAGTCTTCTCGTTATCTCATCAAAAACAGGAATGCTGAGCTCGTCGATCTCCTGCTCGCTCAACCCGAGATGCTTTACAAGAGGCTCGTTCAAAACAGTGCCGCCGTCGCTTGACATCGCTCCAAATCCTGCTTCAGGGCTCCAGGGGATGGGAATTTTGCGCACGATGATTACGTCGAGAGCCGCATTTAAAGCCCTGGCAACTTCAAATCCAACCGCTACGCCTCCTCGTGGAATGCAGAGCACTATTGCTTTTTCATCGCTGTATTTCTCCAGCGCTACTGCGAGATGCCTTCCTGCGTCTTTGCGATCTTTGAACATCACATGTTTATTTCAAGCCTGCAGATTTAAATCCTGTTCGGAAACTTTTATTATCTCCTCTTTTCAACTCTTAAACGTTGTATATGAATAATTATATCACTTCAAAACAGATGGCCGCGATTGACAGAAACTGTGAGTGGCTTGGCGTGAGCCGCTTGCAGCTCATGGAAAACGCAGGTGCGGGAGTGGCGAATGCGGTCAGGAGGAAGCTGAAGCGCGGCAAAGTCGCGGTTATCGCAGGGCCGGGGAATAATGGTGGCGATGGCTTCGTTTCAGCGAGGCATTTGAAGGGATACGGTGTTAATGTAATTTTGCTTGGAAGCAGCAGGGATCTAAAAACCTCTGAGGCAAAAAAGAATTTTGAAGCTCTGGAGTTCTGCGGGATAGAGGCAGTTGAAGTGAAGGATTCTGAAGAGCTTGAGCGCTTTGAAAATGTGATCAGGAATGCAGATGTGGTAATCGATGCAATTTTTGGCACAGGGATACAGGGTGAAATCCGCGAGCCATTCGCATCTGCAATTGATTTAATAAACCGGAGCAAGGGCACTGTGATATCCATTGACATACCGAGCGGCATGGACCCTGATTCGGGTGAAGCCAGAAAAAAGTGCGTGGATGCGGATTTTATCGTTACCTTTCATAAGCTGAAGAAAGGCCTTCTGAATGTGAAAAAGGATAAAGTGGAAGTTCTGGATATCGGAGTTCCTCTGGAAGCTGAGCTGTTCGTTGGTCCGGGGGATCTTCATTTTGAGCGGGATCAGGAGGGCCACAAGGGCGATAATGGTAGAGTGCTTGTAATCGGAGGGGGAACGCATACGGGTGCGCCAGCGCTTGCTGCGCTCGCTGCTCTCCGCACGGGTGCAGATGTGGTCACAATTGCTGCTCCACAGAGCGTTGCGCATACAATTGCGTCTTTCTCACCCAATCTGATCGTTTTCCAATTATCCTCCGACCTTCTGGTTGACGATGACTTCCCGGTGATCTGCGAGCTCATTCAGAGGCATGATGTGGTGGTGATTGGAATGGGACTTGGGAGGAAAGAGGCAACAAAGAGAGCTATCCGATCCATTATACCCAGATGCAAAAAGGTCGTGATCGATGCAGACGCGCTGCACGCAATTGAGCTGCCTCTGCCTGGAGATGCTAATGCGAAGGTAAATGCAATTATAACTCCACACGCAGGTGAGTTCAAGGCGGTCAGCGGAATAGATCTTCCTGATAAATGGAGGGAGAGAATGGGACTTGTGCAGAAGTTCTCAAAAGAAAATAATTTAACTACTCTGCTCAAAGGCAGGATAGATATAATCTCAGATGGAGAACTCGTGAAGGCGAATCGCACTGGAAATCCTGGTATGACTGTAGGGGGCACAGGAGATGTGCTTGCCGGCATAGTGGGTGCTCTATTTTACAAATTCACACAGGTTGAAGCAGCCGCGATCGGCGCTTTTATCAGCGGCCGCGCAGGCGACCTTGCCATGGAGCAGAAGAACCACGGGCTGCTTGCTACAGACGTGATCGAGAATATTCCACTGGCGAAGAGGGCTTAGCTTGAAGCCGAAGTTCAGCCACATCTCGGGTGGAAAAGCAAAGATGGTGGACATCAGCGTGAAAAAAGAAGTTGAGAGAAGGGCGATTGCCAGCGGCAGGATTCATTTAAGGCCTGAGACGGTTAAAGCCATTAAAGAGGGGAAAGTTGAGAAGGGAAATGTGCTCGCTGTTGCAAGGGTGGCAGCGATAATGGCTGTGAAGCGCACACCTGAAATTATACCTATGTGCCATCCACTGAGCATCACCAGTGTGGATGTCGACTTCAGGATCGCTGGCAAGGCGATAGAAGCAAAGGTAAAGGTAAAGTCAACCGGTAAGACAGGGGTTGAAATGGAGGCACTTACGGGTGTGAGTGCAGCGCTGCTGACGATCTGGGACATGGTGAAATCGGCGGAGAAAGACAGCACAGGAAATTATCCTTCAACTCGAATTTCTGAGATAAAAGTAACTGAAAAAGTTAAGGGTGAGTAATTCTTTTGAGCCAGCTCAGATTCAGAGTCGTTCTGGTGGAGCCAAAATACGAGGGTAACGTCGGCTCCATTGCGAGAGTTATGAAAAACTTCGGCTTCAGCGACCTGGTAATAGTTAATCCACCACTCCTTGAAGACTTCGCACGTGCCATGGCATCTCACGCATATGATGTGCTTGAAAGGGCCAGAAGGGTCGAAACCCTGGATGAAGCTGTTAAAGGTGCATCGCTGGTTATCGCTACCACAGGCTTGAAATCCGAGAAACATAATGAATACTTCAGGAGGCCAGTTTTTACACCAGTTCAGTTGAATGAAAAGCTTGAGGGAAAAAAAGGGACAATTGCGCTGCTCTTCGGAAGAGAGGATACTGGCCTTACGAATGAGGAAATCGAGAGATGCGATATAGTTGTTACAATTCCGGCAAAGCAGGAGTATCCGATCATGAACCTGGCGCAGGCAGTTGGAGTGGTGCTCTACGAGCTGAGCGAAATTGAAGGTGGGAAAATCGAGCTGGCTCCCCGCGAATCTCTCGAGCAGTTCTATTTGCATATCAGGAAGCTGCTTGATGAAGCAGGGTATCCGAAGCATAAGAAGCGAAGAACGATGATTATGCTGCGGAGGATCTGCGGGAGAGCAGAGCTCAGCGAGCGTGAGATATTCACACTCAGAGGTATTCTGCGCAGCATCGAGTGGGCAATGGAGTATAAGAGAGAAAAATAGATTGAAGAGCCAGTGTGTTATTCAACTCAGCAATCAGGAGATAAACATAAGAACAAGCAGGCAGCAATTTTTTAATGATTTAAAATGCCTGAAGAAGAGCGCGCGGCAGACAAATGCAAAGCACCGGAAGACGAAGAGAATGCGTCACCCGCAAGCAAGTGTAAATATAGATTTGACCGAATACTGGGATGGGTCGGCATACCTGAGCCAGAGGAAGTTGAGATAGATGGCGAGAAAATCCCCCTGCGCGAATTTGTCTTCAAACTGGTTTCCAAAAAACATCTCTCGGAAGGCGACATTGAAGCAGCTCAGCAGCTCATCCACAAACTGGAGAAGTTGAAAAAGCGTGATGAAGAAAAGCTCAGGCACTCTGCCAAGGGCGAGGGGGAAACCGAAGCGCTCTGTCTCGAAACAGCAGGGCTTATCAGGGCCATATTGACGCTGCACGATGTTATAACGAAGGAGCAGTGCGAAGAGATAAAGGGAAAATGCAGGCAGTACAATATCGGCGACTGGCATGGTTGGATAAACTATTTGAGGCAACTGAAAGCTGATTGAAATGAAAGTCTACATCGAGAGCTACGGCTGCACTTCCAACTTATGCGATGCCGGCAAGATGGAATACTTATTAAGAAAAGCAGGTTTTTCTTTTGTCAATTCACACGAGAAAGCCGATGTCACCATAATCAACACCTGCACTGTGACAAAGTTCACCGAGAAAAAAATGCTTAGAAGAATCAAAGAGATTCGCGGGTCAGGTAAAAAGCTTGTTATCGCAGGCTGCTTACCCGCTGCTCAGCCGGAGTTGGTTGAAAATTTCAGTGTTGAAACCATTACTCCTCAAAAATTGCACCAGATTTGCGCGAAACTTGGCGCAGAGAGCGATGCTGAAAACGTTTCTCCATCGAGCGGAATTAGAAGTGCTACTGGCTTTGTTTCCATTTGCGAGGGCTGTTCTAAAGCCTGTTCATACTGCATCGTGAAAAAAGCAAGAGGAAATTTGAAGAGCTATTCAATGGCTTCTATCGAGGCAGAGGTAAAAGCACTTGTTAAAAGCGGCGCGTCTGAAGTTCAGATCACCGCTCAGGACGTATCGGCTTACGGGCTTGACTTCGATGGGAAAGCAAATCTCGCTGATCTGATCAGAAGGGTCTCAGCAATAGAGGGAAACTTTATGGTCAGAGTTGGAATGATGAACCCGGCTACTGCGAAGTTCATAACAGAAGAGTTAGTCGAGGCTTTTGATTCGCCGAAGGTCTTTAAATTCCTGCATTTACCGCTGCAATCCGCTTCTAACAGAATTCTTGAGAAAATGAATCGGGGGTACTTGGTTGAGGAGTACTGCGATATCGTGAGTGCTTTTCGCACTCGACATCCTGAGCTTTTGCTCTCAACCGACTATATAGTCGGCTTTCCGGGTGAGAGTGAAGAGGACTTTGAGCTGAGCAGAAAAAATCTGATTGAAACCAGGCCGATAAAGGTCAATATCACGCGGTTCTCGCCAAGACCTTATACCGGGGCAAAAAAGATGCCTGACCTGCCCTATAGCACTAAAAAAGAGAGATCCGCAGCTCTCTCCGCGCTTCATAGAGAAATCACGTCAGAGTACTATAGATCTCTGACTGGCGGGGAGATGAGAGTGCTGACCACGGAAGAAGGCAGGGGCAATTCAACTGTTGCGAGAGATACCAGTTACAAAAATATAGTTATCGGCGAGGTGCTGCCTCTTGGGAATTGGGTTGATGTTAAAATTGTCGGCTCCAGCACGACATATGCAATCGCTGAAGTTTTGCGGTAGAGCATAATCATAATCAAGCAAAAAGTTTATTATAAACAAAAATAGTTTAAAAAAGGGGACTGGATTATTGTCAATAATCTCGAAATTGAAGCAAGTTGAGAGAGAGCATCTCATTGTAATCGAAGCAATTCATAGAGATATCGAGAAGCTAAGAATGGAAGAAACGAAGCTGAAAAATGCTCTTGAGGTGCTGAAGACCAACAGCCTGCATATTTCGGATGAATGCATCCAGAAATTGAGCGGATATGAAGAGGAAATAAGGAGCATGGATGAGCGATTAAGACAGGAGAAAATGCTCCTGAATTACCTGCATTTAAACGTCCTTCCTGATACACTCAAAAATAAAATTGAATACAGCTCTGACCTCCTGCTGATAGTAATTGCAACTCTTCTAATCGACGCCGTGATTTTCATGCTATCATTTGACGAGGGTATTGCAAGGATAATTGGACTTCCGGTGCTTTTGATATTCCCGGGATACGCTCTGCTATCGATAATATTCTCCCGCATTGAGGATCTAGGTATTATAGAAAGAGCTGCCTTCAGCGTGGTTTTAAGCATAGCTGTATTGCTGCTGTTGAGCTTTGCAATAGATGGTGCAGCTGTGAAAGCCTCAGATTTGCTCCTCGCACTTACTTTTTGCATATTTGCATGCTGCGGAATTGCATTTCTCAGGCGGAACCTGAAGCCGAGTTCTTTTCTAGTTTCAATTTTTAGGAAGGAGTCAGGTGAAGATCGAAGAGAGGTTTGAATGGCGGTGAAGTTGCGTGATGTAGCGATACTGCTGATAGCATTCTTACTTGCTGTTGTGCTCTGGGAGCTCTTCAAGGCGCTTTTCTATCTGGCGCTTTTCCTGATCGTGGTTTACTTTCTGTATATTCTTCTGAAAGATGTTTTCAGGTGATACTGCTCAACGAAGATCTCTCCAAATGCACTGCAGAAGTAGTTACAGGCTTCGATCAAGCCTTTCTCACCTTTTTTCGTTAACCTGTATATCCGCACCCTGCCCTCGCTCTTATAAGAGATCAGCCCGTTCTCAGCCATGTTTTTTAAAGCAGGATATATGGTGCCGGGGTTGGGCTTTTCGCCCTTGCGAATAGCAATTTCGCCGGCGATCTCCTGTCCGTACATGGGCTTCTTCGAGAGGAGCCAGAGGATCATAAAAGACAGCATACCGCGCATGTCGCAGCACTCCGGCGGGCAGCATTTGTCCCTCTCAGCCATCAAAGCATATATTGCATATCCAATAATTTAAATATTTGTATTGGACATACAACAATCTATGCAAAAATTTGAGGAAAAGCTTGAAAAGGCGAAAGGTCTTGCGGAGATATACGAGCTGGTGAAAGAGGCGGTGAAATTCTCGATAAAGAGAGAAAGAGCAGGTCTCATGCTGGGTCTCGCAGATCTTGGGCAACAGGAGGGCTATTTTATAGGAGGCTTCTACGTCTTCGGCTCTAACATACTCGTTATGAATAAGCTGCCGCTAAACAGAATACTCGATACAAAGCCCGAGCTTTTCAAGCCCTATGCATTCTACATCCTCCTCCACGAGTATTTGCACTCGCTCGGCATTCCCGACGAAGCTGGAGTAAGAAATCTGACTCATTCGATATCTTCAAAATGCTTCGGCGAGGAGCATGTGGTAACGCAGATGGCAAAAGATTTTTTCAAGTTCTTCCCGAGCGTTGCATTTCCAGATGCAAACTACTCTCCGCCGGACAATCGCATTGAGATTGTGAGGGACTTTGACAGAAATTATTCTGCGTATATCTGGTAAGGGCTAATATTGGACATCCAATAGATTTATAAGCAATGAAATTATATACGGATACGATACAAATGGAGGTTAATTATGAAGAAGGAATCAAGCGAGAAAGCAATCAGAGAAGCTGTAAGGGATAGATATTCAGCACTGGCCAAGAGCAAAGAGAGAAGCTGCTGCGGATCACAGACGGTTGACATCAGCCTGCTGAGCGGTGAGGGCATAACAAGGCTTGCCGGTTATACTGATAAGCAGCTTGAGTCGCTTCCTGACGAGGTGAAGGGAATCAGCGCTGGCTGTGGCAACCCTGTTGCAATCGCCAATCTGAGAAAAGGGCAGGCTGTGCTTGATCTGGGCAGCGGGGGAGGAATAGATGTATTTCTGGCAGCAAAAAAAGTGGGCGAAAAGGGCATTGCGATAGGCGTCGATGCAACGCCGGAAATGATTTTTCGCGCCAGAGAAAGTGCAATGAAAATGAATATCAGAAATGTCGAGTTCCGGCTGGGCGAGATCGAGCATCTGCCCGTTGCGGATGAAAGCATCGATGTGGTGATAAGCAACTGCGTTATCAACCTGAGTCCGGATAAAGATCAGGTGTTCAGGGATGTATTTCGGGTTTTAAAGCCGGGTGGAAAGCTCGCGATTTCAGATATTGTCACCCTCGGCGAGCTGCCTGAAAAGGTAGTCAGAGATATTGCTAGCTGGACAGGTTGCATAGCCGGAGCACTGGCTGAGGAGGAGTATTTGAAGAAGATTAGGAATGCTGGCTTCGTCGATGTAGAAGTTATGAGCAAGCATGTTTACACGGCTGATGAGATTAAGGATGTGCTGAGCAGCTGCGCTATAAAAATGGATGGCAAAATCCTTGAGCAGCTGGCTTCAAAGGTTGCAAGTGCGCACATAGCAGCGGTGAAGCCTTAATTATTTTCTTTTTTTAAAATTCTGCAATTGTCGAATAGTTAATCGATATTTGCACAAAGTATTTATGCTTTTATTACATAGAAACTCGGCGACATTTCTATGGCTCAAAATAAAGAAGTTGCAATCGTGGGAGCCGGTCGCACCAGGTTCGGCGAACTCTACGAGCGCAGTATGATAAGCCTCACTGTTGAAGCAGGGCTCAATGCATTGAAGGAAGCCAATCTCGAGCGAAAGCAGATAGGCGAGATGGTGGTGGGCTCGTTTGTGACCGAGATAGTTAACGAGCAGGGCAACTTGCCGGCGTTTCTCTCAGAAGAGCTTGGAATAAATATTCCGATCACACGTACAGAGGCAGCATGCGGATCGGGAGGAAGTGCACTCTACAATGGAATAACTACTATAAAATCAGGTCGCTGCGACGTAGTACTCGTAGGCGGAGTGGAGAAAGCAACGGACTGGAATGTAGGTATAGCGTACATGGCGGCAGCCAGCGAGTGGGAGCGTCTCTACGAATTTAACTTTACAGGTTTAAATGCAACGATGGCAATGAGATATTTACACGAGTATCCTGAGACAAAGCTGGAGCATCTCGCGATGATATCGGTAAAAAATCACAAGCATGCTAGAGATAATAAAAATGCACATCTTCGCAATCAGATAACAGTCGAGCAGGTTCTAAAATCCGACATGGTCTCAGATCCCCTTACTATATATCAGTGCTCCCCGGTCTCAGACGGCGCGGCGGCGCTAATACTGGTAAGCGGCGAACTCGCAAAAGGATATGATAACCCTGTTTATATCACCGGCTCTGGCATGAGAACGGATTCAATTGGACTGTACGCTAGAGACAGCATTACTTCTTTAAAGGCGACAAAGCTCGCTGCGGCAACTGCATTTAAAGAATCCCGCAGAGCGATTGATGAAGTTGACATCCTCGAGCTGCATGATGCCTTCACGATTCAGGAGCTGCTCGCCTATGAGGAGCTGGGTTTGGTAGAAAAAGGCAAGGCATGGAAGATGATCCAGGATGGCTTCGATTCAAGCGCGAGGCACATCGTCTACAGAGTAAACGGCAAAGAGATAATTGTAAACTGCGGCGGTGGATTGAAAGCGGATGGGCACCCCGTGGGTGCAACAGGCGTCAGGCAGGCTGTCGAGCTTTACCAGCAGCTAACTGGAAAAAGTGATCACCCAGTAAACAAATCCCTCGGCAGAGAGCCCAAAATAGGACTCTGCCAGAATATCGGCGGCACAGGCTCGCTAATAACCGTTCATTTGCTGGAGGTGGGGCAATGAGCCTGCCACAGTCATGGAGAAACATCCGCACAAGCTTCAGACTGCTGGCAAGCGAGTGCGACTGCGGAAGCAAGAGCTTCCCGCCGAAAGAAATCTGCAAGGGATGCGGGAGAAACACTCACATAGTGCTCAAATCACTGGTCAGGGAGGGCAGGCTTTATACCTATACCCATCGAATCGAAGATGGAGAGGACATTTTCCCTTGCTACGTCGAAATAGACGGCATCATACTCCCAAGCAGGCTGACAGACGTAGATCAAGGGGAAATAAAAATTGGGATGGAGCTTGAGCCCACGTTTCGAATACTGGGAGAAACAAGCGACGGCATAATCGAATACGGCACAATCTTTAGACCCAGAACCATTTACAAAGAATTCACGAGAATCGCGCCGAAGAAAACCTCAAACGGCGCAGGCATAACTGGCTACGGCGTGCATATCCCGAAGTCTCGCATCAGCATGGAGGAAGTGGCGAGGTCACTGAAAGAAGACCCCGACCTGCTGAAGCAGAGCACGCTGTTCCTGGAAAAAGCTGTGCTGAACTTCGACCAGGACAGCACAACCATGGCGGTGGATGCCGCGAGAAATGCGCTGCTCTACACTGGAATAAGCGGCGAGGAGATAGATGCAATCTACTTCGGCAGCGAGAGCAAACCATACGCGGTGAAAGCAAGCGCCATAACCGTTGGAGAAGCAATTGGAGCGACGCCCAGAGTAAAAGCATATGATATCGAGTCCGCCTGCAAAGCAGCCACAAGCGCGATCCCCGATGCAATGGCCATAGTGGACAGTGAAAACCTGAAGTTCAGAAACACAATGGTAATAGGCTCGGACAACTCCCAGGCAAAAGAAGGCGACGCACTGGACCCGACCTCAGGCACGGCAGCGGCTGCAATCATAATTGGAAAAAAAGATGTGATCGCAAGCCTCGAAGGCTATGCACCCTACGCAACCGATACTCCTGACTTCTGGAGAAAAGAAGGAGAGCCATTCCCGAAGCACGGCGGTCGCTTCACAGGCGAGCCAGCGTATTTCAAGCACATAATTGGAGCCTGCGAGCTCCTGTTCAGCGAAAGCGGCATAGAAGGCAAAGACATAGATCACGCGGTATTTCACCAGCCCACAGGCAAGTTTCCTTTTAAAGCCGCAAAGCGACTGGGAATAGATGATGCCAAGCTCAAATACGGCTTCACAGCCAACTACGTAGGCAACTCCTACTCCGCATGCGGATTGCTTGGACTTGCGAACGTGCTCGACCACGCCGAGGATAATGAGACTATTTTGCTAGCCCAGTTTGGCTCGGGAGCAGGCGCCGATGCACTGCTTTTCGTCACCACGAAAGAAATACTTGAGAAACGAGATCGCGGGATAAAAGTCGATGACATTTTAAAGGAAAAGAAATACACCGATTACCACACCTACAGAAAGCGCAAGCTCGGGCATTATCGCACGGAATTTTAGCAACATTGTTATTGTTTTCTCCCTTTACGAGCATCCGGTTCTAGATGACTCGTTTTTCAAAGCAGGGTGCGTTGATTTGTGAAAATTGTTTAGTAAGTATTACTATTTGCTTGCTATGCCTTTTTGTGCTCAGCGGTATATGCAGCTGCTGGTTTGTCCAGTGGCAGGAACTTTAGAGCCACCAGCATCAGGGCAATTCCTATGATTATGAGACCTGCTACGATGAAGATCTCGCGGGCGGTGGGGATGTATTCTATGAGTCCCGAGCCTGTTTTTGGGATCGACTGCCCGCCTATTACCAGGTTGTAGCGCATTGAGAGCACGCCCACTACCACAAGTCCGGCGCACGCGGCGAATAGCTTGATATTGCGAGTGTGCTGGGTGTATGCGATTATCATCATTGGAATCATTGATCCAAGTATTATTTCGAGTCCGACGAATGACCAGGTGAATGGTCCGTTTAGCAGGATCATGAGTGCTTCATAGTCCTCGGCTCCTGCGAAGAACATCGTGAGGAGATCTGCGAAGATCAGGAATAGCTCGATACCGATCATCCAGCCGAGCATCTCGCCGATGCTGAATATAATGTCCTCGCTGACCCTGTATTCTGGCTTGACAAATCTGTTGCGGATTATCAGAACCAGAGAGAGCCAGGCGAGTCCTGATAGTATTGCCGAGACCACGAAGAGCACTGGCATGATTGCGGTGAACCAGAGAGGCGTGCCGTAGTTCAGTCCGAACACAAAGCCGGTGTTTGCGTGAACTGCAATGGCAATTGGAATTGCAATTATGCCTATTATCCTGGCCAGCATTGCATTGTCGGTGAAGATGAAGTAGCCGTAGATGATGCTCAGGAATAGATATCCGCTGATAAGAAAGCCCGCTATCGAGAACATTGAGGTATAGTTGAAATTCAGCATCCCCAAGTAAAATCTTTCGGGACGCGTTAAATCGCCGAAGAGACAGAGAACTGCAAGGAGCAGGAATATTACTGCAAAGGTTATGGATATCCTGGCGATGGGCTTGTACTTCTTTAGTCCGAAGACGTTTGATAGTGTGGACATTACAAATGAGCCAGCACTGAGGCCGGTGAAAAAGGGGAAGACCACTATTATAATACCGAAGGGCATCTCGTGCGGCACGTTATAGAGCTCGGTAATGGGAATCGCCATCTGCGCTCACTCCACTCCTATTTTCTCTTTAGTCCTCATCATTACATTTGAATCAGGGGCGACGTAGAATACCATGGGTTCGGTTCTCGCCTCAGGTCTCAGTACTACTACGTTGGTGGTGCTGACAATTTTTGATACCTGGCTATCAGGATCGTTGAGTTCTCCAAATATCCTTGCCCGGCTCGGGCAGGCAGCCACACAGGCTGGCTCATGTCCTCCTGCGACTTTATGCTCGCAGAAAGTGCACTTCCCTGCCACGTGGTCAACCGGATGTATGAACCTAGCATCATACGGACAGGCTGTTATGCATGCCTTGCAGCCTATGCAGCGCTCGTAGTGTATCAACACAATGCCGTCTTCTCTCTGGTAGGAAGCCTTAGTGGGGCAGGCGAGTACGCAGGGTGCGAAGACGCAGTGATTGCAGAGCCTTGGAAGGTTGGATATGCTTGCTTCAGGGTACTCTCCTTTTTCAATTTGCTTGACCCATGATCGAAAAACATGCAAAGGCACTTTGTTTTCACTTTTACACGCGATCGAGCAGGTGTGGCAACCCACGCACCTGCGTAGATCGATTACCATAGCGTAGCGTTTCTTTTTCCCCACGATTCTCCTATTGATATGACTGAATGCATATAAGCCTTTCTTCAAGCGTAGACAAATTGTTTATTTTAAAGACGATTAGATTTAAAAGGATATACTCAAATAAAACACAATAAATATTTGAATCCTCGACCCTGACAAAACCTGGGGCAAAAAAATGACTCCATGCAAAGATTTAAGCCATAAACGACTCTACAAATTTAGACATATATGCGCAGAATGCCATCCCACAACGCCTGAAGGACTTTTCAACGAAATCAAGACGACTGTTATGAAGCCACAGCTGACCGAAGTACATAGCAGAGTCAGGATTACCGGGCAACGGTGAACAGGTTTATTCGAAGGTAAAACTGTCCGTTGGTAAGCATTGCTGGTAACTTCATGGAGAGATGTCAAGAGGAGAACCGTATGGTTCTCTTTTGTTGTTGGGAAACTTCTTTATAATATGAGTAAATAAATGAGAGAAAGGAGCTTTCGGAATGCAGACCAGCGGCTGTGGATTTGCCTGTGGCGAGTGCGTTTTGTTGAGGGACAGAACGTGTCCGGGTTGCTCGGTTAAAAGTGTCATCGCCAAGGATTGTAAGATCATTAAATGCAATATCAGGAAAAAGCTGAACTCTTGCCTGAAATGTGATGAGCGTTTGACTTTTGAAAGACGCGTCTGTCCTACTTACAAGGATGGTATTCGGCACTGTCCTATAAGGCTCTGCATTTTAAGTGCAGTGCAATGAAAGTCTAACTTCTCAACAATTAGTTTATTTCAAAGACGAACAGTTTAAAAGGAATATAAGCAAATAAAGTACATAAATATGTGTTTAATCCTGCGGGTGTGGATAAAAGAATATAGGAGCTATTGATATGAGGCCTAAAAATGCTAAATTCCTGATATGCATAATGATATTGCTGGTAAGTTTTGCACAGATTTCGCTTGCTGTGGAGGCTAATTCCACCCCTCAGAATCCACTGGATCAATTTATAATTGCTACAATGAGAGTCCTGCTCGCAATCGGAGTAATAATTTCAATAATTGCATTTACCATAATTGCACTTGTTTCGCCACTCCCGTGGTGGGTATTAGCCTTAACTGCATCGTTCCTCCTGGTTGTCTTCTACTTCATCACGAAATACATATTACACTTATTGAGGAAACTGAGAATACCTTCCCGGATCGGATATAAACTCAGCAAAAGGAGAATTCCAGTGCCCGGATATGGATCTCAATTTGTTAATAAAGCAGCAGTTGTGAAGAGAAAAATTCCAGATATATCCTATCTAACCCCTGGTTTTATTATAAACTGGATGCTTGGCGATTTTGAAAATGGCAAAATAACCTGGCAGATGTTCGCAATGGGGGCACTTGTAATACTCGGTACCTCAATAGGCGTAATAATCCTCCTATTCGGACACCTGAGCTTTTAAATAAAGGCGAAACTCAGTTTCTCCTTTAGAATTCTTTTTA
>CAZVYP010000021.1:0-27033 GCA_964631075.1 uncultured Methanocellales archaeon
GCGCTGGTTGACTGTGAGCTTGGGAGGTCTGCCCTCTTGCTTAATGCTATCTTTGCCATTTATTCCCCGTTCCTTGAAACGCCTCAATGTTTCATGAACCGTTCGCCGCTTCATATTTGTAAATGTAGCTATATCATCAATGCTTTTGCCTTCTTTTCTATGAATAGCGCATAAGAGACGAAGCTTGGGCTTCGCCCTTTGCTCATCCCTGTACATCCTTTGCAAATCCTCTAATCTAAATTCAGAAAGAAAACCATCCCCTTTTGGCAGATCCCACACAACGATCACCAAAAGAGTATAATATACTTCAAAGTTCAAATATTAATCGGATACGCTATAAATTTATATCCGAATCACGTTGCAGAATAAAATCGCTAAGTATTTAATAAGCTATTTCCAACTTGTTTTTGCATTAAAATTCCAGCCAGTTTAGATACAAATGCAATAAATTAACAAAACCGGGGTATAGCTATAGGATCTGATATAACAGCTTCAGATGTAACAAAGGAAACGGTTGATAAAAGAACCAAGCTAACATTAGAAGTCCTTGAAATTATCGAATTCATCGCGCTTGTCGGATATCTTTACTTTGTAGTGTTTGAAAAAAAATATGCGCTTACGCTCATCGCCCCCAAGACACTTCTATTTGAAGCATCACTTGCCATCTTTCTAGTCATCTTTGTATTTGGAATGCTCAACCTGCTGTACAGATGGACGCTTCCCATGCATGAAGGAGGCATTGCAAAAATGGTTACTGGCTTCCTGTCATGGCTTAAGGACTCGTTGCTGAGCCTGAAAATATTTCTGATGATCGAGGCACTTGTTGTCAAGGGCTTCCTTCAAAGCCTGATTATAAAGCAGAGCAAACTCCGCTGGATAATGCACATGACCCTTGCATGGGGCTGTCTGATTTTCCTTGTGCTCTATATTATTGACATCAAAGAAATAATTGAAAAGCTACCGCTCGGCAGTCTGATTAATTCCGCTATAGACATCGCAATTCTGCTGATTGTGGCGATCACCGCTATAGGCTTGATAACCGCGGTGGTAAGAAAGCTCTGGAAGCAGCCCGCAGCTTTAGTATTGGTAATAATCGCAGCGTCGGCGCTTGGATACTTCTCGTTTATCAACATTAACTCTCTGCACGCCGCAGGCTTATTCATTTACGAAAAGATTCTTTACAACCTTGCCGCGATTCTGGTCTTCATTGGCCTGACAATAGTGTTCATCAGAAGACGATCAAAAGAGGTCAGGCCTCTAACTGATTTCAACCTGGACGTTCCCGGTATAATACTGGTGACAGTCCTGTCAGCCACAGGCTTTGCTGGCTTCTATTCAAATAACATCTCGCCGCTCCTCTACGACGTAATAATCCACATCCACTTCATCACCACCTTCGGCGTCTTGGCTTACTTCCCGTTCAGCAAGTTCCTGCACATTCCCGCCGCTAAGCTCTCGTACATTCTCAATGCAGTGGGGGTGCATCACTGATGATGGCTGCCCAGGATAAGGTTCAGGATAAGGATAAGAAAAAGGGGTTCAAGCCCAGGAACCTGAGCTTCAAGCAGATGGTTGAAACCGATGCCTGCATGCGATGCAATGAGTGCCTGAAGTACTGCCCGGTCGTCGACCTCCACGGCAACGAAGTTGGCCCCAGAGGCAAAATTCATTTCTTCAGAGAGTTTGTTAAGACAAATAACGATCTCGTATCAAAACTCCTTGGCAGAAGCAGAGATATAACAGAGGAAGAAATCAACAAATATACTCAGAATCTATTTATCTGCAGCTCGTGCCAGCAGTGCAAGGAAGTCTGCGAGGCAGGCATCGACACAGTGCCAATGTGGGAAGCAATGCGCGCCGACATGGTAGAGCGAGGCAACGGCCCCATGCCAGCGCACAAAGCAATAAGAGATCGCGTTAACAAACTCGGCAATCCCTACAACGAGCCTCCTGAGAAGCGCCTGGATTGGAAGCAGCCTGATATGAAGTTCGCGGAAAAAGGCGAGGTGCTGTTTTTTACCGGCTGCACCGCAGCTCTTCGAATGACAATGCTCGCTCAGGCAGTTGTAAAAGTATTGAATAATGTGGGAATCGAACCGGTTTACCTCGGCAAAGACGAGACCTGCTGTGGCTCGCCTCTGCTCAGGACCGGGCAGAGAGAGACTGCCTATAAGGTCATAAGAGAAAACGTGGAGAGGATAAAGCAAAGAGGCGTGAAGAAAGTAGTGGCTGCATGCGCGGGCTGTGCAAATACTTCTAAAAACGACTGGCCCAAAGTGGTTGGAAAGCTGCCTTTTGAAGTGCAGCATATCTCGGAGTTCCTGCTCGAACTGGTGAAGCAGGGCAAAATAAAATTTGATAAGCCTCTTGACCTCAAGGTTACTTATCACGATCCCTGCCACATAGGCCGGCATATGAAGCTGTATGAAGCACCGAGGAAGGCAATCACAAGCATACCAGGCGTAACGCTCGTCGAGATGAAGCGCAACCGCAACATGGCAATGTGCTGCGGCGCAGGTGGCGGATACAGATCCGCGTTCTCCAACGATGCAATAGCGATCGCTGCTAAAAGGGTGAAGCAGGCACAGGAAGAAACAGGCGCGAACATGATTGTAACTTCATGTCCATTCTGCCGGCTTAATCTCTCAGATGGAGCAAAGAGCGCTGGGCTGGATTTCAAGGTAATAAACATCGAGGAGCTCTACGCAAAGGCACTGGGATTAAAGTAGATTAACTATGTGCGGTTGCAGCTGAGGGAGCATTCGAGTTCTTTGCCATTTCTCTCCAGTACTCAAGCTCCAGCCAGTCCTGGAATTCCTGATACTGTGCCAGGAATCTGCTGAATTCCACTGCCTGCTTTTCCCGGTCCACTTCACCTATTATATCTTTGATCGATAGCACACCCACCGGGAATAAATCATTTTTATTATAGAACACATACAGCTTGCGCTTTTTCTTGGCCCTCATCAGGTCTGCTGCTTCTTTAATCGTTGTTTCGGGGCTGATCTTCAGTTCTACTTTGCTCATCACGTCTTTCGCTCTAACGCTTTCAACCAGCTTTTTGCCGAAGATGCTGATGATATCTGAATCATCAATTGTGCCATGAGTTCCCTTCTCCGGATCGAAGATATATACACCGTGTATTTCATCCCTTATCATGATCCGTGTTATTTCACTCAGCTTCGTTTCCGGATGGACTGAAATAATTCCGGTTGACATCAGATCCTTTACCTTTTTCATCAGCTATCCAATATATCAATTGGAAAAATAAGCTCTTAAAACTTTCTTTTTTAATAATAATTTAAAAATTTTAATTTTTAACCATTAACAATCTTTTTTTAAATTACGATTTTATTAATATTACAAAGTGACCGTATTTTTTTTCAAAATAGTTTAATATCTGGCGAATTTGAAGACTGCGTTTTTGGGGAGCTGTAAAGCCATAATAGCAAAAACTATAAAACAAAAAGTTCACCATTACTGTTCGATGAGAGCCGCAGAAGCCAGCCGAAAAACTAGGGAAACAAACGCAAAAGTCAGGATAAACCTCGACGGATCAGGAAAGGCAAGCATCGAAACCGGTATTCCCTTTCTCGATTACCTGCTGAAGATCCTCGCAGGTGCTTCAAAATTCGACCTTGAAGTAAAGATAAAGGGAGATCTGGAAACAGGGGATCACCACACCATTGAGGACACCGCGATTGTGCTCGGCGAGGCGTTCTCTAAAGCACTCGGCGATAAGCCGATCGAGCGCATCGGCTTTGCAATTGTTCCGGTTGCTGAGTCAACTGCAACTGTCTCGGTGAACATTGGCAGACCATGCTTTGTGAGAGAATTTCAGTTCAAATTTGAAGAAATCGAGGACTTGCAGGGCGAGAACATCTTGCACTTCCTTCAAACCCTAGCATATAATGCAAAGCTGACGATGCAGGTCTGTGCAAAGGGCAGGATCGATCGCTACACTGCAGAAGCAATGTTCAGCGCGCTTGGAATGGCACTGAGGTCAGCAGTCAAACCAAGTTAAGCAGATAAGTTTTTATTGCCCACCACGTTCATAATACATTATATCACAGTATATCTCTCAAAGAGTGGGTTGTTATGGACTGGAAAAAACACGGCGAGGATTTGAATAAGCATCTCCATCTGTCAAGCTATCCGATCGGCGTGCGACTTTTCGAGAAAGCCAGCGATGTACCGCAGGCTGTGAAGATGCAACCTCAAAAGGTCAATATATGCCAGCTTGCGACCATCGCAAGGCTGTACAACTGGTCAGTGGGGAGCACGAACAAAAATATGATCTGCTCTCTCGGCGCAGCATGCTGCGGATTAATTAATACTCCAAAGCGCGTTGCAGATGGAGAGATAAACTGCGGGGTCTATCAGATTGACTTACCTGCGGCGAAGAAGATGCAGGACGCACTTACAAAGCTCGGTGTGAAGCAGTATGAAGCAATAATGGTCTCATCGCTGGAGCGCATGCCTGTAGATCCGCAGGCAATCGTGGTTTATGGCAACGCCGCACAAATCCTGCGTCTGGTGCAGGCAGCGCTGTATCACGAAGGCGGGAAGCTCGAATCGAGCTCGGTGGGAGACGCAGGTCTCTGCAATACCCTTGCAAGAGTGCTACTGACGAAGAAGCCTGCTATGGATCTGCCCTGCTACGGCGAGCGCAGATTCGCAGCCGTGCAGGACCACGAAATTCTGTTTGCATACCCACGGGAGCTGAGCCAGCGAATTATGGAAGGGCTTGAAGGCACACATAAAGGAGGCGTTCGATATCCGATTCCGGTGCAGCTTGACTGGTCGCCGAAGATGCCGAAGGGCTTCGTGTTAACCGAGGACGATCTGAGATAAAAGGAGGAACCCAGTGTTTCTCTTTCCTTTTGAATCCTGTGGTGGATCCTTTTGAGTACTGCCGATAAAAGGGCTGCTTTAATCATAGCCACAATGGCGGCTTTCCTAACACCTTTTGACGTATCCTCTGTTAACGTTGCCCTGCCGACAATCGGAAAAGAGTTCGCAATGGATGCAATCTTGCTGAGCTGGGTTGCCACAGCCTACATGCTGGCCTCAGCCATGTTCCTTGTGCCTCTGGGCAGGCTGGCAGACATACACGGCAGAAAGAAGGTCTTCATCACCGGCATAACTATATTCACACTGGCATCTTTTTTAATGGTAACTTCAACCTCAAGCCTCATGCTCATCAGCATCAGAGCCCTGCAGGGAGCAGGGGCTGCGATGATATTCAGCACTGGAATGGCGATTCTGACTTCTGTATACCCTGTGGGAGAGCGGGGCAAAGTACTGGGAATAAACGTTGCAGCGGTTTACATGGGGCTTTCTCTCGGCCCATTTCTGGGAGGATTTTTAACCCAGCAATTTGGCTGGAGGAGCATCTTTTTCATAAACATACCCTTGGGCATAATAGTAATCAGCCTAACGCTGACGAAGTTAACCGGGGAGTGGGCCGAATCTCGAGGAGAGCAATTCGATTTTTGGGGATCCGTAATATACAGTCTCACGCTGCTCTCAATAATATACGGATTTTCACTTTTACCTTCGTACTCGGGTGCCTGGCTGCTGCTGATCGGCACACTGGGGCTCTTAATCTTTATTCGGTGGGAAACAAGAGTTAAATGCCCGATACTGAACATCAATCTGTTTAAAAGCAATGTTGTTTTTACTCTATCCAACGCAGCGGCACTGATCAACTACAGCGCAACCTTCGCAGTCGGCTTTCTCCTGAGCCTCTACCTGCAGTACATAAAAGGCCTCGGACCGAGAGATGCCGGGATAATCCTGATAGCCCAGCCCGTAGTGCAGGTTATTTTATCGCCTGCTGCAGGCAGGCTTTCGGATCGAATAGAGCCCAGAATAGTTGCCTCGACTGGAATGGTACTCACAACCGCAGGACTTATCCTCCTAACATTGCTGGATGAAAACACCGCCCTAATATACATCACAGCCGGCCTGATACTCCTCGGACTCGGCTTCGCCTTCTTCTCCTCGCCAAACACAAATGCAGTTATGAGCTCGGTTGAAAAAAAATACTACGGAGTAGCATCAGCCACTCTCGGCACAATGCGCCTGACGGGACAGATGCTCAGCATGGGCATAGCGATGCTGATTTTTGCCTTATACATAGGCAGAGTGGAGATCACCCCAGGGTACTACCCGCTCTTCCTGAAAAGCACACAAATTGCCTTCGGCATCTTCGCCGTGCTCTGCTTCGCCGGCATATTCGCATCGCTGGCGAGAGGAAAAGTGCGATCCTGAAATAATGAAAAGTGTTATTATTTGCTACCTCCAATTTCTAATCGTAGCACTGAGGTCTGGATATGATTGAAAAAAAATTAGAGCGCATCGGCGTGTCTCTTCCCTCCAATCTCCTCAGCCGTTTCGACAGCATCATCGCGAAGCGCGGTTACTCTTCGAGATCCGAGGGCATCAGGGATGCGATTCGGAACTATATCATCGACTATGAGTGGATGAGCGATGAAAAGGGCAAAAAAGTCGGTATAATAACGCTGATCTACGATCATCATAAGCGCGGGCTTGTGAACGCCATCCTGGATGTGCAGCATGAATATGGGGAGCTGATTGAAAGCTCTCTGCACGTGCATTTAGACGAGGAAAACTGCCTCGAAGTGATACTTGTCCGTGGGGAAGCACAGCAGATAAAAAAGCTTACTGATAAAGTAATGAGCCTGCGCGGAGTCAAGCATGTGAAGCTCACCACCACTGTGCCCGGAAAAGGGCTGTAAAGGGAAAGCGGTGCATGCCTAGAAAGCCAGAGCTGCTTGCTCCTGCAGGTAACTTTGAATCGCTGAAAGCCGCGGTAGAGAACGGCGCAGATGCGGTTTATCTCGGCGGCAAAAATTTCAGCGCGCGGAGATTTGCCGAAAACTTTACGCCTGAAGAACTGGAAGAAGCCATAGACTACGCGCATCTCAGGGGGGTCAAGGTCTACGTTACCGTTAATATTCTGATTAAAAACCAGGAGCTTCGCGAAGCAGCGGCTTTTTTAAAAGTAATCTATGAAATGGGCGCTGATGCAGCAATTTTGCAGGACATCGGACTTGTCATGCTGGCGAAACAGATACCGATCGAGCTGCATGCCAGCACGCAGATGACAGCTCATAATGCTGAAGGCGCAAAGCTGCTTGAGCAGCTTGGATTCAAGCGGGTTATTCTCGCAAGGGAGCTATCGCTTGAGGAAATCAGGCAGATTAAAAGGCAGGTTAATATAGAACTCGAGTGCTTTGTGCATGGCGCACTTTGCTTCTCATATTCCGGGCAGTGTTTAATGAGCAGCATGATAGGCGGTAGAAGCGGAAATCGCGGGAGGTGCGCGCAACCCTGCAGAAAGCGCTATGCACTTCTCGGCAGCGGTGGAAAAGTTCTCTGCAAAAAACATCTTTTGAGCACTCGAGATCTCAACACCCTCGAGCACATACCGGATTTGATCGAAGCGGGTGTTACCGGATTTAAAATCGAAGGGAGGATGCGGAGACCCGAGTACGTTGCAATTGCAACTAAGGCTTATCGCAGGGCGATTGATCTATACCTTGCCCAGCCGGAAGAATTTCTGATAGCGGATGAGGAAAAGCGGGAGGTAGAGCAAATATTTAACCGAGGATTTACATCCGGCTATTTCTACGGTAAACCTGAAAAAGAAATGATGAGCTACGATGCACCGGATAACAGGGGCATCGAAATCGGGGAAATTCTGAGTTATGACAGATCGCAGGCGGAAGCCAGAGTCCTGCTGAAGGACGAATTGAAACTAAAAGATGGAATCGAAATCGAAGGCACAGGCACAATCGTTAACCATATTGAACTGGATGGCAGAAAAGTCGATGGTGCAAAGGCAGGTGAGATCGCATCAATAAAGCTCGATAGAGCTGTTAAAAAAGGCAGCAGGGTTTTTAAAACCCTTGACGCTAGGCTGATCAAAAATGCGAAGCGCAGTTATGAGCACGTTATTCGCAAAGTATCGGTTGACATCAAAGCAAGTGCAAGAATCGGCAAACCATTTACCCTGCTGATTGAAGACGACGCAGGAAATATCGTGGTTGAGACGAGCGATTCAAGCGTTGAGAAAGCAGTCAGCCATCCGGTGACAGAAGATGCTCTGACCCGGCAGCTGGATCGCCTGGGTGCGACAATTTTCTCACCCCGCAGTATATCGATGGACCTCGAGGAGGGAGCATTCATACCCTTCAGCGTGGTCGCAGATCTCAGACATAAAGCGATTCGGGCACTTGAGCAAAAGAGAAAAACAAAAGCAAAAAGAAAAGCGCCGGACTTAGAGTTAGATTTAGATTTAAATCCTGGAAAAATTTCGACGCAAAAGCCGGTGCTTGCCGTCAGCACTGCCTCTCTGCAGACGCTGAAAAGCGCGGTAATGGGCGGTGCAGATCTTATATATCTTTATTATTCAGCTTTAAGCGACGAAGCACTTGAGTTTTGCAGAACTAGGAAAGTGAAGCTAATTGCGCATACCGGCAGAATATCGAAGCACAGCGAGCTGGAAAAGATCAAAGATGCTCTGCAAAGAATAGCAAAAGCTGATGGAGTTATGGTGGGAAATCTGGGCACTCTTAAATTTCTTGCCGAGCACACCTCCCTGCCTTTATACCTAGATTTTTCTCTGAACATATTCAACAGCCTTGCGGTCAACCTCCTGAAAGAAAATTTCCCTCAAATAGCCAGTGTAACCCTGTCACCGGAGCTGAGTCTGACTGAAATCGGAGATATCACAGCGAGATCGAGCGTCAGCTTCGAGTGCATTATACACGGCTTTCTACCGCTTATTGTAAGCGAGCACTGCATAGCTAAAAGTGTTCTCTGTAAATCTGAGAAATGCGATGCCCCCTGCAGGCGAGACAGCTACAGCCTGAAAGACGAAGCAGGCTACGATTTCCCTCTCTACTTTGACGAGAGCTGCAGAACAAATATTCTGAACTCAAGGACGCTCTGCATGATCGAACACATACCGGAGCTGCTGCAGGCAGGGATCAGCAGCCTCAGAATCGAAGCAGTGCAGCGGCAGAACATACAGCCAGTGGTTTCAATATATCGAAAAAACCTTGACAGCTATCCGAAAGTTGAAGCATACGTGTTTAATTCCATGGATAAAATAGCTCTTGAAAAATCAGCGTTGAAAAAGGGATTGACAAAAGGATACTTCTTCAGAGGGGTTGAATAGATTAATATAAGATAGATCCAGTTTTAAGTGTAGGGGGCAAAATGATGAAAATGAAGATAGGTATCTTTCTGATCGCAATAATCTCAGCAGCATTATTCACCGGATGCACAACACCACCTTCAACCCCCACTCCAGCAAACGCAACGCCATACCCGGGATTAAAAGCAGGCATCGAGATCAAAGGCTTTGCCTTCAATCCGCAAAGCATCACGGTAAACAAGGGCACTAACGTTACCTGGACAAATAAGGACTCAGTTACGCATGATATAAAGAGCCAGGGTATCTTCGAATCACCCGTGCTTCAAAACGGGGAGAGCTGGAGCTACACTTTCAACAGCACCGGCACTTTCGATTACATCTGCGGCATACATCCAAGCATGAAAGGCAGAATAACGGTGCAATAAATTTTATCGCGAAAGAGGATGGCACGGTGCACACTTTCGGAAAATTGAGGTTGTTAAACACAGAATCCGGGAAGCTGGAAGAGTTCCAGCCATTTAAAGGAAAAAAGGTGAAGATGTACACCTGCGGTCCATCGATTTACCTTCCTCCGCATATCGGCAACTACCGGACTTTTCTTTATGAGGATATATTGCAGCGCTACCTCGAGTATCTCGGATACAGTGTTGAAAGAGCGCTCAACCTCACGGACGTGGAGGACAAGGCAATTGCCGAGGCAAAGAAGGAGAGCACCACGCTTAAAGAACTGACACATAGAAATGCGAAGCGCTTCCTCAAAGAGCTGCAGCGGCTGGGCGCAAAACTGCCAGACTACACTCCCAGGTCCTCTACGTCAGTTGAAAAGGCTGTTGAAATCATCGAAGGGCTTCTGAAAAAAGGATATGCCTACAGATATAAGGGCAATGTTTACTACGACCCTTTAAAGTTCGAAGACTTCGGCAGACTATATGGTTTGGATATGAGCAAGTGGCCGAAGGTAAAGAGGCGCTTTCACAGGGACACTTATCCGGGCAACAGGTGGAACAGGGGTGACTTCATCCTCTGGCACGGGAATAAAGGAGGAGACGAAGTCCACTGGGACACATCGATTGGAAGGGGTAGGCCTGCCTGGAACGTTCAGGACCCGGCAATGGCCATGCAGAGCCTTGGACAAAAAGTGGATATCTACTGCGGCGGCGTGGATAACCTGATACGCCATCATGACTACGTGATCGCTGTAACTGAGGGCTTCACTGGCGAGAAGTTCGCGCGTTACTGGCTGCATGGCGAGCACTTATTCGTTGACGGAAGGAAGATGTCGAAAAGCAGGGGGAACATAATCTACTCGAAAGATCTGATTGGAAAGGTCTGCGACTGGCAGACGCTGCGCTTCTTCCTCATCTACGGCTACTACCGCAGGAGGCTTTACTTCACCAATCAAAAATTCAAAAACGCATGCGATCGACTTAAAGAATTCAAAGCAATTGTAAACAAACTCAGAAATCTCAAAGCAGGAAAATCAACTCACGAAACAAAGAAGCTGATTGCAGGATTGAAAAAAGATTTTGAGGCGCAAATGAACAACGACCTGCACATTAAAAACGCCTTCGATGCTCTGGCTGCAAATGTTTCGAAGTTAGTGAATCTTGCAGAGAAAAGAAAGGTAAGTGCTGAGGATGCAAAAGCAGCGGTTGAAGAGCTGCGGCGCATTGACCGGGTACTGCAGGTCATCTTTTAGGAATCACTTTTTGATTGCTTTGGCTTGCACTTACTTCGCTGCTTCCTCAATTCTCTTCTCGACTTCCTCCCAGTTAACGATGCTCCAGAATGCCTCGACAAATTTAGCTCTCTCGTTTTTGTAGTCGAGGTAGTACGCGTGCTCCCAGACGTCGATCACCATCAATATCCTGAACATGGGGTAAACATTGGTGTTGTGCTTCTCTATCTGCATTATTATCGGTCTTCTGGTTTGCCTGCAGAATGCAAGCGCCGCCCATCCTGAGCCTTCTACGCCGACCGCAGCCTGTGTGAACTCCTTCTTGAACCTTTCGAAGCTCCCGAACTCATCCTGCAGTGCGCTGGCTAAAATTCCACCGGGCTCTCCGCTTTTTGCCGCAGGCGCGAGGTTGCCCCAGAAGAGCGAGTGCAGCAGGTGACCGCCTATGTGAAACGACAGCTCCTTCAAAGTGGCTTTAACGTCAAAGTCAGTGCCCTCTTTCCTTGCTTTATCCAGCTTCTCGAGAATCGCATTCGCGCCGTTAACGTATGCCTGATGATGTTTGCTGTGATGCAGCCTTAATTGCTCCTCGGAAATGTAAGGTGCTAAATCCCTGTACTCATAGCGCAGCTTTGGCAGAGCATAAAATCTGTTTGCTTCCATACATTTGCCCCCTATATCTTTGGTAATAAATTAATCAAACAATCATATAGAACTTTTGGCAAAAAGGGCTTGCGATTTATTGACTGGCACTTGTGCTCAACACAGCTACTAAAGCAATTACCAGTGACAGAGCTATCACTGCTTACCTGCGCTTCCCGATCTCGCCGTTAACGATCCACAGCGGGAAATAAGTGAGCGTCGAGTAAACGCACATCGCCAGCGGAATGCCGATGACGGGAAGGGGGAATGCCAGCACAAGGGGTTCCTCGTTATTATGATGGTGGAGGTGGCGTAAGCCTTTTATATTTTCAGCGCTATTTTAGTTGCTATTCTCTGGTGATAGCTTGCAGATTGACAAAATCGAATACAAAGATCAGAATGAATACTATCTTTGGGATGAGAATTTTTCAAAAATTTTAGCGTATGCTATGGTCGAGAAGGGCAATGGTCTTGCGAAGATTCAGATTATAAATGTGGCGAGCGAGTTTCGCAATAATGGTATGGGCTCCAGGCTGCTTGCAATGATTCTGGAGGACTTCGCAGGCGTGGACATCACCGCTCTCACATTTGAGGATAGAATAGCGTGGTATGAGCGGCATGGCTTCAGAGTTGAGGGTAAAGAAGGCGATTTGATTAAAGTGCTTCGACAGGCGAGCTAAATACTGACTGATATTCGAGTCCTCTTTTAACCGTCTGGAATGCCTGCTCTCCGTAGGCGCCTATTGCTTCTTTAAGTCCCTGCAGTATGTAGTCGCTGTGGATTGGCGGGAAAGCATTTTTCAGCGCCACTCCCATCAGGAACATGTTTCTAATTCTGGGCTCGTCTTTGAATTCTTTCATCACCTGTTTTGTATCTATCGCGATCAGCTTTACTCCATTTTTAATTGCCACTTCTTCCATGTCTTTGAGCCAGTACTTTGCAATCGGGTTCGAGGTGTCGATTATTGCTATTCCGCCTTTGCTCATGTTTTTGATGCTGAGCACGGGATCACCTACGGGGTCGATCATTATCAGGATCTCTGCGCCCGCGGTTCTCTCTGTTGTCGCTATTGAGTATTCTTCGCTTCCCGTGCCGAGGAATGGCGGTATTAGTGGCTTTCTTCCCACCGAGCCTCCTGCCTGTGGCTGTACTCTTGCAACGAGCTTGAATCCTGCTTTTGACAATATTTTCGCAAGAGTGATGGCGATGTACGTGAATCCGCTTCCCTTGCTCCCGATTATTACGACGTCCTTGCGCTTCATTTCAGTTCACCTTTGCATGTGGCTCAGCCATTTCCACAATTTCGGGCAATATTGATACCTTCATTCTTGCGCTGATATTTTTTATTCCTTCTTCTAGGTTTTTCTTGCAGAGGGGACATGTTGTAATTAAGCATTCGGCCCCTGTTCTCTGCGCCTGTTCCGCCCGCTTGCTGCTGAGTTCGAGCATTTTTTTGCTATCCTTTACTCTGAGCATGGAGCCGCAGCACCGTGTGTGCACTCCTTTTCTGATCATTTCCACCACCTCCAACTTCGGTATCCTTCTGAGCACTTCCCTCGGCTCTTTAACAAGCCTCGTTGGTCCGGTTACCAGGTGGCAGGAGTCGTGGTATGTAGCCTTTATTTCCACCGGTTTTTTGAACTCGATCAATTGTTTTTCGAGCGCTTTCTTGACCACTTCGGAGTAATGAGCGGTTTTGAGTTTAAAGTCTCCCACCAGCAGTCTGTAGTCGTGCTTCCAGACCATGTCGCAGGTGGGACACAGTGTTACCAGAAGATCAGCTCCTGTTTCTTCCACTGCTTCGATGTTCTTCCTGGCGATTTCCTGGATTTTTTCGTCAAATATGCCTGCTCTCATCAGCACCGAGCCGCAGCAGATTTCCTTCTCAGCCAGCTCAACCTCGAGTCCCATTTTTTTGAGCGATGAAAGGGCTGAGATCGCGGACGCTGTATCTCTGTAGTTCAGCATGCATCCGGGGAAGAGCACCACTCTTCCGAACTCCTTTATCATCGCCTGAGACGGGGCTGCGTTAACTTTCACATCCCGCATCCACATGTGCTTGCTCTCAGGGGATAGTGCAAACGGGTTTCCGTATGTGAAGATTTTCTTCTCAATTTCCAGAAACTGTGGCGAAGGTATTTTGCTTCTCACGTCTTCTATAACCGGGAAACCCGGTATCGTTCTAGGGCATGAGTACTCGCACACGTTACAGTTGGTGCATAGAAATGCTTCTTTCGCCGCTTTTTCCCACTCTCCCATTCTTATGTATGTGAACATTTTTCTCCTGTTCACGCCGGTGGGACAGCGAGATTCGCAGAAAGTGCAGCCCTCGCATTTGCTTGCGAGCTCTAAAATCTGCTCTTCTGTGAGGATTTTCGAAAGGAGGCTCATATTTCGTCGACCTCCTGCAGCTTAAGCAGTATCCTCTGGAGGCTGCGCTTTGCCCCGCCGACTACAGGTATATCTGCCATCACGATGCTTACCGCCAGCGGGTCCACGTTTATGGAGATCACGCACTCCGCGCGGAATTTAACCGCGAACATGTCGTAGGACATTCCCACCATTACCAGCACCTCGGTGTCCACGAATACGCCTGAGTTTATGCCGGTCGGTTTCATTCCCCTTGTCTGCGGGAACTCCGCGGCATGCCTGGTGCTGTAAAGCTCTGTTTTAACGCTGTATTTTTTCTCAAGTATCTTTTTGAGCTCAAGGATCTCAAAAGTCGCGTCATCTCCAAAGGCGCTTGGCCAAGCTGGGAGGTCTCTCTTCACGTTTCTCTCACCCAGGGCTCCTTTTCCAACAACTATCGCCGCGAGCTTGCAAGATCTCAGTATCTGCACGGCTTCCTCTATCATCGCAGGATCAGGATCTCCGGGTGCAATCGAGTACTCGCCTATGGATTTCATCGCCGGATCGCTTACTCCCTGCATCGCCAGATCTTCCGTTATGTAAACCGCAGCCAGTCTGTAGCTTTCCCGGCTCTTTGCAAATGCCTCCTTGATTTTCTCAGGTATCTCTCTTTGATTCATGGGTACGAAGTTCAGCACTCCTGCTTTCTCAAGTATTTCAGGAAGCATCGCCGAACTGCAGTATGAGCCTCTTCCATCAACGTCGAGGCCGACTATGATTACACCGGGAGTGGAAAGCTCCTCTGTGATAAGCTGAAAAGCCACGCTCACTCCTTTATCCTTTATCACCGCACACCCGACTTTTCCTGCCTGTCCGGCTCCGATTACTATACCAATTGCATCTGATTCATTTGAAACGTTTACAACTGGAATTTCTCCGAGTGCTCCCCCGATTATTGCATTCTGGGCAGGGTTAAGTGGGAACCCGGGTAATACGCATACCACGTCGGGTTTAACCTCTCTTAAGGCATCGACTATGAGCTCGTTTCCAACTTTAAACATGGCCTCACCTCCTATAATGACTTGCACTTTGCAATGATCAGCTTGACTCCGAGTGTTTCCTTCGCCTTGAGACATGCGTTTTTCAGGTCATTATGATTGGAAACCGCTGAGCAGTAGCTGAGGTTCATAGCCCTGCCGGCGCTTTCGTAGTTCAATCCCAGCGAGGTTGGAGTGGTTTGCTGTCCCCCTGTCATGCCCCACGATGAGTCGTCGAGCACAACGATTGTTAACCGTTTTATTTTATCCTGATTTATCGCCGCGGTTACAAGTGAGTTAAAGTGCAATCCGAAACCGCCGTCTCCCATTATGCAGAATATCTCTCCTTTAAGCGGATTGACAATCGCGTGTCCCATTGCAACAGACAGAGAGCCGCCAAGTGCACCTGTGCCTCCTATATATTGATTCTTGGGTATGCCGCATTTTAGCGCAGCGATCGTGTTATCTCCAAGGTCTACAACAACTCCGTCTTCCTCGCCCAGGGCTTCAACGAGTCCAATTAAAATATCTTCCATCTGCAAAAGTTCATGCATCTCAACCATCCCAGATATAAAATGGTGAGGTGGGGATATTAACTTGGCGGGTGCTATAGCAGTGCAATAATTGCTGCTGCGAACTCCGCGGTGCTAGCAGGCTCTCTCGCAGTTACGATTTTCCCGCTTAAAGCCAGGCTTTTATCAGTGTAGATTGCTCCATTGCTCCTTAAAATCTGCACTGCCTCGCTGTCCGGAAACACCGTCGCTTCCTTTCCGTTGAGCAATCCCGCTTCTGCGAGCACAGCGGGTGAAAGGCATATTGCAGCAACCACTTTATTCCGATACTGGAACTGCTTTGCAAGCTGCTGCAGGTTTTTGTCGCCCCACAGATATTGCTTGGATCCGCTTCCACCGATGATCACGATCGCGCTGTAGTCATCTGGATTTGCATTGCTTATCAGCAAATCCGTCCTTGCTTCCGTTCCATACATACCTCTGGCGCTGCCCGTTACGGTGCCTGCAACCTCGATTCTTGCACCGCTTTTTTCCAGCGCTTCCTTTGTGCCTGAGAGTTCTTGGTCATTGAAATTCTGCGGAGCTACGACTATGAGGACTTTCTGGCCTTCAAGGTTTTTCGGACTAACGGGCGCCTGAGTGCACCCGGCAATAAAAATTAGGGGGAATAGCATTATAAGCAAAATTTTCTTCATCGGAAAAGATTATCGTTTTCCAGAAAAATATTGGTTTCGATCTGCTATGCCTGCTGTAAAGAGAAACGCCGTCGACTGCGCCGCCGGGAGAGTGCCTGCTGATCTTGCCATAGTCGGCGGGAATATCGTTGATGTCTGGACTGAAAAAATTTGGAGAGCAGATGTTGCGGTTAAAGGCAGTTTGATCGCGCGAGTCGGCGACGTCAGTGATATCACCGGGAGAGATACTGCTGTTATAGAGGCGGATGGAAAATTCGTAGCTCCAGGGTTGATCGATGCCCACATACACGTGGAGAGCTCGATGGTAACGCTGGCAAGCTTCGCTGAGGCAGTGCTGCCGAGTGGTACTACTGGAGTGGTTGTGGATCCGCATGAGATTGCAAATGTTTCGGGCGTCAGAGGTGTCATGGCTATGGTTGCCGAGTCAAAGCTTGTGCCGCTCAGGGTCTACTTCATGGTGCCAAGCTGCGTGCCCGCTACTCTTGATTTTGAGACATCGGGGGCGGCGTTGAGCGTGAAAGCGATTACCGGGCTGCTGAGGCGAAAGGAGTTTTACGGTCTCGCCGAGATGATGAATTTTCCCGGCGTTATCACGGGAGATAAAGACGCTCTCAGCAAGATCGAGGCAGCGGAGAAGCTGGGAAAAGTAGTGGATGGGCATGCTCCCATGCTCGGCGGCAGAGCTCTAGCGGCGTACCGTGCTTCGGGTGTGCTCTCCGATCATGAGACCTCTTCGTCGGAGGAAGCAATCGAGAAACTGCGAAGTGGAATGACCCTTCAGCTACGCGAGGGATCGGCTGCTAAAAATCTTCGCACAATTTTATCCGCGCTTATTGCACAAGGTATCTCTATGGAAAGCTGCACTTTTTGCTGCGACGATCGCGATCCCGGTGATTTGCTTGAAGATGGGCATATCAACGCGGTTCTCAAAAAAGCAGTTTCCTTGGGCTTAACTCCAGCCAGAGCAGTTAAAATCGCAAGTCTCAACGCCTGCAGGTATCTCGGGCTGAGAGACAGGGGAGTTATAGCTCCGGGTACTCTTGCTGATCTCGCGATTTTTAACGATCTGTCCGAGTTTGGCGCGAGGGATGTAATTGTTGGTGGAAGAGTGGTGCTCAGAAACGGCAACCCAGAGGTTAAGATTCCGATCCATAGATACCCTGAGGCGATGAAACATTCTGTGCACGTAAAAAGGCTTCGCAAAGAGCAACTTATTTTTAGCGGTATTAAATCAAAGCGGGTTAAAGCAAGGGTAATAGTGATAGTTCCCGATCAGATCCTGACGCGCTCGAAAGAGGCTGTGCTTGAAGTCAAAGACGGAGTGGTAAGCTCTGATGCCAGTATGGATATCATGCATATTGCAGTCGTTGAGCGGCATGGTAAGAAGGGAAGCATAGGCAGAGGCTTCGTTTCGGGAACCGGGCTTAAAGAAGGTGCGATTGCCTCCACCGTTGCTCATGACTCTCACAATCTCATCGTAATCGGTGAAAACAGCGAGGACATGCTCGCAGCGGTAAACGCGATAAAACGCATGCAGGGTGGATTGCTTGCTGTTAAAAACGGGAAAGTGCTGGCGAAATGCAGACTTGAAATCGCGGGACTCATAACACAGCGCAGCGTTAAAGAGGTCAGCTCGAATTTAAAGCAGCTCCACAGCGAAGCAAAAATGCTGGGCTGCACACTTGGCTCTCCCTTCTTAACAATGTCCTTCCTGGCACTGCCGGTTATACCGGAGCTGAAGCTAACTGATCGTGGACTTGTAGATGTGAACCAGTTCAAATTCGTGGATGTAATCATTGAGCAATGAGAATAATTATATCGCTGAAACACAGAAATAAAATTATATGGAAAGAATCTGGGACATAAGAACAAACTCAAATTGCTGCCCTGTAACACCGAGGGATATCTTTCGCGCTAGGGAGCATATAACATCTGGCGAATATCGCAGCAGGATATATGAGGGCATAACGGTGCATGAGCTCTGCATCATAGATCTTATAGAGGATCCGGCTGAGAGAGATAATCTTAACCCTTGCAACTATCAGTTCGCTGGCTGGCGAGTTGAGATGCTATGCTGCAGCTTCGACAGGACAAAGACCATAGATTTCATCATTAATCAGAGAGAAGTCAGGCTGACGCCTTAGAAAAGTCCATAGGCTTTTTTCCTTAAGAACGGATCAGGATTAACTTATAATAATATAGCTTCAGTAATTAATATTCAATAAGGAAATTTGTAACGCCTGAAGGAGATGGTTAATATAAGCACAATAAGCCCTGCCAGCGATACTCCTGATATCTCGGTGCATGAAATGATCTCGCTGGTGCGAAAACACAGAAAGGTTGGCTTCAGGTGGAGCAATAAAAACAGATATTCGATAGCGGTGCTTTCAGGCGTTGTTAATTTTGAAATAGTAAAAAAGCCGGAGCAATTTGACGGAGATGTGCTGCTTTACTCATTTGCCACAGCACAGGCTCCAGTGGTGTACGCCGAGATTCGCGAGCTGAATAAGAAATGCATTTTAATAGCAGGCGGCCCGCATCCCACCGCAAAGCCTTTTGAAGCCCTGGAAAAAGGGTTTGACTACGCAGTTACAGGCGAGGGAGAGGAAACACTTCCCGATCTGCTAAGGGCTATCGAGGAAGGGGGGGTTGAAGATGTTAAGGGAATTGCGTATATGCAAAACGGTAAACCCGCGGTAACTTCTCCCCGGGAATACATCGATCTCGATGGCTATCCTCCCTTTACCGAAAAAGTATATGGTCCTATAGAGATCTCAAGAGGCTGCCCTTTCGCCTGCAAATTCTGCCAGACCTCAGGGATATTCGGCACCAAAATGCGCCACCGAAGCATAGAGGTAATTACAAGGTATGCCCGGCATTACGGCGATATCAGATTTGTCTCGCCGAATGCATTTGCCTACGGCTCAAACGGGCTAAAAATAGAAGTGGAGAAAATTGAACGCCTTTTAAAGGCATTGAAGAGCGAAAACAAAAATGTGTACTTCGGCACATTTCCAAGCGAGGTAAGACCTGAGTTTGTAACCCAAAAAGCTCTGGAGCTGGTGAAGCAGCACTGTGCAAATGACTCGCTGCATATCGGCGGACAGTCAGGCAGCCAGAGAATACTTAAAGAGATAAATCGAGGGCACACCGCAGAGGATATCATAAACGCGGTTGAGCTCTGCATGGATGAAGGTATTTTGCCCATCGTTGACTTCCTCTTCGGACTGCCGGGTGAGAGCAGGGAAGATCAGATTGCCAGCTTAAATCTGGCCAAGTGGATATGCTCAAGAGGCGGCAAAATAAGATTGCACCACTTCAAACCGCTGCCGGGTACGCCCTATGAAAATCAGAAAGCAGCTACACTGGACAGAGAAGTTGAAAAAACACTAGGCAAACTCGCACTCGAAGGCAAGACGAAAGGGAGCATGTTACAATGGCCAGCAGCATCAAATTATGTTGAGCGCAAGCAGCACCGCAAGCAAAATCAAAATAACGCCTGTAACAAAACGCAGTAAAGCTCTTTTCTCCTTTCTAAACGTGTCAACCGTTTTCGGGCTCAAACCAAGCGCCATCGCGCAGCCGAGAATAACTATGGGAAGCACCAGTCCGAGGTTGTAAATCGCGAGGTAAAAAGCTCCCTGTGAAAGAGTGCTCTGGTTCATTATCATATCCAGAATTGCGAAGTAAATCGCGCCCACGCAGGGTGCTTTCACTATCGAGAAAAGCGCGCCGAGCAAAAACGCCGAGGGATAGCTGGCTTTCTGTCCAACTTCCTCAGCCAGCTCAACTATCCGCGCGGGAGTGCTGAAAGAAGACTCCGCTTTCTTCGAGATATAATAGCTGTCGTACAAGTGCCAGATGCCCAGCAGGAAGATTATTGCTATCAGCAAAAACCTGAAGGTTTCCCCAAGAAAGCCATAGCAGCCAATGCAGAACAACCCCAATCCAACCAGAAAATACATGGCGAAAACCCCGATCGAGAAGGCAAAAGTGGTGTAAATAGCCTTCATCTTACCCGCGGTGCTGAGCAGAATTGAGACCATAAACGCCAGAATCGCGAAGAGACATGGATTGAAACCAGCAATTAAACCTGTGGAAAAAACAACAGCGGGGGAGAGAGATGTATCTCCGGCAGCATCTACTGGAGATAAAGAAATAGCGAGAAATAGTAAAAACATGAAGCAAAATGCAGCTCTCATCCTAACTGCCCCTTTAAATCTAGGTATGCTAGGGTATTATAATTTCTTATATCTTACTATGCTCCCGGTGGTACAGGACATCCGGTTGCATTTGAGAAATCGGCAAACGTTCTCTGTCCCTTATAATATGTGCCGTTTATAAATATAGTTGGATAGGCTCTGATGTTTGCCTTGCTGCACTCCTCCGGCTGCTCGTTGCAGTCGATGTATATCGGCTTGACCATGTCATATCCGCCGAGCATTTCCACAAGCTGCTTGCAGTATGTGCAGCTTTTCGTGCCGTAGATCTTGAAGCTCGAGTTGTTGAGGCAGCTTACGAATTGCTTTAAGTCTTCTGCCTTAATATTCGACGGCGTTGGCGTAGGTGTTGGCGTCGGCACCTGCTCGTTCATGTTAATGGCTTGCAGGAAAAGATAGGCACCGTCCTTTGTCATATAAACGGGTATCTGCCGCCCCATATATGAGATGTTTGTCCTGTAGTTGCTCCCGACAGTTTCCACCGAAACTGCGCTCGCCTTCGTACCCTGCTGAACCAGGTAGTTGTTTATATAATCAATGCTTTTGCTCTTCGCTTCATCGGCGGTTAGCTCTCGCAGTACAACCGGGCAGCCGGTTGCTTTTGAGAACGATTTATAGGTTCTCTGCCCTTCATAGGGCGTATCTTTTATGAATATAGTTGGATATGAACTTATGTTTGCTCTGGCGCATTCTTCCTGCTGCTCTTCGCAGTTGATGAATATCGGCTTGACCATGTCATATCCGCCGAGCATTTCCACAAGCTGCTTGCAGTATGTACACCAAGTGGTGCCGTATATCCTGAAGCCTGAGCTGTTCAGGCAGCCGATGAACTGTCTCAGATCTGACTTTATCTCCCCGGGCAGGGGATATACTTGTAAGAAAAGATAAACACCATCCTTCGATATATAAACCGGTATCTGCTGGCCCTGATAGGAGGTAATAAGATTATAAACACTCCCCTCGTCTTCTATCGAAACCGCACTTGCCTTGGTTCCCTTCTCAACAAGATAATTATTAATGTAATCCAGCGTTTTATTCTTTGCCTCGTCAGGGGTTAACTCCCGAGCCGCTGGCTGATTCACGCATCCGGCAAAAAAAATCAGAGATATAAAAATTGCTGCCGTCGTCAACCAAGTCTTGTAATCCTTTTCAGCCATCCTACTTTAAAGGGCTAGTTCTGAATAAATATTTTTCTCATCCACCGCCGAACTCGTCGAGCGAGCGCTGCCCCTCAGCATGCAATTCAAACTGCCAGTCCACTTCTTTAAACTCCAGATTTTTTTCCTTCAGCAGTGTTTTAACCATCTCAGGAATCCTGGGAGCAACGAGAATGCCTCTCACCATCGCGCCTTTATTGTGTCTCTTCAAATCCAGAATGTAAGCGTTAAGCTGGTGCACCGCGCTGATCGAAGGAGCACCCCGCTTGACCTCGATAATCACAGGTGTGCCATCTTTGTCAACGCCATACAAATCTATCTCCCCGCTGACAGTTGCTCTTTCCCTCTCGACAATCCGCAGTCCGAGCTCAATAATAGCTGGATTTCTTGCTATCTCATCCACAAGCTGTTGTTCCATACCTGCTACTTTAATGCTCTTGCTGTCCTTCAAAACATGGCTGCTGATAAGCGAAACATCTCTGAATGCGATGGACATATGCTCAACCGGATCAGTGCGCGAAGCCCTCAGCACCAGCATGCCCTCCTCAATTTCGAACTTAACTTTAGTACCGGGTGGCATCCAGTTAACAGGCTCGCGCATTGTCTCCTTATGAACGATCAGAGTTCCATCGCGCTTTACAATGATTAAACGCTCCCCGAAGTCAAGAAAAGACCTGGTTCTCCCGCTGAATTCAACCCTGCAGTTGCCGAGTATAATAAGCATAGCCCTCGAGCTCGACCTTGCAAGCGCAAGTGCCTCCTCTAAAGAGGGGTGCTTTATCGAAGCAGACATCGACATCGCAATTGACAGCGAATAAAAAATAGTTTTCCCCGCTTCTAATGGAAAAAGGTTATTATCCACAAATCCAATGTCGAAGGCGGTGGTAACTACTGGTCAAAATTTCATATAAACCCTGGGATGAGATTGTAATTCACGAGGCTATAGAGTATTCCGTAGAAGAGCTCGTCAGGATCGTAAGCGTCGGCGTTCCACCCGGCGGAATAGGGCACTCGCTACTCTGGGCAAATGGCGTTGCATTTAAACACGAAGCTCTCCCGCAGGTAAACGAAGTAGCAAAAGAGCAACTGGAAGGCAGACTCCACTGGGCCTATGTCATGTTCGCATCCATGGCACAATACAGAGATTGTATATTGATCGAAGAAACCAACGTGCGCATACCAGTAATAGATGTCAGCAACAACCCTATGCTCAGAGAAACCGCTGAGTGGATGAGACAGCAGATGCAGAAGTAGAGCCGTGGTTAAGTTGAAGATACTGGCATTAATCGGCAGTCCCAGAAAGAGGAGCAACACCGACACGTTAGTTGAACAAATTTTAAAAGGCTGTAAAACGAAAGGGCATACAGTCGAAAAACTCTACCTATACGACTATGAAATCGCTCCCTGCATCGATTGTCGCAACTGTAAAAAAGGGGATTATGTTTGCACCATAAATGATGGAATGCGGGAGATATATCCAAAAATGGAAGAGGCAGATATAATCATTTTTGGCACACCGATATACTGGTATGGCCCGACTGGAAAAATGAAGCTCTTCATCGATAGAATGCGGCCGTATATCGCAAACGGAAAATTAAAAGGCAAAAAAGGAGTTGTGGTAACACCCTCAGAAGAAGGAGCAAAAGCCTGTGGACCTCTGATCGAAATGTTTCGCATGTCATTCGATTACCTGGGAATGGGATTCACAGGCAAGATTCTGGTTAATGCATACGAAAAAGGAGAAATCAGAAAAAATAAAAAAGCTTTAACAAAAGCATACACATTCGGGATCTCGTTAGGAAGAGGGACAGATCGATGCAGGTAAATGATATCCTCGGGAAGCTAAAAGCACTTTCGGATCCGGAAGCAGTAGATGGCATGGCAAGATACGGTATAACTCCTGAGAGCACATACGGTGTGAAAATACCGGACCTCAGAAAAATTGCCAGAGCGACAGGTAAAAACCATAATCTGGCTCAGCAGCTCTGGAAGCTGAACATACGCGAGACACGCATCCTGGCAAGCATGATCGACGATCTCGAACTTGTGACTGAAGCGCAGATGGAAAGCTGGGTAAAAGCTTTTGATTACTGGGAGATCTGCGACCAGTGCATAATGAATCTCTTCGGAAAAAGTAAATATGCATATCAAAAAGCAGTTGAATGGAGCGCGCGGGAAGAGGAGTTCGTGAAAAGAGCAGGCTTCGTAATGATGGCGCGCCTCGCAGTCGGCGACAAAAAAGCAGAAGACAAAAAATTCGAGGCTTTTCTACCAATCATAAAAAGAGAAGCAAGTGACGAGAGAAGTAACGTCAAAAAAGCAGTGAACTGGGCACTGCGGCAGATCGGAAAGCGAAATATACACTTGAATAATAAGGCAATAGCAACAGCGAGAGAAATACAGAAAATGGAATACAGAACCGCAAAATGGATAGCAAGTGACGCGCTGAGAGAGCTGACAGGCGAAGCAGTGCAGGCGAGATTGCAGGTCAAAAAACTGCGATCAGCGTAACATTTTTCTTGCTAATTACTTTAGTTAAAATAAACAATGGGTTTGGAGGATTTAGAACAAATTGAAAAAACGATGCATCTTGCACTGCAAAGAAGATACCATCGCTATTTCGCCGATTACCCAGACACCACTGCCTTACTCGTTAATAGAAAGTTAAGCGAAATCTCCAGGTTCTTAACTAACAAAGGCCAAAAAGCCGTTTACGGGGAAGGAGATATAGACTTTAAAATAGATTTTTTCCTTTACCTGGATTGTTTTTTAATAGAATGTCCGCGGGGTAAAAAATTTAAATTTCCTCTCATCGTGGCTGTAGAGTGTAATAAGCCCGATTCCCCCGAGATAGCTAAAGAACAAGCAAAGGATAGAATGTTAAAAATTGGTGATCTGGACACCATTCGTTTTACAGACTCAGAGATAACTTCAAGTCCCGATAAGTGTATTGAAGAGATAGATCGATTGTTGAATGCACATTATGAGAAATGTAGAGAAGTTCTGAGGAAGATGAACTATTACCTGCAATTGAGATCGTATCTTAATCACGAATTTGACAGCCTTTAATGATAGTTACCGCGCGGCTGGCTTAATATCTAATGAAGTTCTGGTATATTTACCGATTACTCCCTCACAGCCTCAAACAACCTGAAAACCGAAGTGAAGAGATTTTCCTCCTCAAGTATTCTGAATCCAGCAATCCTTATGTTTTCATCAGTCCTTCTGTTGATCTCCGGGCCCATCATTCTTGCAACCGGATTCAGCAGGTTAAAAAAGACCTGAGCGATTCTGTTCTTCGGCAGCATATGCTCGAGGAAAAAAGCACGGCCGCCATCCTTTAAAACACGACGGGCTTCCCTCAAACCATTCACAGGGTTCTCCACGGAGCAAAAAGTAAAAGCAGCGAAAATAGTGTCAAACACATTGTCTTTGAACGGCATATACTCCGCATCGGCAATTAAAAGTTCAACGGATCTACCCTCACTCCTCACCTTTGCCCTCGAAATCATCTTCTCGCTGATATCAAAAGCAACATAATTACCCTCTCCATAGAAGGAAATATTTTTACCCGTACCAGCACCGATCTCCAGAACAAGCTCTCCCTTCTTGGGCTTCATCCTTTCAAAAAGCAGCTTCCTCCATCTTGCAAAAGCCAGAAGCTCCACAGGGGATTCAAATTGATCATAAAAACCTGCAATCCTGTCATACCTAATTTTATCAATTCCCGATTTACCGGCTTTCATAAAACACCCCGATCAATGCAAACCTCGCAACGATAAGTCCCGCATTAATCAACCTGCTCCCCCTTATAATAAATTTCAGGAATCCCCCCTATTAAAACAATGCGGTGTTGAACAAGTATTTTATAGAGAAAAAACAAATTTTTGAACCATGGAGAGGAGAGACCTGTATACCGCACTAGGCTTTCTCGCAGCCGGGATTTTAATCGGACTGATCATCTACTACATCGCAACATTCACCACATACACAAGGCCGATGTATTACGGCGGAGGGTACGGATCAATGGGACCAGGAATGCCAGCCTACGGAGATGGCAGATACTACCCACCTGGATGCTGCCAGGGACCGGCGAGCTTTACAACCAACGGCGAGCGAATCTACTACACAGGCATAAACGAAAACGGAGAGCGAATACCCTTCACCGGAGGTCCTAACTGGCTGATAATGCACGGCGGAAGCTGCGTCAACTGCCACGGAAGAGACGGCAGGGGCAACCTCGTGCCAATGATGTGCAGCATAGAAACCCCGGATATAAGATATACTGCTCTCAGGGGAGAGCAATTTGACGTAGATGCGATAAAGAAGGCAATAACCAAAGGCATAGACGAAAAAGGCGAAGCACTGGACTACTGCATGCCAAGATGGCACATGAGCGAAAAAGACCTGAACGACACAGTAGAGTACCTCAAAAAGCTTGGATGAGTTTGCTGATAAACTATAACTGGAAATAGAAACAGATACTGAATCGATGCCACCAGAGCAATTGAAACTTATAACAAGGAAAAAAGCCCTACAGTTCATCGGATTAACATTTCTGCTCACATACCTCTACGCCTTCCTTTATTACATTTCCGGCGGGAGATTGTCAGGAACAAGCGGGCTGATAATAGCAATCATCTACATGTATATTCCCATGACCATCGCCATTGTTCTGCAGAAATATGTCAACAAAAAACCATTGAAAGCACTCGGGATCTCATTCAAACCAAATAAATGGTTTTTAGCTGCCTGGTTGATACCTCTCGCACTTGCCTTTTTAACACTCGCGATAAGCCTCCTCCTCCCGGGAATTCAGTTTTCACCCGCAATGGAGGGGATGTTCGAAAGATTCGAAGGGCTTCTCACCCCCGGGCAAATCCAGGAGATGAAAAACCAGTTCGCAGCCTCACCCATACACCCCATCTACATCGCCGTAGCACAGGGCTTAATCGCAGGCATAACCATAAACGCAGTTGCCGCCTTCGGCGAAGAGCTGGGATGGCGAGGCTACCTGCAGAAGCAGCTCGAGTACCTGAGCTTCTGGAAATCATCCCTCGCAATCGGGATCATTTGGGGCTTCTGGCATGCTCCCTTAATAATCCAGGGATACAACTACCCGCAGCACCCAATCGCAGGAGTCTTCATGATGACAGTGTTCACCACTCTCCTCTCACCAATCTTCAGCTATGTGAGAATAAAAGCAAGATCGGTAATAGCCGCCGCCATAATCCACGGCACCTTAAACGCCACTTACGGAATCTCCATCATGCTGATAAAAGGAGGAAACGACCTCACCACAGGAATAATGGGAATACCAGGGTTCATCGCACTGGTAATAATAAACCTCGCAATTCTCTTCTACGACAGAAAAATCGCGAAGGAATCGATAACCAGCACGGCATCTCTAAAAAATCTTCCAGAATAATTTACCAGCAACTCGATTTGCCTGTTTTCTGAAAACCAATTCAAGCAGCGGCTCATCCACCGGGTTAAACCTGAAAACTTCGTAGAGCAGCTTGAGATACTTATCCTCAGCAATCCTGGGCACT
>CAZVYP010000022.1:0-25720 GCA_964631075.1 uncultured Methanocellales archaeon
ATAAAAAAATTTATATTTTCGTTATTTTGGAGCGGTGGAAATCTTTCAAATCGAAGAGCATAAGATCTGGCTCCTTTATTTTTTCTTTAAAGCTTTTGGCAAAAACTGCGTAGGATTCCTTTCGCCCGCTGTTTTGCCATTCTACTGACTTCGCTTTTTCTTTTAATTCAGCTAATATTTTTTTCGCATCCACGCTGTCCTGCCATTTGCACTCCGCGAAGAGGATTTCTTTCGTTTGTTCGTTCAGCGCTACTATGTCTATCTTGCTGTCTCTGCGCCACCATTTTCTTACTTCGTTATAGGAAAGAGGTGGGATTTCCTTGAGCTGTATTTCTTCAAAAATCAGATTTTCGAACGAGGCTCCGTAATATGCATTTATGTCTTTATTTATCCTCGAGAAAACCTCATCAACGAGTCCTATTTCAAGGTCGGATAAATTAGGATATATAAACCGGAACCAGAAACTGAAAAATCGGTCGCTGATTATGTAGATGCCGCGCTTTCTCTGCCCAAGCGGGAGTATATATTTAATAATGTGCGTTTCTTCCAGAGTAGATAGATATTTTGAAAGATTGCCTTTTTCTATGCCTGTTGCATTGGAGAGTTGTCCATGGGTGTTATATCCCAGTGAAAGATACTTCAAAATAAGTGTATATGTTCTGGGTTCTCTGAATTCTTCTTTTAGTAGCACTTGAGGTTCGTTATAAAGCACCTCGCCTTTTTTCAAAATTTTCTGCTTAATGTTTTCTTCTACGGAGAGATCAGGATTCATTTTTGAAAGATAAAATGGTGTGCCTCCGCAGAGAGCCCATATCTTCACCAGCTCTTCTGCATTGTAGCTTTTGAAGAAATGTTTTACCTCCCTGAATTTTAATGGCTCCACCTTCCATTCGCCTGTTCTTCTTCCGTATAGGGGAGATCTGTATCCTAGGGTCTCTGTTTCCATCATTCCTATGCTTGAGCCGCAGAGTATGAGGGATATCTTTGTGTTTGCGAGTACTTCGTCCCAGATTTTCTGAAAAACAGATACTATTCCGGGGTTCTGTTCAATGAGATATGAAAACTCGTCTATTATAATTACTGGTTTTGTTTCTTTTATTTCCCCTGATAGGTATTTAAAGAGGTCAAAAAAGGATTTTGTTTCGAGCTTGAGAAAATATTCTTTGCCCGTAAGCTCAAAGAACTTTTGTTTGAGCTCCTTTATGTTTTCCTCTATGCTGTCTCTGGTGCACAGAATATAGCAGCCTTTTTTCTTCTGCAAAAAATTTTTGATAAGCTCAGTTTTTCCAACCCTTCGCTTTCCATAGATAACTATCAGATTTGGTGAATCTTCGGCGTATTTTCTCTCCAGAAACTCCAGCTCGACTTCCCTGTTTACAAAATGTTGTATCATAAGTATTATACTTTACATACAACTACATATTAAAACTTTTCTCGCTTTTTGTCTGGATTTCGCGCTGTAAATCCCTTCAAATCCGAAAAGCGATTTGCAAAATGTTGTATCATGAGTATTATACTTTACTCTCAACAAAAGTGTATCAGGCAGGAGGGTGGGGTTTCAACTCCTGGTTTCTTCCAGCACAACAGTTCCTTTTATGTTGCCGATGGTGTAAGTGGTTCTCACGGTTCCTTTCACGGATACTTCTTTGCCCTTTGCAGGTGTGCCGCTGGTTGTTATCACCCAGATGCTGCCGCTGCCGTCGTCTACTTTATAGGCTCCCTGAGCTATGAAGGGTATTGAGAGTACCTCTGTGACCTCGCCCTTTATGTTCACCGTTTTTCCGCTGTACTCCTCGGGCTTCTTCAGAATGTCTCCTATTTTATCTCCGAGCAGGCATCCGCCTGAGAATAAAATAATCAGTGTTAATATGATTGCTGCGGTTGACTTCATATTTTATTTATCTATATTATTTCCGTTACTTTAGACTTGCCATTTAAAGGACTTCAGAATTTACACAAACAGTATATATTATATGAGGATTGTTATAATCTCTGTTTACCGGTGTTGAGCTGAAAATGGACGACGAAATTGACCAGTTGAATAAGAACTTGAACGAGATGCTTAAAAAAATTTTTCCTGATGCACATGTGAAAGCCAGTGTTTTCCCCGCCAGGGAGGGGATAGGCATAAAAATCGACATGGGGAAAGCGCCTGCACACGTAGATTTCAATAAGCTTCAGGAGGTATTGAGGCAGTACATCGGTCAGAATATTCCGCAAGCGACTTTCCAGGTTTCAGAGGCTGAAGACGCCGCGGCGAAGAGTGGGCTTGAAATAATAGATGCAGAAGACAGATACTATATCACCAGGGAAGTGGACATCGAAGCAGGAGACGTCGAGCGGATAGACATCGGGAGCAATGCAGTTACGATTTACAAAAAAGATGGCTCATATGCCGGGTTTGGTTTACCTGATCTCGACCCAATAAATCCAATTTCTCTGAAGTACACATTGAAGGAAAGAGTGCTGGATATCGAAGTAGTGAAAAAGAAATAGATTATTTTTTCGGAATCACAATCTGCCCCTCGACCGCATCCCCCACGACAACCGTTTTCCCCTCCAGGTGAAGCAGCGCAGTAACCGCGCACACGATAGCGTCGTATTCGTGCTCATTTCTGGGCTTCAGATTGCGATAGCCTTTTTGCTTCAGATATCTGTATACATCAGCCTCATCCCATCCCAGCGCCAGCAGTGACGTGCGAGGATGAACTTCGATCACCCTGAATTTCTTCTCAAGCAACTTTCGAACCTTCACACCCCTCATCGTAAGATCCTTCATCCAGCTAAATCCAGGTGGAAATACTCTGTAGCCACTTGAAATCAGCTCTCTATCAGCCCTCCTGAGATTACCTCCCTGATTTCTGCAGTCACATTCTTTAGCGAAGCAGCATCTACCCCTCGGCAGGGTAAGAGGAGCGTCGATTGCGATAATCTCCGGCCCTGCGGCAGTTATCTCTCTTATCAGTTCTTCATCTGTTCTAACTCCGTGCAAGCTTGCTTCTCTGCTCAAGATGCAGATGCCGGTGATGTTTTTCTGAATGGCAGCAAGATCCACCCCTGTAATTGCTTTCAAGATGATACCTTTTATATCTGATCAGCTCATAAGAGTGAAAGATCGATATGAAGATATCCGAAGTAACTTCCACGTCGAAAAACGTATGCGTGGAGGGCAAAATAGTGAAGCTCGAAGACACAAGAGTGGTTAACACCAGATATGGACAGCGAAGAGTTGCAAATGCACTGCTGCAGGACGACAGCGGGAGCATAAAGCTCTCGCTATGGGAACAGGACATAGAAAAAGTTGCAGAGGGCAAGACAGTTGCAGTTGAAAATGGCTACGTGAGCGAGTGGAACAAAGAGCTCCAGCTGAGCACAGGCAGGAATGGAAAGCTGACTGTAAAATAGGGAGAGGGAGAATGAAGGAAAAGGAAGAAGTCACGGGGATGATATACCGCCTTATGCACCCCAGGAATACCATTCTGGTAACGTGTGTCGATACAAATGGAAAGCCGAATATTATAACCCTCGCGTGGTCGATGCCGATTTCGATGAAACCAGCGATAGTTGGTATCAGCATTGCACCGGGAAGATACTCCCACGATTTAATAGCCGATACCAAAGAGTTTGCAATTAACATTCCAACGCGAGAGATCGCAAGGCAGACCCTTTACTGCGGGAGGGTATCAGGGCGCAGTGTCGATAAATTCAAGCAGAGTGGACTAACAGCAATACCTGCGAAGAAGATAAAGCCACCGCTGATTAAAGAGTGCGTGGCACACCTCGAGTGCAAAGTAATAGAGCAGCTAACACTTGGCGATCACACCTTATTCGCCGGCGAGGTAGTGACGGCAAGCGCTGATAAAGGGATCTTCAAAGAGTTCTTCGACATCAAAAAGGCAGATGTGGTATACCACCTTGGAGGCGACGACTTCCTGTTCCTGGAGAAGGATATCGTGAGGCCGAAGTGAGAAAGGAGACACAAGAGCAAGGTTTACGATCCTTTAGCAGCCGTGGCAGCTTCAACCGAACCGTATTTTTTGCTTCTCTCAGGATATGCTTTTACTGTTACCAGCACCTTTTTCTTTTCCCAGCTCATAAGTTGTCTACCTTAATACCGTCTTTTCTCAACCTTTCAGCTAATACTCCTCTGTGGCAGCATTCAGCATCTTTTTCAAAGCACATCAAAGCAACCTTTTTTTCCTTCGCGATTTCCTTTATTTTCTCAAGAAAAGCAGTCTTCTTTTCAAGCTCTTTCTCGTAATCGGCAAATAAAGTTCTGTAATCCAGAACGGGGTTCTTTCTACGCTCGGAGGGAGTACCGAGTTCAGGCATATGCATATACTCAATTCCAAATTTTTCTAAGTAACTCTTCAATTTAGTTTTGAAAAAACCAAATTTCAAGCTGTATGCATTTCTTCTTACATCTATAACCACACTGACTTTATTCAAAATCAGTTCTGATAGGAAAGAATCAATAGTTTTTCCCTCATACCCTGTTGTAACTATGCCTGAGGAATCTCTATCATATGTTATTCTTTTATCGTAATGACTGAAAATCGTATACTCTGGATAACTGGAGTATATATGTCTCATAATTTGATCTTCATCATGGCTCAAAAACTTCCGGGAAAATTCATTTATTGTTATCCTTGATTTGCTGTCCAGCGGAGGGATATATTTGTTCAGGAGCGCAACGGACTCGTTTTCCATTGAAATATATCCTTCTTTTTCAAGATGAGCGAGGTCATGATACAGTTCAAACGAGAACGGACCGAAGTTGTAGGGAACGAAGGTGTAAAAACCAACTTTTTCCGATACAAGGAACATCATCTTCACTAACTTTAATTTCGAGATCCTGTTAGCATTTTTTAAAAGGTAAAGAATAGCCCTCTCTTTCCGTGTTAACATTATAATAAACTAATCGTTTTCGATACATATCCCTTCTCAGAGTGGTGTGAAAGTGCAATAACACGGTCCTAGGTTAGCAGGAAAAATTTAAGCAGCTTTCTTTATTCCCAAGTATCCCTGTATTGAGCTTATCGTTATCCTGCCGCTCTTTACTGCTTTGATAGCATCAGCGCTTGCACGCGCTGCCTGAATAGTTGTTACGTATGGCACTGCCATGTCAACCGCGCTTCTTCGTATATCGTAGCCGTCTTTCCTGGTCTGGCTAAGCTTCGATGTTGGAGTGTTGATTACGAGTCCGACTTCTCCTCTGCGCATGAGGTCGATCACGTTCGGGCTGCCTTCGAAGATTTTCTTGATTGCTTCCACTTTTAATCCGTGTTTCTGAAGGAAGGCGGCTGTGCCGCTTGTTGCCACGAGCTCGAGGCCCGAGTCAAGTAAATCGCTGGCTATTTTGACCATGGCGAGTTTGTCTTCATCTTTGATGGAGATAAAGACTTTGCCTTTCAATGGCAGAGGGTTGCCAGCGGCGAGCTCAGCTTTGAAGAAGCTTAACCCGAAGTCGCGATCTATTCCCATGACCTCGCCCGTGCTCTTCATCTCAGGACCTAAGATTGGATCTGCGCCGGGCAGCTTGTCGAATGGAAGCACGACTTCTTTGATCGAGACGTGTTTTGGAGCTGGTTCTTCTGTGTAGCCAAGCTCTCTGAGCTTATGCCCCATCATTACCTTGGCGGCTATTTTTGCAAGAGGTATGCCTGTGGCTTTTGAGACATATGGTATGGTTCTGCTTGACCGCGGGTTTGCTTCAAGCACGTAGACTTTCCCTTCTCTCACTGCCAGCTGGATATTAACTATGCCTATCACGTTGAGCCCCAGTGCTATTTTGCGGGTGTACTCGCGCACTTTATCAAGAGTTTCTTTGCTCAGTGATTGAGGGGGTATTACTGTGGCTGAGTCTCCTGAGTGTATGCCTGCTTCTTCTATATGCTCCATTATCGCGCCTATCAGCACGTCTTTGCCGTCGCAGACGGCATCCACATCTATTTCGGTTGCGTTATCAAGGAAATCGTCTATCAGCACAGGATGCTCGCGGGATACTTTAACCGCTTCCCGCATGTACCGCTCGAGCTCTTTCTCGTCGTTAACGAGCTCCATTGCTCTGCCGCCCAGCACGTAGCTCGGCCTTACAAGTAATGGATAGCCTATTTTTCTGGCTATTTGCTTTGCCTCTTCATACGACATTGCGCAGCCGCTGTTGGGCTGCAGTATTTTGAGCTTTTTGCATAGTTTTGAGAACAGCTCTCTGTCCTCCGCAACTTCTATCATCTCCGGCGATGTGCCCAGGATTTTTGTGGGCAAATCCTTCCTGCGGTTAAGCTCTTTCTGAAGTGGCACGGCTAAGTTAACAGACGTTTGCCCGCCGAATTGCACCATTACTCCGTATGGCTTCTCGCGCTCTATGATGTTCATTACGTCTTCCAGCGTGATGGGCTCAAAGAAGAGCCTATCAGAGGTATCATAATCAGTCGACACCGTTTCAGGGTTGTTGTTCACTATCTGCGCCTCGATGCCTTCTTCGCGCAGGGCGAGCACCGCGTGCACCGTGCAGTAGTCGAACTCGATTCCCTGGCCGATTCTGATCGGCCCTGCGCCTATTATCAGCACTTTTTTGCGCTGAGTCGGACTGGCCTCGCACTGGGTTTCATATGTGGAGTAGTAATAAGGCGTCCTCGCTTCGAACTCAGCAGCACAGGTATCAACCATTTTATAAGTTGAAACTATGTCCTGCTTCCGCCTGTAGCTGTTAACATCTCTGCGCGATTTCTTGACGAAATTCGAGATGCGCTCGTCGGTGAAGCCCATGCGCTTTGCATTCCGGATATTTTCTTTATTAAGTCCCTCGCTCTGGAGCTTTTCTTCCATGTCTATGATGAGCCTGATCTTTTTGATGAAAAAGGGATCCCAGTCAGTTAGTCTCGCTATTTCCTCGATAGTGAATCCTGATTTTAATGCCCGGTATACTGCGAAGAGGCGCTCATCCGTGGGATATCTCAGCAAATCGATTGTTTGCTCTCTTGTCCAGTCACCGTATCCCAGATCTTTGTCGATGTCTAGCGAGCGAATTGCTTTTTGAAGTGCCTCTTCAATCGTTCTTCCAATTGCCATTACTTCGCCTGTGCTCTTCATAGAAGTGCCGAGTCTGCTATCTGCGGTTGTGAACTTGTCGAAGGGCCAGCGCGGTATCTTGACTACGACATAGTCGATGGTTGGCTCGAAGCTCGCGGGTGTGGTTTTGGTTACGTCGTTCTGGATCTCGTCGAGGTATAAGCCGGCTGCTATCTTCGCAGCGACCCTCGCGATCGGATAGCCTGTTGCTTTCGAGGCGAGGGCGGAAGAGCGCGAGACTCTCGGGTTAACTTCGATCACGCGGTATTCATGGTCTTTGAGTGCAAACTGAATGTTGCATCCCCCTTCTATGCCGAGTGCGCGGATGATTTTAATCGCGGTGCTTCTGAGCATCTGATGGTCTTCATCGGAGAGGGTCTGCGAAGGAGTTACCACTATTGACTCGCCGGTGTGGATGCCCATCGGGTCTATGTTTTCCATATTGCAGATGGTGATGCAAGTATTGCGAGCATCTCTCATAACTTCGTACTCAAACTCTTTCCAGCCGAGCACGCATTCTTCCACAAGCACCTGATGTATCCGCGATCGCTTCAAGCCGGAATCCACAATTGTTTTCAGCTCGTCGATGGTTCGCGCGATTCCACTGCCCGTGCCGCCCAGTGTATACGCCGCCCTGATGATCAGCGGTAAGCCTAACTCGTCCTCAACCTTCAAGGCATCTTCAACATTTGTCACTGCCCTGCTCCGGGGTACTTTTTCGCCGATGCTCTGCATAGCAAGTCTGAACCGATCTCTATCCTCAGAGTCGTAAATCGCCTTCAGCGGTGTACCCAGCAGTTTTACTCCGTATTTTTCCAGCACACCCATCTCTGCAAGCTCGCTTGTTATGTTCAGCCCTGTTTGCCCGCCGAGGCCTGCGACTATACCGTCGGGTCTCTCTTTTTCAATAATCTCAGCCACGATTTCGGGCACAATCGGCTCGATGTATACCGCGTCTGCCATATCCGGATCCGTCATTATAGTTGCGGGGTTGGAGTTCACCAGCACAACGCTCACTCCCTCCTCTCGAAGTGCCTTGCAAGCTTGAGTGCCGGAAAAGTCGAACTCAGCAGCCTGACCTATTATAATGGGCCCTGAGCCTATCAGCAGCACTTTTTTTATGTCACTGCGCTTAGGCAAGCTTCTCACCGCCTGCTTTTTCGATGATCCTGTCGAAGAACCAGGAGGTATCTCTCGGACCGGGGGATGCCTCAGGGTGGTACTGAACGCTCTCTATGACTAAAGACTCGCTGCGCATGCCCTCTATCGTGCCATCGTTTGCATTGATCTGCGTGATTTCGAGTCCTGTGCCTGCAAGGCTCTGCGGATCGACCGCATATCCGTGGTTTTGAGAGGTAATATAAACGATGCCACTTGCAAAGTCCTTCACAGGCTGATTCGCACCCCTGTGGCCGAATTTCAGTTTATACGTACTTGCACCGAGTGCAAGGGCGATGATCTGGTGTCCAAGGCATATCCCGAAAACAGGGAGTTTACCGAGGAACTGCCTCGTTACGTTGATGGCATTTTTCACGTTCTGCGGATCTCCAGGTCCGTTTGAAATCAAAATTGCATCTGGCTCATAGCCTTCTATATCTCTATAGCTGGCTGTTGAGGGCACAACTATCACGTCGGCTTTTCGCATCGTGAGGTTGCGGAGGATGTTCTTTTTAACCCCGCAGTCAATGACCGCGAAGCGCCTGTCCTCTCCCTTGATGCGATAGGGCTGCTTGCAGGTTACTTCTCCAACGAGATCCAGAGCGGGAAACTTCGTTTTAAGCCCTTTCGCTAGTGCTAGCGCTTTCGCCTCATCTTGCTTCCCCAGATTTTCGTCGACAATCAGCGCGGAAAGCATTGTGCCGAATTTCCTTGTCTTAATCGTCAGCATCCTGGTGTCGACCTCGCACATACCCGGGATGCCTTCGCTTTTGAGGTAATCGTCGATCGACTGCTTTGAAAGATGATGCGAGGGGTGATCGCATATTTCGCGTACAACAAAGCCCTCGGCTTTTATCGAGTCGCTCTGCAAATTCGCCTTGCTCACCCCGTAGTTTCCGATGAGTGGATAAGTGAACATCAAAATTTGACCGTTATAGCTTGGATCGGTGAGGGCTTCTTCATACCCTGTGATGGGTGTCGCGAAAACAAGCTCTCCAAGGGCAACGCCGCGCGCTCCAAAGCCGGTGCCGCGTATAACTGTGCCGTCTTCAAGTGCGAGTATTGCCTTCATTTGATTCTTCAGAATAATATCAAAACAAGGGTAAATAATTTACGATGCAGACGATACTATCTTGCGAATTCGTTGAGCTCGCTGAGCACGGCATTGAAGCTTCCGGTGGCATTGATCATCGCATATTCCCTGTCGAAGTCGACTTTGTACTCAAGGAAGTTTCTGGGCTGAATTGTTTTCTCTCTCGCCTGTAAGAACGTGATTAGCTCTGTTGAATTGGCACTGGAATTGAAATGGAGCACTGCGTTGAAATTGTAGTTTTCTTTCCCTGCATATCCGAGTCCGAGGTAGTATTCATCGTAGACTTGAGGCACGCTGGTTCTGATCAGCGCAAAGCTGGCGTTGAACTTTATTCTCTCTATCAGCGGTAAGTAATCCGAGTAGGCTGATTGGCTTATTGCGGAATTATTCATTATGTCTATAGTTTGTTCAACTCTGTCCGGGTAGCCATAGATTATGGGACTGGTTTCTGAGACAACTCCGATTCCACCAGGTGTTAGTCCGACTTCAAAGCCCTGATATTCATAAGTTCCGGTTACATTTGGTCTGATCTCTTTATAATCGACTTCGTGAAGCTCGATCCAGCTTTGATCGGGGTAATCTGCGATGAAGGCTTTTGTTACGGTAGCGCGGTACTGTTCGTATGGAGGCATTCCTTTTTTGAGTGTGCTCTCCAGCGGTGTGCCCTTTATGTTTTCCAGGCTGGCGAATTGAACTATAACAGGTGATTTTGGTATTAGCTTTAAGCAGTCTTTCACTGTTTTGACGTCCTTTTTCAGCAGAAGATTGCGCCCGGTATCTCCGCCGCCTGTGAAGAAGGCGGCAAGCATTGAGAGTACCATTACTACTATGAGGAGCAGTGCTCCTGCTTGTTTTGCCTTCATCCTATCGTGGAATGTTACCTCTACTTATAAAAGTAACGGAATAGAAGAATTTTAGGCTAGTTATCGAAAAATAGAGAATAAACAATTAACTATAAATAATGTGACTAAATATATGTTACATAGATAACTGGCGAATAGAAAAATCAGTTCATAGATGGGGCCAAACAAAAAATAACTAATTTAGTGGGGAACATAAGCTACCTTTAGTTTGGCCCTCTTTTAATATATATTGATTTCATCGATAAAAGTTTTTCTTAATTTGTCTCTGTCTCGCACCAAGTCCAAATTCTCGACATGTGCGCCACAAAAGATTTAATTACCTGGCATTAATTTATCGAGAAATTAAGAAAAAGGAGGGTGTGTAACACACGAAAAATTTTTCTATTAAGTTCTGCCTTTCTGCTTTCACATTAAAACATTATAAGATCAAAGAGAAAATCGAGATGCAAAGATGACAGCACCGCCCAAGCCAAGCCTGACTCACCGATTGAAATGCCTGTTTATAGGAGATGCACGCTCCCCGACCGATCGGACTATTTTCCACAAGCTTTCGCTGATACCTCTTTTTGCCTGGGTCGGACTGGGCGCAGATGCTCTTTCTTCATCCTCTTACGGTCCTGAGGAGGCTTTTCTGGCTCTGCACGGACATACCTATCTCGCTATTTTCGTGGCGCTGGGCACCGCGCTGACGATTTTTATAATCAGCGGCAGCTACTCTCAGATCATCGAACTTTTTCCTGCCGGCGGCGGAGGATACCTTGTTGCCAGCAAATTGCTATCCCCCGGAATTGGAATGATATCCGGATGTGCGCTTCTAATTGACTATGTGCTTACAATTACGGTTTCGATTGCAAGCAGCGCGAATGCCATATTCAGCTTTTTACCCGCGGAGTGGCATTCATTCAGACTCTGGTTTGCAATTGCAGGTATCTTAGTGCTCATATTATTGAACCTGCGGGGGGTAAAAGAATCAGTAGTTCCTCTGGCACCGATATTCATCCTTTTTGTCGTCACTCACCTTGTAATAATAGCATATGCACTGGCAACGCATTTCACGGGATTACCCATTGTGGTGGACAATACTGTTGCCGAGGTTCGCGAGGTAAGCCTCGAATCGGGATTTTTCGGGTTGCTGTTCCTGATTATGCGTGCCTACAGCATGGGCGCAGGCACCTATACCGGAATCGAGGCAGTGAGCAACGGCATGCCCATACTCCGGGAACCGAGAGTAGAGACCGGCAGGCGCACCATGCAGTATATGGCGATTTCGTTAATCTTCATGGTGCTTGGACTGATGTTTGCATATCTCCTGTACGAGGTTTCGTCGCAGCCCGGTAAAACCCTGAATGCGGTTTTATTCGAAAGCATCACTAGAGGCTGGGGCAATGCCGGGTATTACTTTGTGGTTGTGATACTGATTTCAGAGGCAGCGCTGCTATTCGTCGGAGCGCAAACTGGTTTTCTCGATGGTCCGAGGGTGCTTGCAAATATGGCTGCGGATCGCTGGTTACCCACAAGGTTCGCCATGCTCAGCGATCGTCTGGTAACTCATAACGGGATTTTAATAATAGGAGGCGCTGCGCTGGCAATGATGATACTCACAAATGGAGCAGTTGGATTCCTCGTTGTGCTTTACAGCATACACGTCTTTATCACTTTTGCACTTTCCCAAGCGGGAATGGTGCGCCACTGGTGGAATTCTCGTGCGAAAGTGAATGGCTGGCAGAAAAAGATCCTCATCAACGGCGTGGGACTGATTATGACACTCTTCATCCTTATCTTTGTCACTGCGGTCAAGTTTGAATCGGGAGGCTGGACAACATTCATAGTGCTCGGTGGATTGATTGCAATTGCAATCTTCATAAGACGCCATTACGACGGAACCTATAAACTTCTTTGTAAACTGGACTACCTTGTCCAAGAAGCTGAAACAACAGGACTCCCGGGTATAAAGCAGAATGGCGTACCAAACAAGACATTTGACCCGAAGGCTAAAACTGCAGTCCTGCTTGTTAACGGCTACAACGGTCTGGGACTTCATTCGCTTTCAAGCATTTCCAAATTGTTCAGCGGAGCCTTCAAGAATTTTGTCTTTGTCCAGGTCGGTGTGGTCGATGCCGGAGTGTTCAAAGGAGCGGAGGAGATTGAGCGCCTGCAAGCAAAAACAAAGAGCGAGGTAGACCACTACGTAAATTTAGTTAAACGGTATGGCTATTACGCTGAAGCCATAAGTCCGATTGGTACGGATGTTGTGGAAGAGATCGCCAAAATTGCACCAAGTACCCTTGAGCGCTTCCCGAACGCAGTCTTCTTCGGAGGTCAGATTGTTTTCCCTGAGGACACTGTATTCACTCACGCGCTTCATAACTTCACTGTTTTTTCACTGCAGAAGAGATTTTATCGCCAGGGAGTTCCATTTATTCTGCTACCTTTCAAGGTGAACGAGTCAGATTGATAACTTTTCCTCCATCTGCAGCGTTCTTCAAGCATTTCTGCGCCAGCTTATTGCTTATTGCACAAAGTTTAAGTATAATGAGCTATATTGTACTTTGAAGTATAATAATATACATGGTGGTTGGTTGAGGGAATATATTAAAAAGCTCAGCGAAAAACAAAGCCTCACACTGGAAGAAGCCAGAGAGGCGATGACACAAATACTTACAAGTGCAACCGACTCGCAGATCGCTGCATTTTTAATGGCTCTAAAGCTCAAAGGGGAAAGTGTTGAGGAGATCGCCGGGATGGCAACTACAATGAAAGAAGCAGCATTAAAAATATCACCCAGAGTCAGCGGCGTGCTGCTTGACACCTGCGGCACAGGCGGGGATAACTCCGGTACAATAAACATAAGCACCGCAAGTGCGATTGTTGCCTCTGCCAGCGGCATAGCAGTTGCAAAGCACGGCAACTTCTCAATAACCTCAAAATCCGGAAGCGCAGACGTGCTGCAAGCGCTCGGAGTCAGGATAGAGCAGGACCCGGAGAGAGTAAAGCACTCGATAGAAAAAATCGGAATCGGATTCATGCTTGCCCCGCTATTCCACCCTGCGATGAAAAGAGTTGCACCGATTCGAAAAGAAATTGGAGTACGCACAGTCTTCAACATTCTTGGTCCACTGACAAATCCTGCAAACGCAAGCGCTCAGTTGATAGGAGTTTTTGACCCCCTGCTCTGCGAAAAATTTGCAAGTGTACTTAGAATCCTTGGAATCGAGAGAGCGATCATAGCGCACAGCAGGGGCCTGGATGAGATCTCAAATATCGGAGAGACTGAAATTGCCGAGCTTAAAAATGGCAGGATCGAGTTCTACGAGCTATCACCTCCCGATTTTGGAGTGAAAGTAGCTGAACTGAAAGAGATAAGAGGTGGCACACCGCAGGAAAACGCAGCCGCCATCACAGCGATATTCAACGGCGAAAAGGGAGCGAAGCGAGACATTGTTTTGATGAACTCCGCGGCTGCGATATACGCAGGCGGAATTGCACGCGATTTAAAGGAGGGGTTTGAAATAGCCTCCAGCGCCGTGGACAGCGGTGCCGCGCTTCAAAAGCTCCGTGACTTCGCTGCCTATAGCAGCAATGCAAAGAGCTGGTGATTTTCCTGGTCTGGATCAAAATCTGCGGGATAACTAATACTATGGATCTCGACGCGGCATCAAAAGCCGGTGCAGATGCACTTGGCTTCATCGTCGATGTCAGCCTTCAGAGTCCTCGAAAGATCACAGCCAAGGTTGCGAAAGAACTTATAGCAGAGGTGAAAGGTAGAACAGATACCGTAGTTGTTGCAACACCTGCAAACGCAATGGAGGCGAACAAACTCGTTGAGCTCCTGCAGCCCGATTATCTGCAGATCCACAGCGACCTCGAGGTGGGGGAGATAAAAAAGGTCAAAAATCACGTGAAGATAATAAAAACAGTTGAAGTAACGGGTTTTAATGCCCTGAAAAAGCTGGAGCAATATGAAGCACACGTAGATGCCATTCTGCTAGATTCGGCGAAAAAAGGTGAAAAAGGAGTGCTTCACGACTGGGAGATAAGCGCTGAAATAACCAGAGAAAGCAGCGTGCCGGTTATCCTCGCGGGAGGATTGAACCCGGAAAATGTTGCAGCAGCAATTTCAACAGTCAACCCCTTTGGCGTTGATGTTGCAAGCGGTGTGGAGAGCAAACCCGGCAGAAAAGATACTGAAAAAATTAGAAAATTTATAGAGAGGGCGAGGCAGCATGGCAATTTTTGACACCTCACTAGAAGAGTTCAGGGCAATTTGCGAGAAAGCAAAGCAACCTGCAATCGTGCCATTGATCGCCAGAGCAAAGACACAGGCAAGCCCGCTTGATGTCTACACATATCTCGAAAACGGCGACTATTCGTATTTGCTTGAGTCTTCGGGAAAAGAAAAGAGACATGCGCGCTTCTCATTCGTCGGAGACTCGCCGGACGCAGTAATAGCCGTAAAAGAGCGCAGCATAAATCTGGAAATCAGCAATCAGGCAATATCCGGCTTGATTCTTGAAAAATTGAAGAGCGTGAGCAAAAATGTGCATGAATGCAATAAAAAAATTACCGCAGAGCTTGCACAGGGATACGACACATTTGACTTGCTCAGAGCAATCTTCAACATCGCCAGTTTCAAAGGCAGAAACATATTCGAAAGACAGACATTTCTCGGAGGCATAGTCGGTTACTTCGCCTATGATGTGGTGTACGACTGCTGGCTCAGGAAAAAAATTAAGAAAAAAAGTAGCACTGCACCAGACTGCATCTTCCTGCTTACACGGAAAACAATCGTCTTCGACCACCTCAGCGATGAGATGTTCATAATATCAACGCCGATCGTCCAGAATATCGAGGAGCTTGATGAAATATATGAAAAAGCCGAGAGAGACTCCAGCAAACTGCTCAGCACAATTTCGAATTCGCGTAATTCAACCATAAGGTTAAATCAAGCGGGCACTGCGAACCTGCGCTTCAAATGCAACATGGAAAAAGAGGACTATGAAAAGGCTGTTGAAAAGGCAAAGCAGTACATCCTCGACGGCGACATCTTCCAGGTAGTGCTCTCAAGGCGGTACGACGCCGAGATAAAATGCACTCCTCTCGATATCTACAGAGCCCTTCGCAGCATAAATCCCAGTCCCTATATGTACATCCTCAAATTCAAAGAGCTCGCGATAGTCGGCACTTCTCCCGAGACACTGCTAACAGTCCACAAACGCATGGTAATAAATAATCCAATCGCAGGCACCTGCGCAAGAGGAAAAACATCCGAAGAAGACGAAGAACTCGCAAAGCAGATGCTCAGCGATAAAAAAGAGATCGCGGAGCATGTAATGCTGGTAGACCTCGGCAGAAACGACGTGAGAATGGTCTCGAAGCCGGGCAGTGTAAAAGTGGCAAATTATATGTCCGTTTTAAAGTACTCCCACGTGCAGCACATCGAGAGCACGATTACAGGTGAGCTCCGCGATGAATACGATGCCTTCGATGCCACTCGAGCAATCGTGCCGATGGGCACAGTATCCGGAGCGCCAAAAATACGGTCCATGGAGATCATCCACGAGCTCGAAAAAGATCCGCGTGGAATATACGCAGGTGGAATCGGCTACTACGCATGGGATGGAAGCGCGGACTTCGCAATCACGATCAGAACCATCGTGGTGAGCGGCAGCACAGCATCAGTGCAGGCAGGTGCCGGAATCGTCGCCGATTCAATACCCGAGCGAGAATACCACGAGACCGAGAGGAAGATGCGCGCGATGCTCAGGGCGCTGGAGGTTGCATGAAGGTCCTGTTCATAAACAACTTCGACTCGTTTGTGTGGAATTTAGTTGACTACGTATCGATATTCGAGCCAGATACAATTGTGGTGGATAATACAATTGGCAAAGAAGACGTGAGAAAGATCAAACCGGATGCAATCGTGATATCCCCCGGACCTGGACACCCTGCGCATAAGGAGGACATAGGCAACTGCATCGAAATAATAAGGGAGTTCGGCGAGCACACACCAATTCTGGGAGTCTGCCTCGGACACCAGGCAATCTGCGTGGCATACGAAGGTATCGTTTCCCATTCAAACTCAGGTCCGATGCACGGCAAGACCTCGCTGGTAATGCATGATGGAAAAAAAATCTATAAAGGGATACCTGATCCCTTCACCGCTGGAAGATACCACTCGCTCTCAGCACAGAAGGTGCCACAAGAATTGAAAGTCGTGGCGATAAGCGAGGACAGAGAGATCATGGGACTCCGACATAGAGAGCACCCGGTAGAGGGCGTGCAGTTTCATCCTGAAAGCGTGCTGACATCTGAAGGGCTTAAGATCATAAAAAATTTCCTGGACCTCGCGAGGTGATTTAAGTGAACACTGGCAAAAATATTCGTCTCGAGAGAATTATCAACAGAAACACTGGCAGAACGGTTATAATCCCCATGGACCACGGAGTCACCCTGGGACCGATAAAAGGCTTAATAAGCGTTAAAGAAGCCGCAACGAAGATAGCAAACGGCGGGGCAGACGCAGCGATCGTGCATAAAGGCGCGGCGCGCTTTGGACACAGAGGCTACGGAAAAGACCTCGGGTTAATAATTCATTTAACAGCAAGCACAGCACTCGGGCCTGATCCCAGCAACAAAGTAATGGTAACAAGCGTGGCCGAGGCACTGAAAATCGGTGCAGACGGGGTATCGATTCAGGTAAACATCGGGGCGAACAACGAGAGCAGCATGCTCGAGATGCTCGGCAGCGTGTCCGCAGAATGCAGCGAGTGGGGCATGCCGCTGATCGCAATGATGTATCCGCGCGGCAGCAAAAACAAAAACAAAGAGCACAGCGCAGAGTACGTGAAGCACGCCGCCCGCGCAGGCGCAGAACTCGGCGCTGATATCGTTAAAACCAATTACACAGGCGATGTGGACAGCTTCAAAGAAGTAATCCAGGGCTGTCCTGTGCCTGTAGTGATCGCTGGCGGGCCTAAAATGTCCACAGATCTTGAGCTGCTTGAGATGGTCAGCGACTCCATACAAGCGGGAGGAAAGGGAGTTGCGATAGGAAGAAACGTTTTCCAGCATCAGGATCCCGAGCTCATGGTGCGACGGATAAGCAAGATCGTGCACGAGGATTACACCCCCGGCGAGGCAATGAAGATAGGGTAAGAAAATGCATAGCATAATAGAAGAGATACTCAGCAGCGCGAAGCAGAGGAAAGTTAATCCCGTTAAAGCAAAGCGAAAAGGCAAGCGAGACTTCAGCGAGCGGTTAACTAAGGCAAGGGCAACGGGGAGAGTACCTCTAATTGCCGAGGTAAAGCCAGCCTCCCCGCTGGGTGAAAAAAGAGTTATATCACCTGCAAAAGCAGCGTCAATCGCAGTAGAAATGGAGCGCGCTGGCGCATCTGCAATTTCAGTGCTAACCGAGGAGAAGCACTTTAACGGCAGCATCGAGAATCTGGAAGCGGTCAGAGGAAGCGTTTCTTTGCCTGTGCTGCGCAAAGACTTCATTGTCCAAAGGGAACAAATCTGCGAGGTACAGGCAGATATGATACTGCTCATAGCAGGCATACTGGGCAAAAAGCTGAAGCACTTCGCTGAAACAGCGATTGCATTTGGCATGGAGCCGCTTGTTGAGGTACACAATGAAGCTGATGTTGAAAATGCACTTGATATAAATGCAAAGCTGATTGGAATAAACAACCGCGATTTCAACACACTCGGCGTTGACCTGCGAAGAACGGAGAGGCTTGCACCTTTTATAAGAGAAAAAAATCCCGGCGCGATTATAATCAGCGAGAGCGGAATAAAAAATGCTTTCGATGTGAAGCGGGTGATAAGTGCCGGGGGGGATGGAATACTCGTAGGCAGAGCGATAATGAGCAGCGGGAATATCGCTGAAAAAACACTCGAACTAGTAAATGCACTCGAGGGAAAAAGATGAAAGTCAAGCAGACGGATAAAGGTAAATTCGGCAGATTCGGCGGGCAGTACGTTGCAGAAACACTGATGCCCGCGCTCATCGAGCTTGAAGAAGCATTTGAAAAATATTCAAGGGATAAAGAATTCAGGAGAAGGCTGGAGTATTACCTGCATGAATATGCAGGGCGTCCCACGCCTCTGTACTATGCACCGCGACTCAGTGAGCTCTGCGGGCTTAAGATCTATCTCAAGCGCGAGGACCTCTGCCACGGGGGTGCTCACAAGATAAATAACGCGCTCGGGCAGGCTTTGCTTGCCAAGCAGATCGGCAAGAAAAGGGTGATAGCGGAGACAGGAGCCGGGCAGCACGGCATAGCAGTGGCGATGGCATGCGCCGCACTCAATCTTGAATGCGAGATCTACATGGGCACAAAGGACATGGAGAGACAGAGGTTGAATGTATTCCGAATGCGACTGATGGGTGCAGAGGTAACACCTGTGAAAAGCGGCTCGCTGACTCTTAAAGATGCGATCAGCGAAGCGCTGCGCGACTGGACGGCCAACGTTGCAACCACCCATTACCTGTTGGGCTCGGCTTTAGGACCTCACCCGTTTCCAACCATGGTTAGAGAGTTCCAGAGAGTAATAGGCAGAGAGGCAAGACAGCAAACTCTGGAGAAAGAAAAACGCCTGCCTCATGCAATAATCGCGTGCACCGGTGGCGGGAGCAACTCAATCGGCATTTTCTACGAATTTCTGGAAGACAGGGTGAAGCTCTTTGCAGTTGAAGCAGGAGGCACAGATCTCGGACAAAATGAACATAAAGCGCACCACGCCGCAAGGCTTACCGCCGGCAGCGAGGGAATACTGCACGGCACGCGGAGCCTTATCCTGCAAAACCGCATCGGACAGGTCCTTGAGAGCCACAGCATCAGCGCGGGCCTCGATTACTCCGGCGTTGGGCCTGAAGTAGCCTATTTAACTGAAACAGGCAGGATCACACCGCGGTATATACATGATAAAGAGGCATTGAAAGCATTTCAGGCATGCTGCAGGCTTGAAGGAATCCTCCCTGCACTCGAAAGCGCACACGCTGTGGCATTTGCAATGAAGGCTGCTGGAGAAGGAGAGATAAAAGCAAAATCTCTGGTAATCATCAACATGTCAGGCAGAGGAGATAAAGACGTTGAAACCGTGGCGAGGGAAATAGTATGAGCCGCATAGCAGCAGCCTTTGAAGCACTTAGAAGCAAAAACGAAAAAGCACTGATCGCTTACATAATGGCAGGGGATCCATCGCTTAAAGCCACAGAGCAGTACTTTCACTCACTCGTAGAAGCAGGCGTTGATATCATCGAACTCGGAATTCCATTCTCAGATCCCATTGCCGACGGCCCGACGATACAGGCTGCGAGCGACAGATCGCTGAAAAGCGGCACAGATGCAGACAAAGTAATTGCACTTGCAAAGCACATCAGGGAAAAAAACGCCTTTACACCTATCATCTTCATGACATATTACAATATCCTCTTCAAATACGGACTCGAAAAATTTGCCCGCGAAGCAAGCGGCTGCGTCGACGGCTTTATAGTGCCTGACCTACCAGTGGAAGAATCCCGCGAGCTGCTGAGTTGCTGCAGCAAATATGACATAGATTTAATCTTCTTAATCGCTCCAACAACTCCCCCTGAGAGAATCCGGCGTATTACAGAGATTGGCAGGGGCTTTGTATACCTGGTATCGCGCCTGGGAGTTACTGGTGCAAAGACAAGTCTCGCCGGCAGCACGATGGAGCTTCTTGAGAGGGTTAAAAGCTACAGCATTCCAAAGGCAGTCGGATTCGGCATATCAAAGCCAGCGCATGTTAAAGCAATAGTCAATGCAGGAGCAGACGGCGTGGTGGTTGGATCTGCTTTTGTGCAAATTATTGAGCAGGGCGGCGATGATGTGATCGAGAAGCTCCGAGCTCTGGCTGTGCGGCTGAAGGCTGCTACCCGTCAACGTAGAAAGAATTAAGAAAACAGTAATAGTATTATTAAATGTGAATGAGAGCGAAAGGGAGAGAGCAGCGCTTAAAAGGGGGCAGAGAATCTCCAGGATCTCGGTCGCTGTGCTTACCTTTGTCTTCCTGCTCGAAGTAACAGTTGGAATGATCTCCGGCAGCATAGCCCTGATTGCAGATGGCATTGAGTCTGCCGGCGATGCATTTATTTCTTTAATCGTGTGGTTCGGACTTCGATTGTCGCAGCGAGAGCCTGATGAGCGCTTTCACTATGGATACACCAAAGCCGAGACCTTTTCGGCACTTATCGCAGCATTTGTAGTATTAATTATGGGTGCGGTGATTCTGTATGAATCTTATCTCAGACTGATCGATCCAGTCATGGTCTCCTACCCGTTGCTTGCTATCATAGTAGCCTTTCTTGCAGGCTCAGCATCAATGGTGCTCGCGTTCTTCAAGCTGAAGATTGCACAGGAAGCAAAATCCCAGGCAATTTCCATAGATGCCAAGAATCAACTTAAAGACGGCCTTACTTCCTTCCTGGTAGTTGTCGGCATTGCAGCTTCCTATCTTGGCTTTTATCAGATGGATGCAATTGCTGGCGTAGTTATTGCGATCTTCATCTTCACCGTATCCTATGTCACCTTAAAGGAGAGCGCATATGTGCTCATGGACGCCTGTGTAAAATGCGATGGCATAGGGCAGATCTGGACAATCGCCGAAAGCGTGAAGGGAGTGAAGAAAGTTCGAGATCTGAGGCTCAGATCCATCGGTCCATTTGTGACCGGCGAGATGGAAATAGCTGTTGATGGAGAAACCTCGATTCAGGAGTTAAAGAAAATAACGGATGATATTGAAGCACGAGTGAAAGCGCAATTTCCATATATATCCAGACTCACCATAGAGGTCGAGCCGCACGAGGCGGCATGAAGGGGCAACGCGGAAAGTAACTATTTCACGGAAGCAGATGGATCTTTACCTGTTCTAACTCTAGCACATTCACTTCTAACTCTTAACCCTATTGCCAATGCACATCCCTGTCTCGTCAGTTTGTACGAATGGGATCCGTAGTTATAGATCAAACGAAGATTTTTAAGATTTGCTAGTGATGTATTAAATTCTTCGTGATATCTTGATTGAATACGCCCTTTTAATGCCTTATCCACAACGTGACTGCCGAGCCCAAAAGTATGAAATGCACACACTATTGCTTTATCGGTATCTGATAATTTGAATTTAGCGAGATCCATTATGTCCTCAGAAAAGCGCATTGAATATAAATTTCTTTTCTTTGCAATTAAATCTACCTAAAATTAGTAATATATACTATGATTGAGTAAAATTTATATGTATTAGGATAACTAGTATTTAGGGAATTTAAATGAGCAACCTTCAAAATATCTTGAATACGGTTTCAAATCTCGAGAACTCTAAGCTACATAAGACCAGAATCATGCTCCATCTTTATAGAGTTGGGAGAGACACAAGTGGGAACATCGCCAGCACTTTAAGTTATTGTGGTGGAGGATATACCAATTATCTCCGGGAACTTGCGGACAGGGGATTGATAATATCCATAGGAAGAGGTGTTTATCAAATAACTGAGAAAGGTGAGAAGCAGGTTCGTAAACTTATGGATCAGGGAGAAATTATCGACCGGTCATTAAAAGACGCTATTGACGGAGTGAGGAAAGAGCATGGTAAAATTCTTCCGATGGAATTTAAGGTGCTTCTGAAGTTATTCCAGCTCGATGCCGTCACTCCAGAGCGAGGTGTCGAACTTGCAAAGCTCGACAAAGAGGAACGCCTTGCCTTCGAGGCTGAGATGATCAAAGGCTTCACCTATGACACGATCAAGGATAAAATTTATCTAACCGAGTATGGTGCCGCAATGGCGGAAGGCGCAATGAAGATCTGGGGAGAAGCTTCAGGACCCTCGAAGTCGAAGTTGAGAGGAAAACCGGATTATGATTTTGGAGATTAAGCAGCTTCAGCTGGATTTTCGATCTCCTTTGGAATTGTGAAGGAGAACTTACTTCCTTTTCCTGGCTCGCTTTCCACGCATATCCTGCCACCGTGGAGCTCGACGTAGCTTTTTGCAAGCGCCAGACCAAGGCCGGTTCTATTAACAGTTCGAGCAAGTTTTTCTCCATCCACGATGTAGAACCGCTCGAAGATGTGTTTTTGATCTTTCTCCGCAATTCCAATGCCCTGATCGATAACTTGAAAGAGGTAGTCCCTTTCTCTTTCTCTCGCAATAATTTTAATCTCGGTGTTAGCCTGGCTGTATTTTATGGCATTGGAAATCAGGTTATCCAGGATCTGAAAAAGCTTGCCTTCATCGCACTTGGCAGTTAAATCCTCCGGGATATCAGCGATAAATCTGCGTTTTGCGAGTGAGTAGTTCTCAAGAAGACTCTGAACACTTTCATTTACATTGACAGTTGAAAGCTGAAGTTCAACTTTTCCTGCATCAAGCCTTGAAAGCTCGAGCATGCTATCGATAAGCCTGCGCAGCCGCATTGTATTGCGCTGCATAATCTCAATGTAGCTCAAAAGCTTCGGATCATTGATTTCATTCTTGATCATTTCAAGATAACCTACTATTGGCACAAGAGGGGTTCTGAGCTCATGAGCAGCCATATTTACAAAGTCGCTCCTGCGCTCAATGAGCTCTTTCAGCATATCGTATGTGTGCTGCAGCTCTCTGTGCGATTCGTCAAGGTCTTTGAGCATGTTGAAAAATGCATCCCTGCTATTGCGAAATCTTTGCTCGCCATTCTTTCTCTCGGAGATATCGATGAAAGCACCCTGAAGTGCAGGTTTACCCTGATATACCGACGGCGAGGAAACGACTTCCACTTCTATTTTCGAACTGTCCTTTTTCTCAACTTTGAGCTCAAAGCGCTCAGCAGGTCCTGATCCCGATTGTCTCTTCCTCACACCGTCAATAAGTCTGTGCAGATCCTCTCCCCGAAAAAAATTTTTAAAATCAGATCCTATTATCTCTTTTTCAGAATAACCAAGAATTCTTAAACCCTCGCGGTTCATGAACTTAACTATATCATCCTGAATAACATATACGCCAATCATAGAGTGCTCAACAAGATTTCTATATTTCTCCTCCGATTCTCTGATTTTCTCCTCAAGTTTCTTCTTCTCCGTGATGTCTCTTGCAATGCAGTGTATACCGGTAATCCTGTCCTCCTCTTTTATCGGCCTTGCGGTCACCTCGAAAATCGTGTTCCCGCTTCTTGTTAAGACTTCGATTTCAAACGGAGGTATGGATTTCCCTTTTGCGACTTCAGCGATTTTTTCTCTTCCCAAATTTAAAGCGTGCCGTGGCAGCAATATTGAAATTTTCTTCTGAAGTAATTCTTCCCTTTTATATCCGCTGAGCTCCTCTGTCTTTTTATTAAGCGAAGTGAAGCTCCCCTCAAGATCCAGCGTGAAAATTGCATCATTTGCATTTTCAAATAAATCCCGGTATTTCTCTTCGCTTTCTCTCAGATCTTTTGTACGTTCTTCCACTTTTTGCTGCAGTTGTCTTCCATGGGAAAGCAGCCTCTGTTCAAGCTTCTCCCCCTCTACAAGATTAACAAGATGCCGTTCGAGTTCCACATCCCGGAATTTGATTTTCTTAAAAAACTCGGAAGGCGGGGTGTAGTAGAAGTTCTTGCAAATATTGTTGCCAATAATGACGGCAGGATGAGCCCTTATTATCTCCAGTAAAACCTGTGGCTCTATTTTGTGCTTGCTGTACTGGCAGATCCCCAGTGCTTTGCTTGCGGGGAAGAAGTAGTTAAGCTTAGCTTCATACTCGATGAGCTTGACAGCGGTCTGCTGATTCTTCGAAGCCCATGTCATCTCGCCTGTTACTCTGAGTGCGGAATATCCTTCACTCCTGGCAAGATCCAGGGATTGCTTCAAGAATGCGATCATAGCATCTGGATCAAAAATTCCATTCCTGGATGCTTGCGTCATGTCGATGATCCTAAGCTGCTTTGAGGCAAGAAATGTCTCAACTTCTACTCCATTTTTTTCAAGGGCGTTTTTTATGTCACTCACGCCATTCTCTTCAGCTATGCAGATGCACAGCTCATTTTTGATCAGTCCCTCTTTCAGAAAAGGCACTAAAGACGCGAACTGCTGATCTCTGTCCTCGTAGATCATGCAGAGGTGATCGCCATTTTTCAGCTCCTTTATGCTGCTTAAAAATCTATTCATCGGGCTCACTTTTTCTCTTGCAATTCCCTCAATCTCATTTTCAGGCTTGCGATCTCTTTCTTCAGCTCGATCATCTTGAGCTCTCTGCCCACTGCCAGGTTATAGAACTCCTCGAGCTCCGTTACCTTTTTCTTCAATTCGTATTCCAGCTTTTTGCGCTCGGTAATATCTATAACAACACCCATAGTACCTATGAACTCCCCTGACTCCTTTTTCAGCATGGAAGCTGAAACACTTATCTGGATCTCCCTGCCATCTCTGGTTTTCCCGGCAACTTCCAGATTTGAAATCTTGCCGTCAGCGCTGTTGCGGATTTTTTGCATCACATAGATGGCAGTTTCAATATCTCCGTAGAACTTGACCTCGCCTCCTTCAAAAATATTTTTACCGATCAGCTCTTCGCGTGAGTAACCAAACATCTTTTCGGCGCCTTCATTTATCAAAACAATTTTCCCCTCAGCATCAAGCGAGATTATCGCATCACTCGTGCTTTCGATCAGGTTCCTCAAATATCGCTCCGAATCGGCGATTTTCTGTTCCATCCGTTTCCTCTCACTCACGTCTCTGGAGAAATAAGATATCCCTATTACACTTCCTTCTATATCCCGTATTGGAGAGCACGTTATACTGACAGTCATCTCGCTGCTATCCTTTCGGCTTACAGCGATTTCCAGCCCGGAAATGATTTTGCCCTGCTTCGCTTTTTCCAGTGCATTTATTACCTCCGGTGCATGACCTTTCAAAACATCAAGCAAATTTTTGGATAGCACTTCATTTTCAGTCCATCCATAGATTTTCTCAGCCGCCCTGTTCCAGGATGTTATACTCAACTCAGGATCAAGAGTAATAATTGCATCCCCGGAGTTCTGAATCAGTTGAAAGAGATACTCACGTGACCATTCCGCCTCGATCTCCTTTTTTTGTCTCTCGGTAACATCTGAAGTAGCTGCTATTACCTGGGTAATATTTCCATTTTTGTCCCTGAGAGGGTAAGTATTGACTTCTACGAACTTTTTATTTCCATCAGCTTCGAAGTGTGTATGCACAACTCTGGCGGGCTTTCCTGTTTCTAAAGTCCTTAGCGCTGGGCATGTGAGTCCTTCATCGATGCAGGGTCCTTTGAATTTGTGGAAAACAGTGTAACAGTTTTTGCCGGTAAGATCTTTGTCATTTCTGGGAGCACTTCTTCTGTTTGAATAGATGATTTTTAGTTCCCTGTTAAGAATAAAAATTCTGTCGCCTAAACCTGACAGCAATCTATCGCACATTTCCTGAAAAAGATTTATATCAACGGTTTCTAATGAATCAATCATATTTTCCTTCAAAGTCTTATATGTTTAATTTTTTACAATTATTGAATTAATTAAATAATACAACATTTGTGCATGTCTAT
>CAZVYP010000023.1:0-25472 GCA_964631075.1 uncultured Methanocellales archaeon
GAACTGGCACGAATTTTTTTATTATAAATTAACTATCACAAATTAGGACAATGCCGAAAAAATATTGATGATAGTACTGGTGGCTAACAAAGAGGCAACACAGATTAATCTGTCAAAGGCTATCAGTGGAGTCAAAATGAAAGGGATAGTCGAGTCGAGCACTATTCCCCTTCGCCATGAAATAAGAAAAGAGCTGGAAGTTCCATTGAGATTAAACGCCCCTGAAGTCAGGGAGAAGCTCAATGAAAATTTTTTAATAAGAAAATACTCAAATCTACCGCTGCAGCTCGGCACAATGGACTCCAGCATAGCCGGAATCCAGTTTATGAATCCCCAGAACCGAGGATTAAGCCCGTACTTCATCTCCACTAAAAAAGAGTTCATTGAGTGGGTAGAGAAAATATTCTATTACTACTGGGAGCACAGCGAGCCAGTGGAGATTTATTAAAACTTCTCATCAGCATGTTATCCCTGGCTCCTCAGAATGCTCTCTATTTTCTCCGCTGCTTCCCGGCTCTCAGGGTTTAGTGGAGCGAGCTTTATATCGGAAGCCGATTTTACTCCGACTTCAAGCTCAGCAGCACGCCTTATCTGGTCGAGCTCGAAGATGCGTCCCTTCATAACCTCCTTTGTTGAACCATAGCTCCTGAGAATAGCTATTCCAGCAGCATCAATGGCAACTCTATCTTTACTCGCCAGCAAAAGATTGGGCTCGACGAGATCGCCTCTGTCCGGACCCCCGCTTACAAAAGCTTTAATCGCATCCATAACCACGATATCGGCTTTATAAAATTTATTGACCTCTGCAATCATCAGCCTCTGATAAGGCGAGCCATGCAGTTCCCACATATAGTCATACATACCACCTGGAACTTTTTTCGCAACCAAGCCTATTGAGTTCTTCAGGGACATCGTAAAGTGACCTCCAAAGCGATGGGTTTTAAGACAGCAGGTCTGAACTACCCTGTCAGCCCCGAGGAATAGCCTGGAGATGTAGAATCCCATAAGCCAGTGAGAACCCCCGCGATCGATCTTAACCCACCTCTCTTTGTCCTCCTCATCAAGCACAACTACTCTGAAGCCCAGCTTCTCTGAGAGCGCGCAGACGCCCATTTGCTCAAGCACTCTCCTGGTGCTGCCCATTCCGCTTCGCTCTGCCAGAGTAATTTCTTTCACACCGGCTTCTTTCAGCGCCTTAACAATCGCCTCCAGGGTATCAATACAGGTTGATGCAGGATACGGATCCGCGCTGTTATAATTCGCCTTTAGGGCAACGCGTTTTCCAGAAAAATCCTTGAGGTCAAACTGGCTGAAGAGCTTTTTTATCCCGGCTTCTCTATCCGGGGTTTTGACAAGGAAAACCTCCCCGCTATTAGTCATAACAGCCTCATATAGTAAAGGTGTGCCTGGATATAATATTAATTTACAAAAGAGATGGAAAATAAACATTTGTAGAAAAAAACGCCCGCTCCCTGGCAATCGTATTGAGTGGAATTCGATAGGTTGAATTATTGAATCTTCTTAATACGATAGCACACCCAACCCGCATGTCTCAAAATGGTCTTTGTTGTTGCTGATTATTTTTTCAATGCCGTTCGAAAGCAGAATTCCGGCTATTAAAACATCACCGCTTCCTGCAAATTTACCGCTTTGATCCAGCTTGGAGGCAATCTCTGCGCTCTTCAGACTCGCTGCGTAATCCAGATCCAGAATTTGAATCTCGTTGAAAAACTCCAGAGCAATTTCCCTTTTTTTCGAGTGCCTCATTACCGATCTCATAACTTCGAAGAAGTTAATAGTGGTGGTAAAAATCGGCTCTTGCGTTGCCTGAGCTTTCTCCAGCGCTTTATTGTTCCCTTTTAATAGTTCGATAATAAAATCAGAGTCAATACCTATCATACTCTGCTCTCCACTTTCTGATTTCCTTTTTTATCTCTTCCGAAGGAAGCTCGGGAATAGTGCCTGCGTATTTAGGGAAATCAGGCTTTTTCGCCACCAGCCTGTTTATGATCTCTGAAAAGCTCTCTCCTTCTCTTTTCATCTTTTTAAGCATCGCATAGGTTTCATCGCTCAAAGAGACTATCTTAGGCATATGTATATGTATATATAGATTGAAGATTTAACCTTTTTGCTATTCCATTCATCTGGTTGAAAATGTAGAAAATAAAAAAAGAAGGAAAAAAGTTTTACTTCTTCGCCGCGAGCTTGGCAACTTCGACTGTCGAGGATGAAGTATTTTGAGTTTAAGTCAACTTCGAAGAGGCCTTGCAAGCTAAGTTCAGTTTAAATATGAGGAATATCAAGATATATTCAGGGTTGATTTGATGATTATTTCAGATGAAGCCCTCCCCCTTGTAAAGGAGTCCCTCGAAAGGGAGCTAAAGCTGCTTGAGTCAAAAGTCAATCTCATCAAGCGGGAGATAAAAGATTTCGAGGCAAAATATAAGCTCTCCTCAAACGAGTTTATCAAGCAATTCGAGCAGGGGAAGCTGGGGGATTCTCAGGAATATTTTGAGTGGTGGGGGCTGCTCAAAGGATTAAAGAAACTTGAGGAAAAAATTGAGCTCACCAGGGCGGTGCTCTCCTCTTGCTGATCTCGGACTACTTCAAAGAGATCAAAAAGCTGATAGAAAGCGTACAGATACAACCTGGCTGATAAAAATGGCACGTTGATATTCAGATACGACAATGCGCCTCATCACTCTGAGATCTCTACTCACCCGCATCATAAGCACACTTCCCGTGGTCTATCTCAATCCGGCGAGGTAAAAATAGCCGATGTTTTAAAGGAGATAGAGAAATTAGTATTGAAATGATACTGTAGAGGAGTACACAATAAAAGATAAAAAGAAAAAAGAAGGAAAAAAGTTTTACTTCTTCGCCGCGAGCTTGGCAACTTCGACTGTGCCATCGGGCTTCTTCGCAAGCGCTAATCCTGCTGGCTTGAGCAGTGCGAGGAAGTCTTTCATCGGCACCTGGTCTTTGTCGTACTTCGCTTCTGCTGCTGGTACGATCTTGAGCTTGTTGTCCACCATTGCTAGTCCGAGTCCCATCTTGCCAAGTGACTCGACTATTCCCTTTGCCGGGAAGAACTTATCGGGCGCAGGTGGTGCTGCTTCTTTCTTCACCAGTCCGAGTCTCTTCTCGAGGTGCGGTCTCATCTTTTCGTTCTCGGCTTTGATTTTCTCCACGCCCAGATCTTTTACGGTTTTATCCATCTGCTTGATGGTGTTGGCGTAGACGGTGCTCATTGCAGCAGAAATCCAGCGTCTATGCATTCTATCGGGTGACATGCCCTGCTTAACCAGCTCTTCTTTGATCTTGTCAAACCTTGGACCTGAAATCTTGTTGCCCGAGACGTAGTGGCAGGTACCGATTTCGCATCCGCCCATGAAGAACGCACCTGCGCCTCGTCTGAATGCTTCGTATATGAAGTCTCTGTCAACTCTACCGGAGCACATTACTTTGATTACTCTCGCAGAGGTGGGCTGCTGTAATCGGCTCACTCCCGCGAGATCTGCTGCGCCGTATGTGCACCAGTTGCAGATGATCGATACTACTGTCTGCTCCGGGTTGCGAGCTGTGGCTTCTCTGATCTGCGCCATGATCTGGGCATCGGTGAAGTGCATTTGCTGCATTGCATTTGAGGGGCAATCAGCTATGCAGGTGCCGCAACCGTGGCACTGAGCCGGGTTGATCTTCGCAAGCTTCTTCTCCCTACCGGGAACCTCTATCAGCGAGATCGCATTATAAGCGCATCTTTCCAGGCACATGCCGCAGCCTATGCAGAGCTTGTCTTCCACAACCGCGACTATGGGGTCGATCTTCCATTTGTCGTGTGACATGATTCTTGTAGCTCTCGATGCAGCGCCGTGTGATTGCGATACGCTGAAGGGTATGTCCTTCAATCCCTGTGCACAGCCGCAAACGAATAGCCCGTCTGTTGCGAAGTCTATTGGCTTGAGCTTGGGATGGGATTCAATGAAGAATCCATGCTCGTCGGTTGCCACGTTTAAAGTCGCTCCGAGCTGTTTTGCATCCGGATTTGGCACGCTTGCTTCTGCAAGGACTACCATGTCCACTTCGAGCTCGACAGGCTGGTTGATGAAGGTATCAAATACCTTGATCTTGAGGTTCTTGTTCGGAAGTTCAACTACCTCAGACGGTCTGCCGCGGATGAAGGTAATGCCCACATCGCGTGCCTTATAGTAGAAGTCTTCGAAGCCTTTGAAGATCGTTCGCATGTCCATGTATAATATATACAGCTCTACATTCGGCCAGTGGTCTTTGAACAGGTTCGCGAGCTTCAGGGTAAACATGCAGCAGAAATTGCTGCAGTATGACTTGGCTATGCCTTTTGGATCTTCTTCCCTGCTGCCAACACAGGTGATGAATGCCACTTTCTTTGGCTCTTTATGATCTGTGGCTCTGACCACATGTCCATCCAGAGGCCCCGAAGCACAAATAAGTCGCTCCAGCTCGAGAGAGGTCAGCACGTTTTCATATTTGCCATAGCCGTATTCCTCTTTCTGAGTGGCATCCCACATCGAATAACCGGTTGCGACCACTATTGTGCCGACTTCCAGCTCCACGATTTCATCCTGCATGCTGAAGTCTATGGCCTTTCTATCTCCGCATGCTTCGACGCATTTGAAGCACTTGATGCAGTGCTGCATATCAATAGTATAGGTATTGGGTACTGCCTGTGGAAGCGGTATGTATATGGCTCTTCTCGCACCGAGGTTCATGTCATAGTCGTTGGGTACCTCGACCGGACAGGCTTTCGCGCAGTCTCCGCAGCCGGTGCACTTCTTCTTATCCACATACTTGGATTTCTTGAGCACCTCAACTTTGAAGTTGCCGATGAACCCGCTGCACTTCTTCACCTCTGAATATGCAAGCAGCTCGATGTTTTGATGTCTCCCAACTTCCACCATCTTCGGACCCTCTATGCAAATGGAGCAATCGAGAGTCGGAAAGGTCTTATCGAGCTGAGCCATCTTGCCCCCTATAGAGGGATATTTCTCCACCAGATAGACCTTGTAACCCTGATCCGCTATGTCAAGCGCAGCATGTATGCCGGCAACTCCGCCGCCTATTACCAGCGCTCTTTTCGTAACAGGCACGTAGTACGGCTCAAGCGGCTGGAGATATCTTGCTTTTGCAACTGCCATTCGCACGTAGTCATTTGCCTTCTCGGTAGCATCCTTTTTATCTGCGTAGTGAATCCATGAGCAGAACTCCCTGATGTTTGCCATTTCAAAGAGAAAAGGATTAAGCCCTGCATCCTGAACGCATCGTCTGAACGTCGGCTCGTGCATCCTGGGCGAGCAGGAGGCAACGACAACGCGGTTCAGATTGTGCTCTTTGACTGCTTTCCTGATCTCTGCCTGACCAACATCAGCGCATGTATATTTATTTGTCTGAACCCATACTACGTCTGGAAGAGTCTTGGCATATTCTCCAACTGCTTCTACGTCCACCGTGCCGGCAATATTGGAGCCACAATAACACGGGAAAACCCCTATCCTGGGCTCGGTGATCTCTATGCCACCAGGGCCCTTGCCGGCCACTTTTTCTTTTTCCTTTGCTTCACCTTTAACTTCAGTCACTTGCTCTTCCCCTTTAAGATTGTATTTGCAGTTCGACTATAACCCTCAGCCTGCAATTCCTTCGCATAGGCTCTCGTACCTGTGAGGTTGTTCAGAGCCCTGAACCAGGTACCGGAGTGCGCTTTGGTGTGCCTGACTCTTTCCCTGTTAATCCCTATTGCGCCCTTCGTGCACACATTTCTGCAGGCACCGCACAGTATGCAGTACTGGCTATCATAAACGAGCGGAGAACCATGCAGCGCGCCGCAGGGGCAGGCATCGATGCAGGCGATGCAACCATCTGTGCACTTGCTCATATCCACTTTTATGGTGCCCTCAAATGGTGTTGTAACCGCTAAGACTCCATTTGGACATACACCCTCGCACCAGGCGCAGGTTACGCACTTTGTGTCGTCAATTTTAACGAGCCGCTCCTTTCGCTTGTCCTTATTAATAGCAACCGCGCCCTCGGGACATTTTTCAAGCGCCTTTATTGACTCATCAGTGAACCTGTCGTAATCGATGTGTACCTTATCAGAGATCTCTATCCCCGGCCCCGCGCATTTCTTACATAGATTGCAGAGATCATCGTTAATCTGCACATCCACAATCTCGATGCTGCCTTTACCGTCTTCGTACTTCAGGGCATCGAAGTTACAGGTTTCCCCACAGAGAGTGCAAGTTGGATCGCATTTCTCAAGATTCACATTTACCTCGCGTATCATCTTCGGGAAATCTTCCTGCAGCAAGGGCGGAGATGCCTTCCCGTCTACCCTGAACTCAATCGCGTGATACGGGCAAACCTGAGAGCACACCCCGCAAAAAGTGCACTTGTTCTCATCAAAAACTGCCTTATTCTTCTTGGTCAGCTTCCCATCCTTGATCTCCGCACCACTGACACTGATTGCTTCTTCAGGGCAGGAAGCTTTGCATACCTCGCAGCCCTGACACTTCAGCAAGTCATGGATTACCTCATGCGAGCGGAAATACATCTTTCGCTTAACGATTTGTTTCTCGTCTTTTACGAGTCTAGTAGGCTTTCCTCTCATGCGAACACCAGAATTCTAATTTTGATTAACGACTGATCTCTTGATATACATGGATATAAATTGATTGATTTTTTTCAAATAGGAAGCCTTAATTTAACATTGGATAAACTCGATTCAAAAAGAAAACTGTTTAAGCCTAGTAATTAATTGATAAAGAGTTGGGAGCGTTTATAATGAGTGAGAAAAAGGTGCTTTATGCTGATCTGACCAGGAACAGCACGGATATAAAAATGGAGAGAATCGATGCAATCGGCGGTGCCGATCTGGCTTCGAAGTTGCTTAAGAAACACAGCGATGCACTGATATTTGCGACGGGAGTTTTTTCGGGAACACCGGTACCAGCGGGAAGCGTGGTAGGTGTATTCACTTCAAGTGGCCAGGACTATTTAACTGGCAATTTTGGCTCGCAGATGCGCTTCGCCGGGTTCGACGCATTCGTAATTACCGGCAGAGCCGAGCGCCCCTCTGCGCTCTGGATCGATGACGAAGGTGCAGACATCGAGCGCGCTGACACGTTATGGGGACTTGATACCTTCGAAACGCTGGATAAAATAGCCAGGGATACAAATGATCAGACCGCTGCAGCCGCAGTCATAGGTCCCGCTGGCGAGCAGCAGGTTAAACTTGCCAGTATATTTTGTGATGACCAGCTTGAAACCAGCGATATTGGGAGCGTAATGGGCAGCAAGCTGCTGAAAGCAGTAATAGTGAGAGGATCGAAAGATGTAAAGGTGGCATCACATGATGAACTGAACAAAGCAGCTCAGCAGAAAAAAGAGGTGCCGAGCAAAATGAGAAAAGACCTGTCCGCGAAAAAGCTTCCAAAGAACCGCTCATGCGTCCAGTGCAATATAGCGTGCAGGGAGGCATTCAAAGCAAACGGCGTGATAACTACCATATTCCCAGAGCAGGCAGAGGCCTTTGGCAAATTCAAAGCAGATGAAGTTATCGAAGCAATTGCACTTTGCAAGCGACTTGGACTGGACCCGATTTACGCAGGCGCTCTTGCAAATGCCTCAAAAGGGAAGCTCTCTGATTTCATAAAGAGCCTTGCAGTCAGACAGAAAGCAGAACAGGCTGAGAAAGCAGCAGGCCAGAAACCAAAGAAGCCTGAGGCAGGAAATAAGTTATTCAACTCATTGATGATATGCAAACGGGCACCGTACAGCGAGGAAGAACTCGGGAAGCTATATAAGCTTGTGACTGGCGAGGCAATGCCAGCGGTGAGGTGATGGAAATGGAGATAAAGTTTTTAGCCGCAGATCCGGCGCTTTGCATCGGCTGCCATACATGTGAAATGGTTTGCTCAAATAAAAAAGAGAACGTATTTAACCCGAAGAAGTCGCGAATCAAAGCAGTTAGCATCGCGCCCCTTACGAGCGCTGCAGCCTGCAGATTCTGCAAAGCTGCGCCGTGCATGCTGAAATGCCCCCGGAGAGCCGTTACCCAGGATGAGAAAACGCAGATCGTTAAAGTGGACGAGGACAAGTGCGATGGCTGCGGGTGGTGCGTCGAGGCATGCGAATTCGGAGCTATGTCCATGCACATAGATAAGAAAAAGGCATTCGCCTGCGATCTGTGCGATGGCAAGCCAGTCTGCCTTGAATTCTGCCCCACCAAGGCAATCGACTATGTTACCGAGGAGGCTCTTGCAAAGAAGGTAGAGGCTGCATTCAGCGGTGTAAAGGGTGTTTAGGATTGATCTCAAAGGAATTAATGGAAAAGATCTCCGCTATACCCGGCGCAGATCAAGTTAGGATGTGCTACAAGTGTGCTGAGTGCACTGCGGTCTGCCCTGTCGCAAAGGAAACTAACTATGAGTTCAAGCCCCATGTAATGATGGGGATGATCAACTATGGCCTCAAAAATGAAGTGCTCCCCTATCTCTGGTATTGCATTACCTGCGGTCAGTGCACGGTGAAGTGCCCTCAGGCGATAAACATACAGGAAGTGGTGAGGGGCACCCGAACCCAGACCACGGAAACGCCATACGCCCACAAGGGGATTTTCCACTCCATGCACAGGATAATGGCAAAGAAAACGCCCGATCGTACAAAGTGGTTCGAGGAAGCAGGGATCGATCTCAACAGGAAAGGCGACACCCTCTTTTTCGTGAGCTGCATTCCACTCTATGAAATGTTCTTTATGGATCTCAACTTCCGGGCAAAGGAAATGGTGAAAAGCAGCGTGAAGATAATGGACAAACTCGGAATAAAATATCAGGTCTTCACCGACGAGCTCTGCTGCGGCCACGACGTTTTCTGGGCAGGCGACTTCGAAACCTTCAAGCAATTTGCAGAGAAAAACGTTAAGGTGTTCAAAGAGCGCGGGATAAAAGAGATAATAACCTTCTGTCCCGAGTGCTATCGCACTTACACCAAGGATTACCCCCGAGTTATTAAGGGCTTCGACATCAAAATACGGCACATAACGGATGTAATAGCTGAGGGCATAAACCAGGGCAAACTTGATATCCAGAAATCAAACAAAGTGCTGACCTATCAGGATCCGTGCCGCCTCGGAAGGCACTGCGGAATATACGAAGCACCCCGGGCTATAATGGAGAGGCTCGGCACCTTTGTAGAAATGAGAAATACCAAGGAAAAAGCAGGCTGCTGCGGCATCAGCGCGTGGCTGAGCTGCGAGCCAGAAACGAAGGTCTATCGAGAGCAGCGCTTGAAAGAGGCGAGAGAAGCCGGCGCGGAGGCTCTTGTAACTTCATGTCCCCACTGCACTATTCACTTCTCATGCACAGTCTGCGAGGACCAGAAGCTGCCTGTGCAGCACAACGTCAAAGTTGAAGATATGGTTACACTTGTAGGGAGGCAGATGAAATGAAGGGATCAGCACTCGTTATTGGCGGAGGCATAGCGGGAATGGTTGCCTCTCTGGATCTCGCTGATATAGGCTATAAAGTTTACCTGGTTGAGAAGCTGCCCAGTATAGGCGGCAGAATGGCTCAGCTTGACAAAACCATGCCAACCCTCGACTGCTCGATGTGCATTGAAGCGCCGCGCATGGTCGAGGTTGCGAGGCACCCGAATATCGAAATGCTCACATACTCGGAAGTAAAGCGCGTCAAAGGCAGGCTCGGTGATTTCAAAGTCGAAGTACTCAAAAAATCGCGATACGTAAGCGCCCCGAAGTGCACCGGCTGCGGCGACTGCGCCGCGAAGTGCCCTGTTGACGTGCCAAATGAGTACGACGCCAATACGAAAACCAGAAAAGCAATATACGTGCCATTTCCACAGGCAGTACCGAATACGCATACGATTGATATGCAGCACTGCATCAAGTGCTTCAAATGCGTCGAAGCATGCGGAGAAAAAATGGCAGTCGATTTCTCGATGAAAGACGAAATAGTTGAGCTGAACGTCGGCGCCATCATCGTTGCCACCGGATTTGACATGTACGACCCCTCGGTGCTGACGAACTACGGCTACGGCATCTACGATAACGTGCTGACGGGACTCGAATATGAGCGCATCCTCAACGCCTCAGGACCCACTGAAGGCGCTATTTTGAGGCAGGACGGATCTCACCCGCATCACATCGCGTTTATCCAGTGCGTCGGCAGCAGAGACAGCAAGCATAAGAAGTACTGCTCGCGCTTCTGCTGCGTGTACGCTGTGAAAGAGGCCATTCTGACCAAAGAGCATGAGCCCGGAATGAAGTGCACGCTCTTCTACATGGACATGCGCGCCCACGGCAAAGCACAGGAGGAGTTCTACAAGCGCGGCAAAGACGAGTTCGGCATAGAATTTATCCGCAGCAAGCCAGCTAAAATCGAGCAGGTCGGAAAGAAATTGCTTGTTACCTACGAGGACACCGACGCAGGCGAAGTAAAGACGATGGAGACCGACATGGTAGTACTTGCGAACGCAATTGTTCCCACAGTACCGCCCACGCTGAACATTGAAATTGATACAGACGGCTTCGTCTCCGAGAAACCCGGAGACCCCGCGACAACCAGCATAGCAGGGGTATACTCAGCAGGCGTTTCACAGAGCCCGCGGGATATATCCGACTCGGTCTCAATGGGCAGCGGCGCAGCAGGCAAAGTATCCGCGGATCTAAAAGACGCACGGGGCACAGAAGTAACAAAGAAAATCGTGCCGCCTGAGAAAGATGTTACCGGCGAGCCCCTGAGGATAGGAGTATTCCTCTGTCACTGTGGCATAAACATAGCTGGTGTGGTAGACATGATTGCGCTTGAAGAATATGCAAAGACACTGCCAAACGTCGTTTTCGTACAGCGCAACATCTACACCTGCTCCACAGAGGGCAACCGCCAGATATACGAAGCAATTAAGGAGCATAATTTAAACCGCGTCATAGTCGCGGCATGCACACCACGCACGCATGAACCACTCTTCCGCGAAACAACCGCGCAGGCAGGACTCAACCCCTATTTACTCGAATTCGCCAGCATAAGAGAGATGTGCTCCTGGGTGCACATGCGCCAGCCACGTGAAGCAAGTGAGAAATCAAAGGATATATTGAGAATGGCTGTCGCAAGAGCTGCGCTGCTTGAGCCGCAAAAACCAGGGTTAATACCTGTGACTCCAAAAGTTGTGGTTATAGGCGGCGGCATATCAGGAATGACCGCGGCACTCGGCACGGCACGCAACGGCTTTGAAACTTATCTCGTTGAAAGAGATCCAGAGCTAGGCGGAATGATGGCAAAGCTCCGGAAAATGGTGCCCGACCTCAAGCCAAAAGAGATTGTGAAAGAAAAAATCGAGGCGATTAAGCAAAGCCCGCTTATAAAGGTATACACCGGCACAGATGTCAAGGACATCAGCGGCTTCATCGGCAACTTCAAAGTCACACTATCAAATGGCGAGACACTCGACGCCGGAGCCATCGTCGTTGCAACAGGCGGCAAAGAGTGGAAGCCCGATTTATACGAACACGGCAAGAATCCCATCGTCCAGACCCAGCTCGAGTTTGAAGATGCCATCGCAAACGGCAAGATAAAGCCGGGCGAAAAGATAGTGATGATACAGTGCGTTGGAAGCAGAGACGAGAAGAGACCATACTGCTCGCGCATATGCTGCGGTGTAGCTGTGAACAACGCGCTGGAAGTTAAGAAGCTCTACCCTGATAACAAAGTTTACATCCTCTACAACGACATGCGCACACACGCCAAGGGCACAGAAGAGCTATACTCACAGGCACGAGAGAAAGGCGTGGAGTTCCTCAGATACGAAATGGAAAAGAAACCGGTTGTAAGAGGCAACAAGGTAACCGTGTTCGACAGCTTCCTGCAGACTGAGCTCGACATATCAGTGGACAGAGTTGTGCTATCGGCAGCAATAGTGCCAAACGAAGACTCAATTAACCTGGCAAAAATGCTGAAGGTACCGCTTGACGCCAACGGCTTCTTCCTCGAAGCACATCTTAAATTAAGACCCGTTGACTTTGCAACTGACGGCATATTCCTCGCCGGAGTTGCACAGAGCCCCAAGGAGTACTACGACTCGCTCTCGCAGGCAGATGCAACGGTATCCAGAATCGCAAGAATACTCGCAAGGCCCGAGATCGAAACCGAGGCAATAACCTCGATAGCAAATGAGGAACTCTGCATCGGATGTGCAAGATGCGTGCCATGCTGCCCGTACACCGCAATAACAATGGAGCAGAAAAACGGCAGATTCATATCCGTCGTAAATCAAGCGCTCTGCAAGGGCTGTGGCACATGCGTGGCCGAGTGCCCTACCGGAGCAATGGAGTCAAGGCACTTCAAGAACGCGCAGATAGAAGCAATGATAGATGCAGCACTGGAGGGACCGCAATGACCGCAAAAGCAAAAGAACCAACAATAATGGGACTGCTCTGCAACTGGTGCTCATACGCAGGCGCGGATTTAGCCGGCGTCAGCCGATTCCAGTACCCTACCAATATAAGGGTAGTCCGGGTAATGTGCACAGGACGCTTAGACCCCTACTTCGTAATACGCGCCTTCGAAAAAGGTGCGGAGGGCGTGCTCGTCAGCGGCTGCCACATAGGCGACTGCCACTACCTCAAAGGCAACGAATGGATGGTCCAGCGCATGGAAAACCTGTCGAAAGCACTGCCGATGATGGGCATAAACCCCAAGCGATTCCATTACACCTTCGTCTCAGCAGCCGAGGGCAAGCGCTTCAGCGAAGTCGTTACCAACTTCACCAAACAGGTGAAAGAAGCGATGGCAGAGGAAGAAGCAGCGAAGACGAAGACACCTGCGAAGGCTGTGGCGTAAAATCAGTTTTAATATTTTATTTTTCCATTATCTTCTCAGCTTCCTCTTCATGGACTGTCTGATATTACCGGCATTGCTCGTGATGAGGCAGATTATCTGGGAGACGAAGCTGAGTATCGTTGAGGTCAGTAACAGGCTTTTTGAGCTAATTATTGTATAGCAAACCTTCAGGCTTTTTGAAATTCCAGGTCTTTTTCCGCTTTCCCCCATAATGAATTACTATGACAAGCTCAGTTATATCGCCTTTTGCTTTCACGTATTCACCGCGAAAACAATTATCTTGCTGAAGGTTTTTCTCAGTTACAATGATCGATCTCAGCTATCAGAAGGGCACCATTCTGGTGAGGGGAAACACCAGAGTGCCATACACAGCCTGGGATGTACGCACAAATTGCTATCGAGCGCAGGCGCTGTACTATCGCGAGATAGTGGAGTATCTCGACCGCTCCAGAATCGAATATCGAGACAGGGTGCTCGATCTGGTGCCCTGCGAAGAACTGAATATATCTACCAGCTTTTTGCTCAGAGACTACCAAGAGAAGGCATTAAAAGCCTGGCTCGGAGCAGGAAAAAAGGGCACAATTGTACTCCCAACTGGCGCCGGTAAAACGCATGTGGCGATCAAAGCGATCTCAACTGTGAATCAGCCTGTAATAGTAGTTGTGCCGACTCTCGATCTGCTTGAGCAGTGGCGCTCTGTTTTGAGCAAAGAGCTCGGTGTGGAAGCGGGTGTGTACGGAGGGGGCGAGCATATTCTGAGGGCAGTCACTGTTGCAACTTATGATAGTGCTTATATCAGGGCAGAGGAGATCGGCAATAAGTTTGCGCTGGTCGTGTTCGATGAGGTCCATCATCTGCCTGCCCCTGGTTATATGCAGATTGCCGAGATGTTTGCCGCGCCCTATAGACTCGGGTTAACAGCCACTTATGAGCGTGAGGATGGCCTGCACTCAGAACTCAGCAGGCTTATAGGCGGTAAGGTCTTCGAGATAGGTGTTGATAGGCTTGCTGGCAGATATCTGGCTGAGTACGACGTTAAAACAATTGCCACTGAACTTACCCCTGAAGAAAAGAGAGAGTATGACGAGGCATACAAGCGCTTCTTGAATTACCTTCACGCTAATAAAATTTTTTTGAAGACTCCAAAAGACTTCCAGCGATTCGTAATGAGAACCGGGAGAGACCCGAAAGCAAGAGAAGCCTTGCTGGCGAGGCATCGCGCGAGATCGATAGCATTGAATTCTGCCTCAAAATTGAATGCATTAAAGCAAGTGCTGGAAACCCACTCTTCACCGGATGACAGGATTTTAATCTTCACCGAGCACAATGAGCTGGTGCACAGAATCACGAGGGAGTTTTTGATCCCGTCAATAACCTATAAGACTCAAAAGATCGAGAGAACTGAAACCTTAGAGAACTTCAGAAACGCGAGGTACAGAGTGATCGTCACTTCGAAGGTGCTTGACGAAGGTGTGGACGTGCCTGAGGCAAATGTTGGCATTATTCTCAGCGGAAGCGGAAGTACTCGCGAATTCAGGCAGCGGCTGGGCAGATTGCTCAGAAAGCGCGGTGAGAAGCGAGCGGTGCTCTATGAGATAGTTTCAAAGCAAACATCCGAGGTAGGAACCGCCAGGAGGCGAAAAAAAGATGCTGCCGGCTGAGCTTCTCACCCACCGCACGAAGCAGGGAAAGATATACCCAAGATTTGCCCTGCTGGATCAGGAAAACCTGGAGCTTGCCCGGAATCTCATAGAGGTCTATGCAGCAAGTACTAGCGGGAGAAGGGGAGAGATCCTGGGAATCCTTGAGGATCTGGAGAGTGAGGGTGATCATCGCTTTATCCGCGGGCTCTCTACTCTGCTGGAGCGAAGATGCGACTTTGAAGTATGCAGCGCCATAGAGCCGCTAATTGCGAGGAGAGAAGTATTCGAAGCAGCGAACAAGCTCTCTCCTATAACCACAAATGAAAAGCGCGCTATGGTTATAAACCGCGCCGCTGGAGCTCTGAAGCTCACGTCAGAGGAAGTTGAGAGCTCTCTCTGGGCAGATTTAGATGAAGAGCTGATTCTGAAAAGCTTTACCCAGATTACTCCCGAGGAGCTGCTGAGGTGGTATAACCTCTCGCTGGCACAGACTTTGCTATTCAGAGCAACATCAATGGAGTTCAGCGTTAGCGAGGCACACAGCCTGATATTTCGAAAGATCAAGTACCTGGGGTTAATGTACTTTGCCGAACAGAGAAGCGATGGCTTCTGGGTCACAGTTGAAGGCACATCCTCTCTCTTCAAGCTAACCGAGAAATATGGCACCGCTCTAGCAAAACTGCTTCCAATCATAGCTGGAACCGCTAGCTGGAAGATCAAAGCAAGAATTGTAATGAGATATGCAGAAAGCCCGAGAATCTATGAGTTCCTGCTGGACAGCAGCTCGAAGGAATTAATATCATACTTTGAATCTCTTGAGAGAGAAACTTTTGACAGCGCTGTTGAGAGCAACTTTGCACACAGATTCAACGCCCTGAAAACAGGCTGGACTCTAAAAAGAGAGCCTGAGCCGTTAATAGCGGGTACCTCAGTATTCATCCCTGATTTTATATTCGAAAAAGCAGGGCTGAAGGTCTATCTGGAAATCGCGGGCTTCTGGACGGAGGACTATCTGAAAAGAAAGCTTCAGAAGCTCAAGCAGTTAAGAGAAACAGATATAATAATCGCATTCGATAAAAACCTCGCGTGCTCAGATCTGAAGGAAATTCCAGGGAAGATAATTTTCTTTGAAAAGGAAATTCAGCTTAAGCCCGTGCTTGATCATCTTAGAGAAATTGAAGATCAGAAGATCGAAAAGGAGCTGGCAGGGTTCAGTGCGCAGCTTGAGCTGGCGGAGGACATAGTAAAAGTAGAGGACAAGGCAGAGGAATACGGCACAAGCGCTGAAGTTATAAAAAGAATCGCGGTAAACTCAAAAGGCCACATTCTAATTGGAGAGCAGCTGATAAGCAAGAGCGCGATCGAAATGCTGAAGAGCAAAGTGCTGGAGCTCTTTCCGCAACCGAGCTACAATTCAGTCGCGGAGATGCTGGAGAAAGAAGGCGTGAAAAACCCCGAATTGCTGCTCGATGCCATGGGCTTCGCGGTCAGATGGAAAGGACTCGATGCAGATAAAGCAATCGTGGTGATAAAAAATCATATACTGGCTGAGCCAAATGAAAATGCAGGTGATGTACTGTGACTGTTACTATTGGATTCTCGGGGAAAGGCGGCGTGGGTAAGACCTCTATCGCTGCATTGTTCCTCAAGTATTTTTTGCAGAAAACGCCTGAGAAGCGATTGCTTGTGATCGACTCAGATCCAAACGCGTGCATGCCTCAGGCGATAGGTGCAACTGGCTTCATGCGACTTTCCGACATGATCGCCCGCCACAAGGGCTCAAGCGTGAATATCGAGCAGTTCAACCAGGAGTTTGCCACTCTTTTACTTGAGAGCGAGCAGCCGGGCTACGACTTCCTCGTGATGGGAAGAGGCGAGGGCGAGGGCTGTTACTGCATGATCAACAACTACCTGAAAAATGTTTACGAGAGAAACATCAAGCTGGCGAAGAAGCCCTATGATTATATTCTTATGGACTGCGAAGCCGGGCTCGAGCACATCTCAAGGCGCACCTCTGCAGGGGTGGACGACCTGATCATCGTAACCGACTCTTCCAAGGCAGGTCTGGATACTATTTCTAACATAAAAAACGTCGCGGTCGAAACACGATCGAACATCAAGAACTACTACGTGATTGCAAATAGAACAAACGAAGAGCTCGCTAAGAAGGTAAAGGAAAAAGCGGAGAAGATCGGAATGAAGTACCTCGGTAACATACCATACGATCCGGTGCTGGAGCAGTTCAACGCCGAGGGAAAGAGCTTGCTCGAGCTGCCTGAAAACGCAATCGCATACAAGAAGATAGCGGAGATGATGAAAGCTATAACAGGTTAGGGAATAAAGTCGTCAGTACCAGCAGCAGGGTCAGAAAAATCATTATCACTGAAGTGATCCACGTAATTGCATTCCATGCCTTCGAGTTAACGTAATTGCCCATGATTTTTTTGTTGTTAATGAGCAGCAGCATGGAAATCAGGATAAAGGGAAGCAGGATGCCGTTTATCACCTGTGAGATCAACATTATGCCGAGCAGAGGCGCATTCGGATAGAGAATCGCACCAGCTCCAACTGCGATCAAAATGGTGTAGAGCCCATAGAACTGTGGTGCTTCATTGAACCGCTTGTTCACGCCGGAGTCCCAGCCAAAGGCCTCGCACACGTAGAAAGAAGTTGACAGTGGAAGGATCGAGGCTGCGAAGAGAGAGGCATTTAATAAGCCGAATGCAAACAGCCATGAAGCATACTGCCCTGCAAGGGGCGATAGGGCCACTGCTGCATCGACTGCGCTTTCGATCTTAATTCCATGAGCATGTATTGTGGCTGCACACGTGGCTATTATGAAGTATGCTACGACAGTAACAACAATGCCACCGAAGATCACATCGAGCCTGGAATATTTGTAGTCCTCAAGCTTTATGCCCTTCTCCACAATAGCCGACTGCAGGTAGAACTGCATCCAAGGTGCTATTGTAGTGCCAACAAGGCCGATTAGCATGAGAAGGTGGGGTGTATCTGGTTTGAATGAAGGTACGACAGTCTCTCTCAGCACTTCGTTCCAGGGCGGGTTTGCGAGCAAGCCTGAGAGAACGTAAGAGATGTAGAAGATACAGGCTGAGAGAAAGACTTTTTCAACCGATTTATAGGTGCCCTTAACAACAAGCACCCAGACGAAAATAGCACTCAGCGGAACTGAGATGTAGCGCGAGATTCCGAAGATCTCGGAGCTCGCTGCTACACCAGCGAACTCAGCCATAATGTTGCCAAGATTTGCCAGCACAAGGGCAATCATAATGAAAAATGTTATTCGAACTCCGAAGTTCTCGCGGATTAAATCCGCAAGTCCCTTACCCGTGACAACTCCCATGCGCGCGCACATCTCCTGAATGACGATCAGCGCAATTGCGATTGGAATTAAGCTCCAGAGAAGGGAGTAGCCGTAATAAGCCCCTGCAAGCGAATAAGTGGTGATACCACCTGCATCATTGTCGACATTTGAGGTGATAATACCAGGTCCGACGATGGCGAGAAATAGCAATACAGCGCGTCTGTCGACTTTTGGGAATCTCATTGTTCAAGCTCACCGCGGCTTTTTATGTCTGAACGTTCTTGGTATTTGCTTCTTCCAGTTCTCAGGCATGATCATATCAAGAGCGTCGTCGATTGTGACTATGCCCCTCAAATGGTTTTCATCATCCACTACCGGAAGGGTCAGCAGGTCATATTTGGCCATTAGATTGGCAACGTGTTCGAGAGCTGTATTTACCGTTACACTCTCGACTTTTGTTGTCATAATATCTGATAGTTTGACCGAGGGATTTGATATGAGTAGGTCTCTGAGGGAAATGGTGCCTATAAGATGTCCCTCCTCGTCGATTATGTAGACGTAGTAAATGGTTTCGCAATCGTGCGCTATCCCGCGGAGAGTGGAAAATGTTTCCTCAACAGAAAGATCCTTTGAGACTGCCACGTACTCTGTTGTCATTATGCCGCCCGCGGACTTCTCCGGATACGCCAGCAGCGCTCTGACGTCCGCGGCTTTATCTGCTTCCATCAGATCAAGCAGCTTCTCGGCCTTTTCCTCCGGCACGATTTTGAGCAGATCGGCAGCCTCATCAGGTGCCATGCTTTCTATTATGTCGGCTGCTTTTTCGCTCTTCAAGCCTTCCACAACTGATTTCTGCACATCCGGCGCAACTTCCTCGAGCGTTTCTGCAGCCGTTTCAGTATCCAGGGATTTCATAACCATGGTTCGCTCACGGTGACCAAGCTCTTCAAGGATGTCTGCAATATCAGCAGGATGAAGATCCGCAAGCTTCTGCCTGGGGATTTTAAGATGGATGTAGCACAGCTCCGGCTGGAGAGACTCAACATAGCGCCAGGGAATGCAGTAATCCGCCATACTCGGGGAGATTGCCTTCAGAGCTTTTTCAAGTCCGAGTCTGCGGAACAATCCCTTAACCCCTGCGTCAACCGCGACTATGCAGAGCTTGCTATTTATCATATCCAGCACAACATCGTTTACCCTGACAACTTTAAGCCCGTTTATATCCACAATTTGATTGTCAAGGATCACATCTCTAAGCAGCATCTCACCCTCACAGAGCTTACCAGGAGGAATATCCTCGCGAGCGACCTTTAAGCGCACCTCTCCTTCTATTTTCTCAACCTGAGCCCAGGGAATTTTTATCTTCTCCTTCTTCCTCGAGAAAAAAATAAGACCTGAAACTTCTAAACATCGCTCCCCTGCTTTGATCACCACGTCGTGAACAGCACCAATCTTCACTCCGCTGACATCGAATACATTTCTCCCTTCCAGCTCGCTGAAAAAAATTGCCAAATGAAAACGCCTCTCCAATATATTAGATACCTATTATAAAAAGAATTGCGTTTGCTTGCCGAAAGATTATTTACCTTCCTCAACATCAGCCATGGTGGAAAATAAATGCACACCGAGCAAAAGCCAAACGTGAATCAAGAAGTGACAACGAAAGAAGCAATCTGCGTTTCCATTTCAAGCACGGGTGAGCCAGCTAGAAATCAAAGCTTAAACCCCGGCGATTTCCTTCACATCGCGGATGAATCAATCATCAGCTGGATAAACATCCCTGTGGAAGACATTAATGTAGATGCAGAAAAATTTGCATGCCAGTTCGGCTTCGACGCAGGCCTTGTAAAAACAATGCTCTCAGGCTACCTTGTCTCTTATCACGACATCGACGTTAACCTCGGGCTTATGCTACCCGCGATAAGAATTGAAGAGCAGCAGGTCAGAATAAGACCCCTGCTGATTCTCATGAAAAAGAACCTTATCCTGACGATCCACGATTTAAAAGTCGTCCGGCTGCTGAGATTCTCGCGCTACGCCGGCACCTTCATGAAGAAAATACCGCTGGAGACAAAGTGGAACGACCGCATAACCATCATCTTAAACAGAATCATAGACGAAAACAACGACAGAAACTTCGACGGTTTACGCTACATCGCCGAAGAAGCCGATAACATGGAAGGCAAGCTCGCCAAAGCAGCAAGCAGAGAGGCAGGCGCAGGCATGCGCCGGGAACTCGGCTTCGAGATCTACGAGCTCAAGCACTTCACCGTCACATACCTGAATGCACTCTGGGCAACCCGCGACGTAATTCAATCGCTCCGCTACGGCGACGCAGATATTATAACAGATGATCCAAAGCTGCTGGCAAGATTCGCCATCCTCAGCGAAGATGCAACCAGACAGATACAGCTTGCAGAGAGCCTCTCAGAAATACTCACAGCAAGCCTCGAAGTGCTGCAAGGAATCTACAACAACGAATTGCAGATACTGAGCAATCGAATGAACATGGTCATGGCTTGGCTTACGATCATAGGTACCGCGGTACTCGTACCAAACACACTGGCAACAGCAATGGGCAGTCCATTCGCACTTGGACCACAAGACTTTGGATGGTATATCGCCTTGCTTGTCGGATCAACAGTTATCGCCACGTTGGCGGTATACTGGGTAGTCAAATCCCGGGGATTGCTGCCTAAAAAGCCATATTAGCAACGGAACCAGATGTGTTTGCAGCGTTAGTTGAAAAGAAGGCGTAGTCGCTCAATTCTAGTTACCGATGCTCGCATCCTAATCATAACATTTATTATGATTTGAGTCATAATGATGAAATTGTAGTGTGTTGGATTAAAAGGGAGGCTCAGTAGGGGTTATGGTTACTGAAGTTCTTTCCAAGACATTGTATAATGTCTCATCAGGTAGGAAATGTGGAAGGTGTGGGTTAGAGCTTAAGATTCAACGAATAGGGATGAATGCATTCCATCGCTGCCCTCGATGCAAAGCATTGACAACAATCTATATCATTTGAATCTTTGATTTGCACTCATACGCAGGCTTTCTTTGCAAGTGGACACGCTTTGGGTGAAAGAAAGAGCGCAAACGATTTTGAATCTGCAATGGCAGGCTCTTAAATACTATCTTCACTTTTCACATGGCCCTTATTTGTTACTCTATCCTGGCTTTCAGGATCTTATCGCCCTTCCTGATTTTTCCGACTACATCCTGTCCTTCTATTACCTGCCCGAAAACAGCGTAGTTCCTGTCCAGGAATTTCGCATCTTCGATGCAGATGTAGAATTGGGAGGAAGCGCTATTGGGATCCATCGCTCGTGCCATGCCCACTGCGCCTTTTTTATGCGTTAAAGTGGGCGCTATCTCGAGAGGGATTTTCTTTTCCGAGCCACCTGTGCCATCTCCCCTGGGATCGCCGCCCTGTATAACGAATCCAGGCTCGACTCTGTGGAAAGTCAAGCCGTTGTAGAATCCTTTCCCCACCAGATCTATGAAGTTTTTAGTCGTTACGGGCGCTTCATTTTCGTAGAGCTCAAATTTAATAGTTCCCTTAACTGTTTCCAGGATTGCTTTTCTATTTGGAATTATTCCACCTTCTCGGATTAAAAGTACCGGCGAGCGCGCTCTCAGTCGCCGTCTGAGCCGTGCCTCAATTATCCTGCTATTCTTCTCCACTCCGCAACCTTGCGAGCGTCAGTTGCCCGCGGTAGGCTCGCTCCCTTCCGGGCCTCAGCCGGTGCCCGCAGTTAAGAAGTGGAAACATGCTCTCCAGCAAGCCCCCACTGCAGCGCTGGCCCCGCAAGACGGAGCTTCTCAGTTGAACGGCAGGGTTGAGTGAACAGATCAAGCGTCTTCCTCAAGCTTCGCCCCTCGCGTGTCGACGATTTCGAGTAACAGGTGACGCCGAATCACCCAGGCTAGCCCGCCGGCATGTAGAGTTATTCCACTTTGCTTTAATATTTTTCTAGTCCTTCAAGCTCTAAAAATGTTTTTTGACCCCGATTCTTGGACACAAATCGTAGAGAAAGCATTTGCTGCAATAAGGAACCGGAGCAAGGCATACTGCTCTTCCATGTGCTTTCAGCAGGTAGGGAATTTTTTTCCACTCATTTTTCGGGATGATTTTCATCAGATCTTTTTCCACGCCGTCTCCGTCTTTGGCTTTGCTCCAGCCCAGTCGCTGGCTCAATCTGATTGTGTGTGTATCAGCGGGGATGCCCTGCACTGTGTCGAAGGCATTGATTAAAATTGTGTTCGCGGTTTTTCTGCCGATTCCGGGTAAGGCGGTTAATTCTTCCATGGTGTGGGGAACTTTTCCATCGTATTTTTCCACCAGAATACGGCAGGCATTTTTTATATTCCTCGCTTTGTTGCCGGCAAAAGTAACAGCTTTGATATCATTTATCAGCTCCTTCAGATCTGCGTTGGCATAATCGCTTGCAGTCTTATATTTTTTGAACAATGCAGGTGTTAATGTATTTACAACCTCATCCCTCACCTGTGCTGAGAGTATGGCGGCAACGAACAGCTCAAGAGAACTTGTAAAATTCAGGTAGTATTTTGCATCTGGATATTTTTCTCTGAGTGATTTTATGACTTCCAGAACTCTGCTCTGCTCCATATTTGATGAATTCTTAGTTTAATTGATATAATACTGGCGATCGGGAAATAAATATATAGTGCGCTAAGAATAAGCTTTGAGCATGGACGGGCTAATATGGTTGCTGGTTTTCCTGCTTCTGGCAGGGTTTTTGTTCTATTTCTTTTCAACATATAATCGCTTCAGGAGCTTGAAGAACGCAGGTGATGCGACGCTTGCTCAGGTGAGAGTGGCGATGAAGAAGCGGCTTGACATGATCGAGCAGCTTGTTGAGGCAGCGAAAGGCTATGCGAAGTTTGAGCGGGAAACGATCGAGAAAATCACGAGCATGCGAACCGGTGTTGAGCGAGCTGGCGCGAGTGAGCTCAGGCAGATAGACAGCGCTAGCAGGGGGTTACTTGGAAGCATTGTAGCGGTTGCTGAAAGCTATCCTGCTTTGAAGACGTCCGAGACTGTTACCGCTACTATGAGTGCGATTAAGGATGTTGAAGATGAAATTGCCAGACACAGGTATACCTATAACAACATTATACAGGAGTACAACACGATGCTTGATACCGTGCCTTCGAATTTTGTGGGACGCTCGGCTGGACTCTGGAAGAAGGAGTATCTCGATCTCTATGAGGAGGAATTGAAAAGACCTGTGGTGAGTCTGGGGTGAGAGAAGAAAGGCAAATTGCAATTCTGATTGTTGTAATGCTGATCGGATCAGGGGGGCTTTTATTTGCAGGCAGTATCCTTGGTATCGAAGGCGCATGCGGAGTATTCGGATGCGGTGACGTTTACGTAGACAGCTACAGGGCTGAGCTGTTTTTGAACGGCACGCTTGAGGAAAAATTTGTTTACGAAATCAAAGAATCAGGTGAATACCGTATGCTCTATAGAAGCTGGGAGGCACCTCTGTCCAAGGGTGAAAAGCTCGATCTGCCTTACACTGAGTTCGTCTCAACCTCTCCACCGCCGGGGACAATCTCTTATGTGAAGGACTACAGAGGAGAAGTGTCTGCCCCGGGGAATTACAGAAGTACCATTGCATCTCTCACCCTGCGCAGTGAGACCGGGGTCTTTAAACCCGACAGGTTTGAGGCAGGGCGCTATGAAGTTAGCTATGTTTTCAAGCTCCATCCGCCTCTAGAGTGCGATGAGAAAATCTGTCACCTGAATTTAAAGCTGGCAGATGAACACCTTCCCTACAAAAAGGTAATAATTTCAATTCAAGATCCCGATGGGCTGATTACCAGGCTCTTCACGCATCCGGTTATGGATGCCCGGAGGGAGGGCTACGTCTGGGTGGTAACAGGAGAAAGCCCGAGAGATACGCTACTGGAGGTTGAAATGCTGCTGAGCCCAGGCATTAAAGAACAGCTCGATGGATTTCCTAGATCAGTAACTGACGTCGAGGGTAAAACGCTCTCGGCAAACTCAGAGTACTACACGATATCTGGAGCTATTTCAGCGTTAAGCTACGCACTGAAAGCAATGGTGCTGCTGTTTCCTGTGTTCCTCGCATTGATTTACTACAGATACGGCAGAGAGAAACCATTCACCGTGCCAGCATCTCTCAGCTTCGTGCCGAGGAAAAGAAAGCCTTGGGTGGTGAATCTTGTTTTCAGAAAGGATCCCTTCGACTACGACGACAATGGGCTCTATGCAACACTGCTCGACCTCCACGGCAGGGAGATAATAAAAATAGAGGAATCGGATACCACGAAGGAGTTGAGAATACGCCTTCTGAAAGAAGCAGCCGATGATGACTACGAGCAGAAAGTACTCAGATTTTTGAAGGATCACGCGAAAAATAATATTTTTGAGACAAGCACCTTTAAGCAGCAGATCAAAGAGCTGAGAAACGATGCAATCGGCAGCCAATCAGCAAGCAGCGAATTAAACAGAATCAGGAATAACCTGAGCGGTGTGATGAAGGTCAGAGGGAGAAGGATTTCAGAGGAGTTTGTCACAAGCGGTAAGAAATATACCTGGCTTTTAATCGCCCTTTCATCAACTTTATTGATCGCAACGTTTGTCATACATGCTGCGATTGGAAATACACATCCGCAGACGATCTCGATTCTCACAAGCTCCGGAGTTTTGCTGCTCCAGTCCATTCCACCTTTATTCGTATCCTCGGCACTGTTCGGCAGATGGAAAGGAGACTACTATAAAGAAAAACTGGAGTGGGATGCTTTCACTGCTTTCCTCAAAGACTTCGCTTCAATTAAAAAGTATGCACCCCAGGATATAAAGATGTGGCAGGACTGGCTCGTTTATGGCACCACGTTGGGCGTCGGTGATAACGTCGTGAAGGCAATGAAAGCGCTCAATATATACATACCCGAAGCGCGCGCAGTGGAATACATGCCGACCTATTTCAGAAACACCTACAGCATGACATACCCACCATCATCCGGGGGAGGACACGGCGGATTCGGCGGAGGAGGCGGAGGTTTTGGCGGTGGCGGTGGATTCGGGGGAGGAGGCGGAGGAGCGAGGTAAAAAAAAATGCAATTCAGATTACCCAACTATGACAATTGCTTTGTTATTGCAAACCTCAACGCACTTCAGGCAGCCATCGCATTTTTCATAATCTATCCGGGTTTGCTTGTGCTATCCCCGCATGTTCCCATTTTTTAGCTCAGCCCATATCGGGCAGGCAACCATTGTTACCCCTGCTTTTTTCCGCGCTTTTCAACAGTGTCAGAGGATCTGATATAATTCTCATTTCCTTTGAATTCCTGGCTACTTTATCCATATGCTCTTTTTCAGTAGGGGAGAAGTCTCAAATCTGTTGTCGACAAGCGCCTGGAGGGCTTCCTGTGTGAAAAATACGCTAACATCTACTCCTGCTCTCTTTGCACCTATGGCAAGCACTAAATTGCTTACAAGCGAATTTGCAAGTCCATCTCGACATATCAACAACAAATCTGGCATAAGTTTCACCTCGTGGGTGTATATCGCTAAAAGACCTTAATATTTCGCCCTATCCTGAAAAATGTTAAGCCCCGGGCGAG
>CAZVYP010000024.1:0-25397 GCA_964631075.1 uncultured Methanocellales archaeon
GTTTGTTGGTGGAATGGGTTTGATGTGCTCTTGATGTGCTTTGGGCTGCATTAATGTGAATTTCAAGGATAGTGTTATCTAACTGTTCACTACTTTGATCCATTCCCCAAATGGGCATTTATGCAGTGAAGCACTTGGGAGAGTTGATCAGATCTGTTCTGCCAACTTGGGCTGCGGTGAGGGCAACTGCTAGTCTGGCGGAGAGAGATAGGCTGGCGTGTATGGTTGCTCTCTCCAGTCCTTGCCATTTTAAGTCGTTGAGTCTTAATTCGCCTTTTCCGTTGGAGTTATTGCGTTCGCTGGAGCTGCGCTTCTTATAATAGGTTTTGAATCCTTGGCTCTTCGGGTCTAAGAAGTAGGGTTGTAGGTTGTTCTTTCTGTACCACTTTTTCAGTCTTTTGATTCTGCGTGCTTTCTTTTCCATAGTGTTTTTGCCCTTGCAATTCCGGATGTTAATGGCAATTACTGCTATTGCTTTGAACATTGCTATGATTGCTTTTCTGTTCGTGTTGAAGTCGTAGGCGGCATCTGCAAGGACTCGCTTAATATTGAGGCTTAGTTGTTGGATTTGTTGTAGCATTGGGATGAGGAGTTTGCCTTCGCTTTGGTTTGCGGGTGTTACTTTGAATGCTATTGGTAGATCTGTTTTGGCATCAACGATTATGTGTACTTTGTAGCCGTAGATCCAGATGACTTTGCTGCTTTCTCTGTATTGGTAGCCCCATCGTGCTTGTTTGTCGCTTTTTTGTTTGCGATAGATGTTGCACCAGGCTTTAATTATAGTGCAATCTATGGCTATTTCTTCTCCGGTTATGATTTTGTTTTCAAGTAGTTTGCTGACCAGTGTTAGGAAGATTTCTAGGAATTTGAGTGGTCCTATTCGGTTGAGGAATTTGGTGAAGGTTGTTCTATTTGGTACTTGTGGTTTGCCATTTTTTATTGGCAAGCCTATTGCTCTTGCTAGCTCCAGGTTGTGCTGGAGTTTTATTATCAAGCGATTTATAGAGGAGATTTGCTGCAGATACATTAGGAGCAGGCATTGAAAGAGCACTTTAGGAGTGTATCCCTTTCTACCTCTCTTGTTAATACCTACAATGTCATTGACGAATTCAAAGTCGATTTGCTGAAAAATAGTGATTACTGAGTAGGTACCCTCATGCTCACCACTATTCGATCCATCCCCAAACACAATAGAAAATTATATTGGATGAGAAAAATATTAATTTTTCACCAACCTCTTTTAGAAATAAATAAATTGTGTATAATAGTCTAACATTAAGAATATGAAGTCAATATTTCGCCGCAGTCTCCTGTCTCAGCCTCAAATAATCTTCCTTTGCAGTCGGTCTTGAATAGATTGTATTCACAATTTCAAACCCGGCCACTTTTATCCGAGTCGTAGCGATTATGCGAACCGTCTCTTCGCTCGAGCCGCAGACACAGGCAAGACGATAACCGCGCTTTTTTATAAGCTCTTTCACATCTTCCGGATCTGCATCGTACACAGAGAAATTAATGGACTTATGAGGCGCCTCAACACCCGCATCAGTCTCCACAAAGGCTTTAATTTCCTTTAATACCTCTTCGGTCAGGGACTCCACCTCCACATTATTAAATGTTAACTTTGGGCCATTTATAATATTTCCTACCCAAGCTTTATCTGCTTAAAAATACAATAATATAATTGGGAGCGGGGTACATCGAAATAATCAAGGGATTTCAGAACTAACAATTCGAAATCACTCAGCTTTCGATTACCAGGGGGACTCCTGATAATGGAGCCCACCGCTCCCCCCATTCTTCTCTGGAAAGAAAAGTTAAATAATAGTAAATCCTACTAAAAGCGCAATGGGTGAAAACATGAGCGGCGCTCCGGATGATTTGCTTATTTATATCGATGGTAAATATTACAGGAAGAGCGAGGCAAAAATCTCGGTCTACGACCATGGCCTCTTATACGGCGATGGAGTATTCGAAGGAATACGCGCTTACAACGGCAAAGTGTTCAGGCTCGACGAGCACCTGGACAGAATGTATGATTCTGCAAGAGCGATCTGCCTTGATCCACCGGTCTCAAAGGAAAAGCTCAAAGCGATTATTCTCGAGTGTCTTCGAAAAAACAAATTGAGAAATGCATACATAAGGCCGATAGTTACGAGAGGAGTCGGCGATCTTGGGCTGGATCCGCGTAAGTGTCCGAAGCCGAGTGTTATTGTAATAACCCAGGAGTGGGGAGCGCTGTACGGCGATCTCTATGAAAAGGGACTGGTTGCGGTCACAGTCGGGGTGAGGAGAAATCCCCCTGACGCGCTCTCGCCCAACATAAAATCTCTGAACTACCTGAACAACATATTTGCCAAGATAGAGGCGAATGAGAAAGGCGGTCACGAGGCAATATTCCTTGATACGCATGGGAATATCTCGGAGGGCAGTGGTGATAATATCTTCATAATCAAAAACGGAGTTATATGCACTCCTCCAACGCTAAACAATTTAAAGGGCATCACAAGACAGGCTACAATCGATGTAGCTGAAAAGCTCGGGCTCAAAGTGGTGGAAAAGGATCTCGGGCTCTTCGATATGTACACCGCTGACGAGGTATTTGTCACAGGCACCGCTGCGGAAATAGCACCGGTTGTTAAAGTCGATGGAAGAATAATCGGCGATGGCAAGTCAGGAAAAATAACAAAGAAGCTTATGAAGGGCTTCAAGCGGTTAACTGAAACAGAGGGCACGCCCTTCTAATATTTGTATTTTATTTCTTTTCACTCAGATGCTTGAACAGCCTTGCCTGGAATCCATGGAACTTGGAGTATCCCTCGGCGTCTCTCTGGTCGAGGGTTTTGCCGTCGAAGGAGACAAGCTCCTCGCTGTAAAGTGCGAAAGGCGAGGTTCTCGCGATAATACTGGCATTACCCCTATAAAGTTTGACTTTCACTTCCCCGCTGACTCTTTCCTGGGTCTTATCTATAAAGGCATTTAAAGCAAGGAAAAGCGGCTCGTCGACAAGTCCCTGATAAGCCAGCTCCGACCAGCTCTCATCCACCATTGCTTTAAAGCGGAGCTCGCTCCTTGAGAGCACAAGCTGCTCCAAATCTTTATGTGCTTTCAGTAAAATCGTGGCAGCTGGATGCTCGTAGTTCTCCCTTGCTTTCAAGCCAAGCACTCTGTCTTCGATGAAATCGCTTCTCCCTACCCCGTGCTTTCCCCCGAGTTCATTGAGCTTTGTGATCAGAGCACAGCCATCCATTTTTTTTCCACTGAGCGAAACAGGCACGCCTCCTTCAAAACCAATTCTGACCACTTCTGCTTTACCCGGTGCCTTCTCAGGCGAAACTGTCCACTCATAGATCTCCTCAGGTGGGGTGAACGCTGGATTCTCGAGCTTGCCTCCCTCTATGCTTCGACTCCAGAGGTTCTCGTCCACGCTCCAAGGCTTTGCCCTGCTTGCCGCAACCGGAATGCCCTTTTTCCTGGCATATTCTATCTCCCACTCTCTGGTGAGGTTAAGCTCTCGCATTGGAGCAATGACGCTCAAACCGGTGGTTCTGAAAACTGCGTCGAATCTGAGCTGGTCATTGCCCTTGCCAGTTGAGCCATGTGCAAGAGCGTCTGCTTTCTCCTTCAGCGCTACCTCCACGGTTTTCTTCGCGATTAACGGTCTTGCGAGAGCGGTGCCCAGCACGTAGCCTTCGTAGCAGCCGTTTGCCTTAATCAGAGGGAAAATATAATCGCTGACGAACTCCTTTTTTGCATCTACAGTGTAGTGGCGGTTGCTGATCTTCGCGGCTTTATTCTCAGCTTCTTCGATATCATTTATAGGCTGCCCGACGTCGACGGTAACAGTAATCACTGCTTTAAATCTGTACTTCTCTTTTAGTAAAGGAACGCAAACCGATGTATCAAGACCACCGGAATAAGCAAGCACAACTTTTTTACCCATACTTCCACCCATTGAGAATATTTCTAAAATAGCGTCGCGTCTATTTAAATTTGCGTTTGTCTCTCAGAGTCAGCGAATCAAAAGTCATATATAACATCAACAAGAAATGTGCTGAGGTATGATTCTACGTGGTTTTCAAAGGCCGGATATTGAAGACATGCTGAGGCTTAACCACCTTTATTTTGAGAAAGGTCCTCTTAAAAAAGGCTATACTCTTGAGGATTTGAACGCTGATTTGAGGGTGGAGAAAATCGAGATACTTATTCTGGAAGAAAATGGCGTTAAAGGCTTTGCAAGGGTGCAGGATCTACGCGATTTTCTTCTTGTCTCGCGATTCTGGGTTTATGATGCAAAAACCGAGGCTCAAATGCTTAACGCCTTAACGGGCTATGCGAGGGAGAGAAACTTTGGCAGCGTCGAGATTGATGTTTATCAATTCCATCAATCACAGATAGCGCTGATGGAGAAAAATGGCTTTAAAAGGGTCAGGGAGTGGTGCAAATTCAGAGGTGATACTGATGAGCTCCAGGTAAAGCATTTTGATATGAATAAGAAAGAAAAAGGGGTGTACAATATTTGCTTCACAGACAGCTATGGCCTCTCAGTTAAACCTGAAGATTTTGAAGTTGCTATGGGCGAGCATGCGACATTTTATGCGTTTGATGAGACGAAATTGGTTGGATTTGTGATGTGCGATGCTCGCGATAACGTTGGTGTGATTAAGAATCTGGGAGTCGTCAAGGAGTACAGGTGTAGGGGCATCGCAAGCTTTTTGCTCAATCTCGCCCTTATCAGACTGAAGAAAACATCTAAATATGTGCATGCAAGTTTTGACTCTGAAAATATCGCGGCGAGAAAGACGTTCACAAAGTTCGGATTCAGACACTGGTACTCTCTGTATACCTATAAGCGCGAACTCGCGGAGGCATTAGAATGAGCAATCAAGCGGCTGTGAAAAAGGTGGATAAAGCAGAAGAAAAAAGAAAAGAGTATGCTGCAGGCATCAAAAGAACTCTCTTACCAATAGCTACAGGAATTCTGCTCGGAATAGTCTCTCTCATGATTACAACTTATATCACAGGAGACATGAGAAAAGTGGGCGTTCTCATTCTTGTGCTTGTTTTCATCGGCATATACATTCACAGGTGGACACTGCCAATGATAAACGCGATTTCTGATGGAGAGAAACTTGCATCAAAGGACTGGATTTATATAGGCTTATTAGTTATCATGGCGTGGTTCGTCAGCTGGACAATATTGATGAATTTATAGGGTAGAAGCATGCGCATTGCAATAATAGATCGTGATCGTTGTCAGCCAAAGAAGTGCACCACTGAATGCATGCGCTTCTGCCCGCGCGTCAGGTCAGGGGATGAAACAGTTGTTGTCGGAGAGGAGGGCAAGCCGGTAATCTCTGAAGAGCTATGCGTTGGCTGCGGTATTTGCATTAAAAAATGTCCATTTGAATCGATCAACATTATAGAGCTGCCTGAAGAGCTTAAAGAAATTGAGTCTCATCGCTATGGCAGAAATGGCTTTGCACTGTACGGCTTTGCGCTCCCTCAAATAGGCAGAGTGACAGGTATACTCGGGCAAAATGGCATTGGCAAGACAACGGTTGTGAGAATTTTGTCGGGCGCTATGAAACAAAATCTGGGAAAATCGACAACTACCTGGAATGATATTTTTAAGCATTATGCAGGCACAGAGCTTTACGATTATTTTAAAAAGATCAGAGAAAAAAAGAGCAAAACCTCTCTGAAGCCACAGCACATAGAGCAAATTCCAAAGCACTTTAAAGGCACTGTGAAAGATCTGCTCAACAAGCTGGATGAGCGTAAGAAGCTTGAAGTAGTGGCTGAGGTGCTGGACTTAAAACCGATCTATGAGAGATATGTTGCAGAGCTCAGTGGCGGAGAGCTTCAAAGGCTTGCGATTGCAGCTTGCGTGCTGCGAAAAGCCGACTTTTACTTCTTTGATGAAATAACCCCTTATCTCGACATCTTCCAGCGCATAAAAGTTTCCAAGCTCATAAGAGAAGTGGCAAAAGAAGGCAACGTAATGATCGTGGAGCACGACCTTGCGATTCTGGATCTGCTGGCGGATGTGGTGCATGTTGCCTACGGCGAGCCGGGTTGCTATGGGGTGATTACGCATCCCAAGGGAGTGAGAGTGGGAATTAATGAGTATCTTAAAGGTTTCTTGAGGGAAGAGAATATTAGAATTCGCTCAGTGTCGATCAAATTTGAGGTCATAGCGCCTAGAAAGATGAAAGAGGCAAAGGTGCTCGCTCAGTTTGGGGGATTTACGAAGCAGTATGAGAAATTCAAATTAGAAGTCGGAGAGGGCGAGCTTCGCAAGGGCGAGGTTATAGGAATAGTGGGTCCTAACGGAATAGGCAAGAGCACCTTTATAAAGATCCTGGCAGGCGTTGAGGCTCCAACAACCGGAAATCTGGATTTAGATCTCAAGGTCTCCTATAAGCCGCAGTACATAAAAGCCGGTGAGGAAATAACCGTGCAGGCCTATTTGAGGCAGCTCACCGATCAATTCGACTCCTCATACTACAGAGCCGAGATTTTAAAGCCACTTCAACTTGGGCGCCTGCTTGATGCCTGCTTAACCGATCTCTCAGGCGGCGAGCTTCAAAGAGTGGCGATAGTTGCTTGCCTCAGCAGAGAAGCTGATCTGTATCTCCTTGACGAGCCAAGCGCTCATCTCGATGTTGAGCAGAGAGTGCTTGCAGCCAAGGTTATAAGGAGATTCGCAGAGCACGGCCAGGTGACGGCTCTTGTGGTCGATCACGATATTTACTCGATCGATATGATCAGCGACCGCCTGCTGGTATTCGAAGGTACTCCAACGACTCATGGCCAGGTTTTTGGGCCCTTTGAAATGAGAGAGGGGATGAACCGCTTTTTACGAGGACTTGAAATCACCTTCAGGCGTGATGAGGAAACAAAGCGGCCGAGGGTGAACAAGCCGGAGTCAAAGCTCGATAGAGAGCAAAAGGCAAAAGGCGAATACTATTATGCAATGGAATAACCTTATAAGCAATTTAAATTAATAAAATCTAATAAGAGATGGCTGGATGGCTGAACTCTTCAATTTGAAAGTGGGCAATTTCAGGTTCAAAAACCCCCTTGCGCTATCGGCCATGGCAGGTATAACAGATAGCAAATTCGCAAGGGTAATCGCCAGGGATGTTGGACTTGTTGTGCTAGGCGGCTTCAGCGTTGATGCTGCCACGCAAAAAGCTTCGAAAGAAATGATCAGGCGCGGAAGACAGGAGTTCATATTCGGTAATGCCATCGCTTTTTTGAAATCCGAGCTGAAGGCGTTTAAAAATGAAAATGTTGCGGTGGCACTTAACGTCAGAGCTGCAAGTGTTGCCCCGCTTGTGAAAGTCGCCGAGCTTGCGAAGAAATATAGAGCTATTCTGGAGCTAAATGCACACTGCAGGCAGCCGGAAATTCTTGCTCTCGGAGCTGGCGACGCACTTCTCAGCGACTTACCCAGACTTTCATCATGGATAAAGGAGCTCAAAAAAACTGGCGTTGTGCTCTCGATAAAAGTTCGCGGGAATATCGTTGACGACGTCGCACTCGCCAGAATTATCGAAGAAGCAGGCGCGGATATAATACATGTAGATGCGCTGGGCGCAGAAGGATCGGATCCGAGCGTAATAAAGAAAATCAGAAATGCAACCGATCTTTTCATAATCGGCAACAACTCGGTAAACGACTTCGAAAGTGCACACAAGCTCTTCTCTCGAGGAGCAGACATGGTTTCGATTGCAAGAGCTGCGAAGTACGACCCGACGATTTTCAAGCGTCTTGCTCTTGAAATTGAGGAGGAACAGAAGAAATCCGGGTGGTACAATGCTCCAAAACATATATGCAGAGATGGTGATTTGAGAGCACTTGCTTTTTGCTGCCAGCCGGTGAAGAACTGTCCTCTTCATGATGCATTAAAACTTGCTGATCTCGGCAAGGAGGAGTATGCGCGCATTAAAGTCGAGTTCGCCAGAAACACACTTCTCGAGAAAGGTGATACTACATGTTACGGAAGCTTGGTTTGGTGCTGCACCGTTCATAAGCCATGCATAGGCAGAGAAGCGGCGCTCAGAAAGGCTCATCTATCGGACGCAAAATATATGCAGCTTAAAAAAGAGCTTGCAGAGCATATTAAGGAATACACGAGGCAGAAAAGATGTTCGAGCCAGGCTACATAGCAAGGTGTGCTCAACTTGCGATGATTTTAGAAGCGTCTGCGAACCCAAAACCCGGGAACATCGATAGAGATCACGACTATAAAGACACGCGCTATGAGCATTTCCTAGCCTCCGCAGTAGGCGCATATTCTGTTTTTGAGCAGGCTGCAAAATCAAAAAATGGCGTGGGTGCATTGATATGTGCAGCTGTTGAAGAAAGCACAAAGTGGCAGCGCGGCGGCAACACACACTTCGGCGCTTTTACCCTGCTCATCCCGCTGATAATGAGCGCTGGCGCTAGCAAATCAATAGCGGAATTAAAGCAAAATGCGGTGCAACTCACCAAAAATACCACAGTGAAGGATGCAATGGATTTCTACAGAGCTTTTTCAAGCGTTAAAGTAAAGCTTAAGCCGGTGGATTTTCTTGACGTAAACTCTCCCGATTCCCTGAGAATTATCGAGGAACGAAATCTTACGCTGTACGAGATTATGAAGCTAACATGCGAGCGCGATATCATTGCGGAGGAGTGGTGCAAGGGCTTTCCCCGCAGCTTCAACGGCTCCCTGCTTTTAAGCAAGAAGATTGCAGAGAGCAACATCAACGATTCCATAGTTTACGTCTTTTTGCGCATGCTATCAGAAGTACCTGATACCTTTGTTGAGATCAAGTTCAGCAAGGAGAAGTCGATCTGGGTGAGCCAGATGGCAGGTATTGTTTTGAAAGATAAAGAACAGATCAAAAAACTGGATGAGCAGTTGATAAGCGAGGGCATAAATCCTGGCTCGACAGCAGATATAATGGCAGCCTCACTTTTTATCTCACTCCTTGGAGGAATGCGCTTTTGAATTTGCGCAGCTATGGACTTAATGAGGGGATAAACGAAGTTATAGCCACCACAATTTCAGATGTAGAAAAGCCAAACGCAGCACCAATAGGACTGATTGTAAAACGCGGCAAAGTTACCGCGCGCATCTACAAAAACACTGCTACATTTAAAAATCTGCTCGAAACAAAAGCATTGATTGCAAACATCGTGGACGATCCACTGCTCTTCGTAAAAGCCGCCTTCTCAGATTTAAGCAAAAAGCAGTATTGCTACAAAAAGAATCTCAAGATTCCGGTGCTGAGGCAGGCCAGTGCATGGATATTATTTAACTGTAGAGTAATCGAGGACAGCGATCCTGCAATGGTTGCACTTTACCCTGAAAAAGGAGAGATCATAAATAAAAAAGTAATTGCGATAAATCGAGGCCTTTTCGCAGTCATAGAATCAACAATCCACGCCACTCGATATAAGGCCACTGGCGAAGAGAGATACAGAGAGCTTATCGAGCACTACAGAGCAATTGTGCAAAAATGCGGCAGGCGCAGGGATAGAATTGCTTTCGCGAAGCTGGAAAAATTCATGGGGGAGTAGCAGTTCGAACACATATCCACGTTGCATGGGCAATAACGGGTGCGGGACATTTTTTAAAGGAAAGCTTTCAGGCTTTTAGAGACATAAAAACTAAAAAAAGAAACCTGAAGATCACGGTTTTTCTCTCAAAGGCAGGCGAAGAGGTCGTTAAAATGTACGGGCTCTTCCACGAGCTCCACGAACTCGCACCCGGAGGATATCTTGAAGAAATTTTTCCTGACTCAAGCGGGAGTTCACCGAAAGCAGGCAGGCTTGGAAGGGGAAAATACCACGCCCTGATCGTCGCACCTGCCACATCGAACACAGTCGCGAAAATAGTCCATGGAATTGCAGATACCCTTGTTACCAATGCAGTTGCCCAGTCAGTCAAAGGAGGGGTTAAAGTTTACGTGCTCCCAGTCGATATCACGAGGCAAATCACATCGGAGATGCCCTATTTCATCGATCGCGAGCGATGTGATAAATGCAAGGCCTGCAAACCGAGAGAAAGCTGTCCTGAAAATGCAATCAGCGATCAAATAGATCTTCTGCTCTGCACCGGCTGCGGGAGATGCGCTGCTCTCTGCGAATATGGAGCAATAAAAGGTGGAGAGGTAGAGGTGATGGTCAGAGACATCGATAAAGAGAATATAAAAAAGCTTAAAAAGATGAAGGGAATAAAAGTTCTTCGCAATCCAGGGGAGATCCAGAGCGCACTGTAATTATGAGGCTGGGAAATATGAGGCTGTTGCTGCTCGGCGATGTCCACGGTGAATCTAAAGAAAACAAGGAAAAGCTGTTTCAGCTAATCGAATCAAATAAAAAGAATATCGACTTTGTGATCCAGGTAGGCGATCTCGGTTTCTATCAAGCCATGCCGCTTCCACTTAACTTCGTGTTCGGTAACAATGAAGATTTTGACGTTATTGACGCGATGATAAAAGGAGAGATGACATTTCAAAATCTCAGGCTCATCAGAAGCGGTGAAACAGTTCTGCTGCGCAAAGGGAGCAACAATCTCTCGCTCTCAGGACTCTGCGGAAATCACGCTCCAAACTACTTTAAACTGAAAAGAGAGGAGCTCACAGGCGATAGAAGAAGGCACTTTGTAAATGAAGAAGTCCAGCGCTGTCTCTCGCTCACGAATATAGACATCTTCCTCTCACACGAATCTCCCCTTGGCTTAATCAGAAAAAGAGGCTACGATGCAGGCGTCCACCATTTAACAACTATCCTTAAAACCGTCAGACCGCGCTACTTTTTCTCAGGACACCACCATGACTTTGCATACCGCAGAATAGAAAATACTGAATGCTACTCCCTCAACCTTGCCACCGAGGAATATCTGATATACGACTCAAAGAGCAATGCTGTGAAGAGATTCGACATCACCGGAAAAGAAATCCCGCTCAAGAGACAATCGAGACTCTCGACTTTTACATGAACCCTTTTTTCGTAACGCTTTTAATATTCTCTATGATTTCTATACCCTTCTCCGGATTTAGCGAAACTGTCTTACCACCCTTATGTAGTAGAATGTAATCTTCCCTGACTAAATCCTCCATACATCTCCTTACCCTCTTGCTGTTTCTTTTTACCTTGCGACCCAGCCAGTTTATCAGAGTATCCAGAGGAAAATAATGTGCACCCCAGCGTCCCTTCTTCTCCAGTAATGTAAGAATGGCAGCTTTAATCTGGTTATCGGTCAGCTGTAGCATAGTACACTTATGGAACTTTGAAGATAAAATTATAAATACCTATGTCTTCAAATCATCGATAGCAATGCACGAAAATGAAGTTAGATACGTTCACCTTGGAGACTCTTTATTGCTCAAGGCTTTCGGTAGCTCGCCCAAGCTCAGGATAATAGATATTTTTCTAACCAATCCAATGTTTGACTTCAGCAAAAACGAGCTGGTAAGAGAGCTCGGAATGAGCAAGCAGACGTTATACAAGTGCTTTAATGATTTAGAAGAACTGGGAATTGTGAAAGTTACAAGAAAAATCGGAAGAGCAAACCTTTACAGGCTTAACCCTGAAAACCCGATGGTTAAGATGCTAAATGAACAAACCACACAGCTCTCCTTACAAATAGCAGAAAAAGAAAAAGCCAGAATAAAAAGCGCGGTGTCAAGAACAATGACTAGTGCTTCTTCTCGTAGAAAAATTAAATTGAGAACATCACCGATTAAGCGCATTGAATTTTTATGAAGAATTGTTAAGCGAATTGCTATGTCTTCTTCCTCTTTTCTAGATATTCCTCCCGTATCTTCTCCCCTATCACGCCGTCTTCAATCACGAAGTTGTTAATTGTGCCGCAGTCTTTGCATTGATAGAGCACGCCGAGGTACTGCCCGACGTAATACGTAACGTTTGTGGAGCCGCAGTGGGAGCAGTGTACTTTTTGCTTCGCGATTGCTTTCCTGGCTTCTGCTTCGATCAATTTGTCAAGGGCTTCAAGATCTTCTTCCTTGATACTCTTCTCTTCTTCTTTGCTCATCAAGCCCCGAATTTCTCCGCTCGATTCATGTAGTTGACGAGGATGTTCATCAGATCATTGCCTCTGATTCGACCTAGAGCACCCTTGGCGCAGCTGCGCTCGTTGAAGCTTACCACGTCATCCACTCTTACCGCTTCTCCAGCTATTGCTACGGGTACAGGGTCACCTGTGTGCTCTTTTACGCTAACAGGCGTGGTGTGGTCTGCTGTTAATGCGATGACTACTTTTTCAAGCTCAATATTTTCCAGGATGTAGCCGACCATTCTATCCGCCTTCGCCAGCATTTCGAGTTTCAGCTTTGCGTTGCCGTCGTGAGAAGCTGCATCGGTTGGCTTGAAGTGGGTGAATACGAAGTCGTACTTCTCCAGGGCTTTAACTGTAGCTCTTGCCTTCGCCATTTCATCGGTGTTATATTCACCCGTCATTCCCTTTACCTTTAACAGCTCTAAATCGAGGGATGCAGCCACTCCTCGCACCAGTGCTGTGGTAGCTATGCATGCTGCGTTTAACCCGAATTTATGCTTGAAAGATTCTACCTCCGGCTTTGTACCGGGACCTCGGATCAGGAGATAGTTTGCGGGCAGTTCACCTCTTTTTTCCCTCTCCATGTTGACTTCGTGCTTTCTAAGTATCTGTGCACTCTGCTTTATGAATTCGTTGAGCACCCTGGCGGTTAATTTTGCCTCGCTCGCAAGCGGTTCGACCTCTCTTATTCGCTCGTTAGCTGCGTGTGGATCTGAATCTGTGACTTTCTCGCTCAAGCCTTTACCGCGCAGTATAAGTGCCCCTCTGTGTCCCGTTGATTCTTTAAAAATCGCTTTAACGCCCCCGGATAGCTTTACGCCCTCATTTATCGCGCTGGCAAGTGGGCTCTGGCCTTCCTGAATTCGACCAGCGCGCCGGTCTATCACCATCCCATTGCGAACTGTGCCGAAGTTCACTCTGAATCCTATATCGCTCTCCTTTATGGGCAGCCCATCGCCCAGTGCTTCTAAATAGCCTCTGCCTCGATAGACTTTGAAGGCATCGTAGCCAAGAATTGAAATGTGCGAGGTGTCGCTGCCGATTGCAACTCCAGGTGCGACTGAATCCATAAGCCCGTTTATCCCCCTCTTCGCCACTTCATTGAAACCCGGGAAATTGCCGTGCTCAAGTGGAGTTTTTCCACCGAGCTCTTTCACCGGTCGATCTCCCATACCGTCAACGATGATAAGCAAACCTTTTTTCTTCTCCAGCACCTTCTTTATCGCCATCTCATCAACTCCCGTTGTTATGAGATATTTGAAGTAGTAATATATAACTTGCTGGATTATCGCGTCGATGCTTCAGCGCCCGGGCTTGAGGTACTTCTCTCTGAATCCTGCATCGCGCATGAGGCAGTGCTGGTTGAATCCACAGTATGCCTCGTGTCTCCTGATTTTCTTCCAGCTCTCCTCTATGCGCTCTTTCCTTATATTTCCAAAGGAAGTGGGTATGCAGGCACAGGGCAGCACTTCGCCCTTTGGCGTAATATGGATCCATTTTCTGCCTGCGAAGCATCCGGTGCTTCTCATTATATGGGGTATGGACATTACTCGTGGCCCCTCTCGCCTTCGAGCTTTCTCTACGAATCGATCCAGCTTTCTCAGCTCACCCGTGTTCAAAGTCTCTTCTTCATGCCCTGTCCACCTTCCTGCTGGCACAATTTCATAGAAGGTAAGCTCATGAGCTCCAGTTTCTATAGCGAGGGAATAAAATTCTTCCAGACAATCAATATTATCTGGAGAGAGCACCACGTAGACGTCGGCAAATAGATCTGCTTCGACTGCATTTTTAATAGCATTAATAGCTTCTTTATAAACCCCTTCTCTCCCCCTCATTTTATCATGCCGCTTCTCATCCGGAAAGTCGAGGCTTACATTCACGGCATAGAGTCCGGCTTGCTTCAGTTTAAGGGCTTTTTCGACAGTAAAGCCGTATCCGGATGTGAAGAGAGTCGAGATTGCCATATTTTCGTCCACATGCGCAACTGCTTGCGACAGGTTTTTATAAGTCAGAGGCTCTCCGCCATCGAAGATTACCAGTGTTGTACCCAGCTCAAGCACCTGGTCTATCACATCTCTAATCTCACTCAGAGCAAGCATGGCTCTGCTTTTCGTATCAGGCAGGGCGCAGTGTCTGCAAAGATTCGGGCACTCCTCGGTTATGGCTATGGTTGCCTGGTCTGGCACTGCTTTTCCTGCAAGAGCGCTCAGCTGTGCCTTCGAATATCTGTCAAATGCCCTGCCTGGAACAGGAGGCAGCCAGGTTGAGATATGGAGCTTTTCTTCGCTACATCTTATTGCTTTCTCCCCTTCAAGTAATCCGGTGAGGTTTTTTATCAATGGTTTTACGGCGGCTGAGAACATGCCTTCTACTTCAACTTTTATTCGACTGTTTATTATAGCAGCCTCAACCTCAAAGCCGATTCCTTTGTGAAGAGTATATCTGTACGTTGGCTCACCCCATCAGCCTGCTTAATAATAAAATTGAGCCCGGCGATTTGCTGAAAAGAAGCGATCCCAGCTTAAAAGCTATCTCAGAGGGACTGCCCTTAAGGTACTTGGAAATGTCCTCTCCCTCAAGTGCCTCTGCTATTTCGTCTATTTCCTCATCGCTCATCTTCCTGATTGCTTCCAGTGCTCTTCTGCCAATTTCATACTGCGACTTTAAGGCTTTTGACCACTCCTGCTCATACGGACTCAGAAATTGTTTTGAATGATTACCTGCGGTTAAGGCCTTTGCCGCGGTTTCTCCTGCAATTTTACCGGCAAGCATTCCGTAGCAAATGCCGCTTTGACCGCAAGCGGCACCCGCTACCATTACGCCGTTTTCAATGATTTCATATGGAATTGTTGCTATCGGGTCGCCACCTGTGCTCGGCTCGCCAAGCTTGAGATCACGGATTTTTTTTATGGCTTTGAATTTTTCAAGATACGCGTTATAAAACATCCTGACATCCCTCCCTCTCCCGCGCACGTATACACCAAGAGCGGCTTTTCCGTTGCCGAAAGGGGAATATGTTGCCTTCCAGCCTGGTGCGATGCTTCCAATGTAGTACTCGAAAAACTTCGCCTCGCCGATGTTATTGCTCTCCACTTCAACCTCATATGCCCAAGCTATGTCTTCTGGATACTTCATTGTTCTCAAGCCCGCGTTCTTTGCAATCACTGATTCCACGCCATCCGCGATTATTGTAAGTTTTGCATTTATTTCTCCGAGATCAGAATGCACTCCTGCGACTTTATTGCCATTTTTCAGCACGGCTCTTGCTTCTGCGCTGAGAATTTTTACTCCCAGTTTTTCAATCTGTCCAGAATACTGCTGGTCGAATTTAGTGCGATCGATAACGAAGCCGGGGGCTTTGATCTCAATTTCATGAAGCGAGGGCGAGATTATGTGCATGCCATCGAGCCTGTTTAATATGTATTCCTCTTTCAATTGTTCGCCAGTTTTTTCCCACATGCTTTTGAAAAACGTATTCGCCGGGGAGGGTGGGACTCCGATCACTTTTTTTTTGTCTATAAGGGTTATCGAGAAATCCTGCTTTACAAGCTCAGCCGCCCTTTTAGCAGCCATCAATCCCGCAGTACTGGCTCCTACGATCAGCAAATCGGTCTGCATTTCGAATCTGAAAATTCATTTAAGTGCTGTTAGCAGATATACTTAACCAAAGGAGAACCGCTGGTTCTCATTTTGAAACCAATGCTTAATTTACGCTGGAACTCACCTCAAATTTAATAAATTTGTTTTTAATAAAAATTGATAAACTGGTTCAATATAGGTATAAAATATTAAAAATAATTAAATTTTTGTTAAAAATTGAAAAAAATATTTATAGTCTGTGGTATAATTAGTTTATGGAGTTTGAGTGCATAATGGCAGGAGATGAAGTCAAAGTCAAAAAAGAAAATGCAGAAAAATTGATTTTTAACTCCGGTATAATTCTTGTTCTGTCAAAGGCAGATCGTTACAGCAATAACGTCTTAAAGCTGCTGGAATACTTCATTAATGATAAAAATGAGCCGGGTGTGTACGTAACCCTGAGCAAGCCATATGTGGCAATGAAGAAATTTCTTGAAAATAGAGTGGATCTGAGAATGCTGATCTTCATAGACGCATTCGCAATGGGAGCCAGCAAAAAGCCCGAGAAAATCGATGGCGTGCTCTTTCTGCATAATGCGGAAGATCTGACCGGAATGAGTCTTGCGTTAGATCAGGCAGTGAAATCAATTCCGGGCAAGCAAAAATTCGTGTTCTTCGATTCTCTCTCAACCCTGCTGATATATAATAAAAGCGAAAGTGTGGCAAGATTCATTCACTTCCTGACCTGCAAGATCAGGATATGGGAAATCGATGCAGTGTTCATATCGCTCGAGGAAGAAGAAGCTCAAGTAATAAACAAATTAAAAATGTACTGCGACGATGTCATTCATCTCGACAGTGATTGAAATAGAGGTGAAAATGGAAAACCTAATAATGGTAGCGCTCTGGGGTATCGCCTCACTATGTGCCCTTGCAGCATTCATTATAACTTATTACGCAAGATCCAGGCTCACAGCCGGCATATTAAAGCTTTATCTTACATGGACACTGGGCTCGCTTTTTTTCATCATTCTCAACAATATCTATACAATGCTATTCATAGGCGAAAACTGGGTTGAAAAATACGGGCAGGGAATCTATATCCCACAGTACCTCTTAATGGCAATGGGCTGTTTGTTCTTCGTAATCGCAGCCTATCAAGTCCATATTCTCTCAAAAATTTATGGCTTCAAAGAAGAAGGAGAGAAGATAAAAACATTGATTGAAGAAAGCATTAAGAAAATAGAGAAAGCCGACTGAATTTTTTTTCAGGGAGAAACTTTTATATTGCCAGTGGGAAAAAGGGGATTGCATGAGAGGGGCGATAGTTCTTGCCGGCGGAAAGAGCGCCAGAATGCAGCACAGCGACAAGGCAATCATCAAGCTGGGTAACAAGGCGATGATAAGCCTTGTAATCGATCCGCTGAAGCAGGTTGTGGATGAAGTTGTTGTTGTTGCAGCGAGTAGAGAACAGGGAGAGCGCTTAAAACCCTGCATAGGCGATGCAAGGCTTGCCTATGACAGGATCACAGAGTACGGGCCTCTTTCAGGGATACTGTCCGGATTGGAAGCGTTGCATGTGGAATCAGAGCTGGCATTCGTAGCAGCTTGCGACATGCCATTTATAAATCCGGATGTTGTGAAAATAATGTTTAAACAAGCTCAGGGCTTCGACGCAATTATTCCTAGGTGGGAAAATGGAAGACTTGAAACGCTGCACGCGATATACAGGCGCGAGGCAATGATCATAGCTGCGAACAAAGCAATAAAGCGCGGTGACCGCATTATCCTCTCAGCAGCTTTTGCACTACCAAAGATCAGGTACATCTCTTTGGAGGAAATTAAAAAAATCGATCCCGGGCTTAAAACCCTGATAAACGTTAACACCCCCGGAGATCTTGAGAAATTAGCGATAAATATAAAGGAGTAGCGCCTTATATGAATCTAGCCTGTGAGGAATCTGGGTAATGATGCGCCAGCGCTTCGTGCTTGATACCACCGCGGTTACCGATGCCCATACCAGAGAGAAAGAAGGCTTTGCAAATCTCACCGAGCAGATCAACATTACAATTGACCTGATTGCAGATGCAAGGCTCCATCTTGATATAAGCTGCTACATCCCGTATCCCTCTGTTTACAACGAGCTTCGAGATTTTCTGAGGAGGAATGAGTGCAAGGACGAGGTAATGGCGAAGATCGACACCTGGCTGGTCAAGAAAACGCCTGATAGATATGAAGTTAAGATTCCGGCAGAGATTTTTTACGAGTACGTCGACTTCATGCGCGATCGAATAAACAAAGGGATGACAGTCGCCGAAGAAGCAATCTGGGATTCTTCGATTGAATGCCTCTTCACCGATACGAAGGCAAAGAGCAAAAGCGAGATCGAGCAGGAAATAGAGCGCGATATCATAGGCGTGACTGTAGCAAAATTTCGAGAGAAATACCGCAACGCCCTTCGCTATGGCATACTGGACAGCGCTCCTGATATAGATGTGCTTCTCCTGGCAAAAGAGCTGGATGCTGCTGTTGTTGCCAGCGATTACGGAATACAGAAATGGGCAGAGCGCCTCGGACTGCGCTACGTCGAAGCCTGGTCAATGCTGCCGATGCTGAAGGAATATCTCAAGCGGGCCAGCATGAGAAGGTGATGGCTTGACAGAGCTGCAGTTTCTGGCAGTGCTTGCATTCACAGTCATCATTTTCCTGACTGCCCGCGACATCCGTATATTCAAAAGGACAAAGCTCGAGTCATACAGGAAAGGCTCAATACGCGGAATAATCGCGGCTTGCATTGCAATGCTTGCACTTGTCACCTCTGTATTGAGCCCCCAGCTTGCTCTTTTGCTCATATTAATAGCGCTGTTAATCAATATCAAAAAGCAAAGAGAAGACGTATTTGGAGATGCCTCAACATGGGACAGATTGACGGGAAAAACAAAGCCCGGCAGGGGTGAACTATGATCAAAAGACCCCGCGGCACAAGAGATTTTCTCCCAGATGAGATGGAGAAGCGCAGAGCTATTGAGCAAAAATTCAGGGAAATCGCAGAGAAATGGGGCTATCGCGAGATATCCACGCCGACATTCGAGTCGCTTGAACTTTTCACCTTGAAATCGGGAGAAGGAATAGTGGGAGAAATCTATGCCTTCAAAGATAAGGGAGGTAGAGATCTTGCGCTTCGCCCTGAATTGACCGCGCCATCGCTCCGCATGTATGTGAATGAGCTGCAGATGGATCCAAAGCCTTTAAAGTTCTACTACTTCGAAAACTGCTTCCGCTACGAAGAGCCCCAGAAAGGTCGCTTTCGAGAGTTCTGGCAGTTCGGCGTGGAGCTGATAGGCGCAGGTACGCCTGATGCAGACGCCGAGGTAATAGCTCTCGCCATGTCGATGCTGAAAGCAGCCGGAATCGAAGCAGAGCTGCACATAGGGCACCTCGACACCCTGAGGATGATCATGAATGGCATTGATATCGGGAGGCAGGACAGAATTATCGATTACATAGATAAAAAAGATGTGAAAGGGCTTAAGGAATATTTACAGGCGCATAGAATTGCTGGCGATACAACAACCAGATTACTTGGGCTTATCTCGCTTTGCGGAAGCAGGGCAGAGATAACGCCGAGACTGCGCGAGCTGACAGGTGAAAGCGAGGGGCTTAAACACTTTGAAGCGGTGCTGAAGATCCTGGATGTATACGAAGTTGACTATAAAGTCGATCTGAGCATCGCAAGAGGACTGGACTACTACACAGGCATCGTGTTCGAGGCATTTGCAAGTGAATTAGGAGCGCAGAATCAAATCTGCGGAGGAGGCAGCTACAGACTTGCCCATTTATTCGGAGGCAAAGATATACCCTCAACCGGCTTCGGGATTGGTTTTGACCGCGTGATGGAAGCGCTGGGGGAGAAAATAGTAACAAAGCGCTCGGAGGCAAGGAAGATCGTGGTAATAGCAGCCGGAAGCGATATACGCAGCGAGGCCCTCAAAATTGCCGGGCGATTGCGGGCACATTTCACAACCGAATTTGACCTTATGGGGCGAAGCATGAAGGCTCAGCTTGCGCATGCAAACACAGCAGGCGCGGATTACGCTGTCATAGTAGGTGAAAATGAATTAAAGGAAGGCAAGCTGGCGCTGAAAAACATGCGCAGTGGAGAGCAGAGCAGCTTAACACTTGATGAGATAATCAGGAGGATTGAAAATGGACGCTGAGGTAAAGCAAGCGCTGAAGGAATTTCAATATGCGGAGAGATTGAAATCTGAGCTGATAATCGGATTCAAATTGCTGGAGCGACTAGGAGGATTAAATCCAGAGCAGCTCGATGGCGGGGAGAAGATCCTGACCATATTCCTGGAAGCGCTGCTCACCGAAATAAGAATAGCCCACAACGCTACGAATCTTAAGAACTTCGCGGATGCGGATAAAAAGATAATGGAAGCACTGGGGAGGCTGAATCTCCACGATTACTCCGGTGCAGAGCAGTGCATATCCGGGGCGATTACGTTTATTACTTCCGCGTGCCACGGATCGATGCAGGTGCTGGTGGATAGAGATCTGATATAATCCAAAATAGGATTTTTAAAGGAGAAACAGCATAAATAGATAGGATGAAAAAAAGGAAGCAAAAGCCGGAAGCCTTTCTCGGGGAAGTGAGGGTTAACAGAGCAAATGCACCTGTCTATGTTTTAAACGGCAGAGAAGTTGACATCTGGAGCGATGAGTACCTGCATTATCATTCGAGGTCGCCTGTGGATTACGTGCGCGAGCGGATTCTTGAGTGCGAAAAGCAGGGAGCAGATCCTTTTCCCGACGTTGTTGGCAAGCAGCGGGAGAAGGAAATGGTCAAAAATGCGCTGCTCTCAGGCTCTTCAATACTTTTTAAAGGTGGAAGGGGCTATGGTAAAACCACTTTTTCCAGAGCGATTGCAAAGCTTCTGCCGGAAAAGCTGCTGGCTATAAAAGGCTGCAAGATCAGCGACGATCCCGTTAAGCCTACCTGCTTCTCATGCAAGTCAAAGGTAACTGGCGGTGAAAAAGTTGAGTTAATATGGGTTCCACGAATTTGGATACGCATACCAGGTGACCCCATGCTCACCACCCGGCAGCTCATTGGCGGAATATCGATACAGAAAATCAGAGAGGGCTATGACTTAGACGATCCTGGGGTTTTCATACCGGGTAGAGCTCTGAAGGCAAACCGCGGCGTAGGCTACTTCGACGAGCTCGGGGCGATTCCCACATCGCTTCAAACACTTCTCCATGAGCTGTTTGAGGAGCATCAGATTTCGACCACGGATGGAGACATCGTGCCGTTTAAAGTCGATGCCATCGAGGTTGCTTCGACAAATCCCGCTAACTACCGCGGTACAAATCCAATTAAGGAACCTCTCCTCGATAGAATGGAGGAAATAGACATAGGCGCTCCAGAAACCCTTGAGGATGAAATCGAAATCGGAAAGCGAAATATGTACATCGTAAGGACGAAGCATCAGAATCCGGATATCCCTTACTGGCATCTTAAAACTCTGGCTCGAATCGTTAGATATGCACGCAACAGGCAGGAGTGCGATATTGCCAGGAAAATCGAGTCTGAGCCGTCGTGCCGCGCCACGATAAAGCTGTTCGATCATATCAAATCGGTTGCACATCGCAATGGAAGGGAAGTGCCCTTATTTTCCGATTATGGCGGAGAATATGAAACAGTCAAGCTTGCGCTGACCGGGAGAATCGAGCTTGCTTATGGTGTGAAGGAATCCAAGGCTGCTTTAATCGAGCAGCTTGCAAAGCAGGCGATAGTGAAAACATGCAGAGAAATATATGAGGAAATCCCTGCTGAGGAATTCAGAGCTTTCTATGAGGCTCTTAAAAACCAGGGTACGATTGCAATTAAAACTGAAACTCTGGAAAAGCTGCGCGGCAGGCCAGAGATAGACTCAGTGGTGAGCAGAGTTTCAAGGTCAAAAAATCCTTTGACCCGAGAGGAGTATCTCTCAGCTCTGGAAATCATTTTGCACTCAATGGGCTTCTGCATGCCAAAGTCGGTGGAGAGCTCACAGGAGGGGTTTACGGTTAAAGAGCTGGTAACGGATGAAACCAAGATGTAAGCCATGCATTGAGAGCAAAATAGAGCCGGATTTTTCTGCAATCTTCGGAGAAAAGCTGGTTGAAGACATACTATATAGAATGTTCAATCCGCGCAGCATGAATGAAAGCGATGGGGATAGCGGTAAGAAAGTGGATGTAAATGCTATGGTAAAAGGCTACCTGAAAGAAAGCCAGAGAGAAAAAGACTTCGATCTGGAAAGTCGACAGCTCGCGGCTCTGGGGTGGGCTCAGGACGACTGGCGGCAGAAGTACTATCCCGGTTATGGTAAGCTTAAAGACGCAAGGGCAAAGGCATGGGAGCATCTTAAAGACAGGGTCAGGAAAGGTGAAATAAAACCAGGCGATCTCTCGCCAAAGCAGATAATAGAAAACTTTCCCGAGAAAATAGTCGAGGAATTCAGCAGAGAAGACTTCCTGGATACCGGTTCGATGAGGCTGCACCGCGATTTCCTCTACCCGGATATGTTCATAAATCTGCCGGAGTTCACATCGAAGGGGGAGAATATGATTGCCAGAAGGGTGCTGGAGGAAGCTTTTAAGAACCTTGATAAAAAAGGCACGGGTGCGCATGAGACTTTTAAAGAAGGTATTGGTATACATCCTTCGCATAAGCTCCAGGAATATGACGAGCACAGCCATAGCTACGACACCCTTGATATACAGGAAACCCTGATCTCCACCGCCTTAAGCGACCCAGAGGACTTAAAAATACGAAATGAAGACATCCTGGTGAGAGAGCCACATCACATGGCGAAAACTGCCAACGCAATCCTGCTTGACTCGTCTTTCTCGATGGATGGAGAGAAATTTGTAGGCGCGGTAATGGCAGCGCTTGCACTCAGAGAGCTGCTGCAGAGCGAATTCAGAGACGACTCGCTTTATATAATTGCTTACAATCATGAGGTGCAAAAAATTGCACCGGGCGAGCTCACACGCTTGCGCCCGCTTGGATATACGGATATTGGCCTTGCTCTGGATATTGCTATTAAAAACCTGGAAAAGGAAGAAGCAAATCGCAGCATCTTTCTAATCACAGATAGCGAGCCAACGGCTTCTTCGCATCCAGACCTTTCTCCGGTTCAGAGTGCCCTGAGAGCAGCGAAAGAAGCAGGGAATGCAAATATAAGACTACACTTAATTATGCTCGACAGCAGAGAAGAGCTGAAGCTGCTCTGCGAAGAAATCGCCGTTGTAAATGGCAGGGCAACAGTTACATTTATCGAAGACCCGCTGAATCTCAAAGAATTTATGATCAGGAGCTATATGGAGCTCAGAGCCGCTGCTTCCGCTTGAATGCCTCAGCATACTCAATCCTTGCCTTAATACTGGGATGAGATGAAAAGAAAACCTGCTTCAAACGATGGGGCTCGATCTCCAAGAGATTTAAGTCCGCGAGTCTCTTCAAATTTGAAATAAACGCGTCAGCATTCCAGGTCTGCTCAAGAGCGAAATTATCAGCAAGCTTTTCTCTGCTCCGCAAGTAAGCATTCACCATAGGTGACGAGATCAGGCTGAAGACGAGTAGGATAAATACCAGCTTGGGGAAATTTGCAACATCAGCAAGGTCTAAAGAGAAGTAGTGCATAAGGTGGTCAGCAAGGAAAAAGCCGGGGAAGCTAAGTGCCCCGTCTATAACTATATATCTATATATATCTCCATTCGCATAGTGCCCCAGCTCATGACCAAGCACGATTTCTATCTCTTCCTCGGGGAAGCTCTCAAGCAGGGTATCAAAGAGCAAAATCCGCTTGCGCTCCCCGATGCCTGTGAAAACCGCATTCGGCTTTTTTGTTCGCTCACTGGCAACAAGCTTCTCGACACTTACAATCTTAACTCCTGCTTTCGAAGCAAGGTTTTTGAGCTTTTCAGCCAGCGGGTGATTCTCAAATTTTTCCACGCGGTAAAAGAGGGGTAAAAGTAAAACCGGGGCGAGGCGGACGAATAGTATGGTTAGCAGGAAATACGCCACACCTGCAAACAGCCACCAGAGCTCGTAGTTCCGTATCAAATGATACAAGCCGAGCAGCAGCGGAATGCTGATTATCAGGCTGAGCAAGTAACCCTTGATCTGGTCCTTGGCCCAGGTTTTCGTGGTTAGATTTGAAACGCCGAAGAGATGCTCGTTGATATACTCAGCATTATAAGAAATCGGGAGTGATAAAAGCGTGAGCCATGTTATAAAAAGGCAGAAATACAGCACATCTATACCCGGCTGCGTGCTTACGATCCGCGTGATGTCATTTTTAATCAGAAGCGATATCCAAGTAAAAGCAAGTACAATAATGAATGCAAGCATTAAAAAGAAATTGAATAACCTGTAGACTAACACCGACCTCGCATACTCTCTTGCCTTATTGCGAATTACAGGGTCAAACTCATATGCCACATCCAGTAACTTGGCGCTCCAGCTTTTTTAGGCTGTCGAAATCTTTTTCCACTTTCAATTCTCCGCAAGCCTTATCCCTTTTAAGGTGATAGTCAAATTCAGATATGGAAAAAAAGCTCGAAAAGCTTGTTTCAAAGGCAGAGGAAGATAGAGACATATTAGCCTTTATCATTTACGGCAGCTACGCGAGGGGTGAGGAATACAGGGATGTTGATGTGTGCCTAGTTCTTTACCCTGATCAAAAGGCTCACGTAAAAACTTTTGACAAGCTGCTTGAGTATTCACAATATCAAAAGATAGATATCAATATTTTTCAAATTCTTCCGGTGTATATAAAAATAAGAGTCCTTAAAGAGGGGATTATAAAATTCTGCAAAGATGAAGACGCCCTGTATGATATAGCTATAAAAGCTGTGAAGGAGTTCGAGCTTTTCAGACCAAGATATGAAATATACCTTGAGGGTATTGCCAATGGATAAAGCGCGCATACTGGCAAAACTTGGCGAAATTGAGCAGTATATTGGAGAGCTGGAGGAAATATTGCCCGATAGCCTTGAGGGGTACAGGGCGAGAGTTGAGATAAGGAGAGCAAGTGAAAGGCTACTTCAGATGAGCATAGAGGCGGTTATGGATACCTGTGCTCTGCTGGTTAAGGAATTGAAGCTTGGCTTGCCATCTGCTGAGGAGGAATTTCTTGAAAAGCTTAAAGGTAAAGTTTTAGAGCCAGCTACTATTGATAATCTCAAGAAAATGAAGAGCTTCCGAAATTTACTCGTGCACGGCTATGCAAAAATAGATGATGAAAAGGTTTTTGAAATTCTTGAAGACGGTCTGGGAGATTTTGAAGATTTCAGTAAGCAAATATTGAAATTTCTTAAAACAAGGTAAGCTTCATGCTGCTCAAATAAAATCTTTTATGTTCCACGCATTACATCAATTATCAATCATAAATTCACATAATGTCGAATTATTTGCCTCCAAAAAGCGAATTTTCAGACTTTTTTGAAAATTCAGAGGCATTCTACCACAAAAGATTTAATATAGTAACAATATAGCACGAAGGTAGTCCGTATTAGACGGGATTCGGAGGGTGATCAAGCTAGATTCGGCATCTGCGAAATCCATCGATTGATGCCCATTGATTAGCACTCGAATACCGAAATCGTTGATCAGCGAAAAACCGCAATAAGATTGCGGCCGCAAGTGCAACCCGGGAGGGAGGTAACAGGTAATCACCCTTAT
>CAZVYP010000025.1:0-25164 GCA_964631075.1 uncultured Methanocellales archaeon
ATCTAAAAACTGCCAGAGAGCTGATCGTTTTAAGTGAGTATATCTCTACACCCTTGCAGGCGAGCCTGGAATGAAGCTGCCAGTTCTCTCAGCTAAAGAAATTATTAAGGCATTGGAAAAGGATGGATTTAAAGTCCTCAGGCAGAAAGGAAGCCATATCTCATTGTATAAAAAGAGCGGAGATAAAACTTATCTGGTTGTTGTACCGGAAAAAAGAGAAGTGAAGAAGGGAACTTTACTGAGTATTCTGAGGCAAGCAGGAATGAGCAGGGAGAGATTTTTTGAGCTATTGAAGAAGAAATAGAACTGATTACCCTGAGAATTCAGTTCCTCGATCGGTCACGCCTCTTTCTGAAATATACCTTGTACATTATAATTCTACCAGGGAATTCGAGCACTTCGCGAATAAAACCTCATTAGGCTCGTCGAAGGGATCGATACGCACAAGTTACGTAAGCGAAAAATATGTGAACGTGGGGATTAAGAGCAGGAAATGAATTATTGAGAGACAGCAAGCTTTATATGTTTATGTATTCTATACATTATGTATGAAAAACATAATCTTTATTGATCGGGAGGGGGAGCTTAATTTTTTTAAGGAGGTTGAGGACAGCAGCTTTTTTGTTGTTGTTAAGGGAAGGAGGCGGATTGGTAAAACCACTTTGATAAGAAAGGCATTTCCGGATGCGGCTTATCTTTTTGTGTGGCCGAATAAATCGATTGACTGGATAACCGGTGAGATATGTAGGGAGTATGCGCTGCCAAAGTTCTCCAAGCTTGTAGACATAGTGGCTTATTTTCTTGATAAGGACAGAGTGGTCATATTTGATGAGTTTCAAAATTTCTTGAGTGTGGACAAATCCTTCTATGGCGAGATGCAGAAGCTGATTGATGAAAGAAAGTTAAAAAAAGAAAGGTTCAGGATAATAGTAAGCGGCTCAAGCTATTCCCTCATAGGCAAAGTATTCAGCCGGGAGGCCTCCCCGCTGTATGGTAGAAGAACGCATGAAATTACGCTTGGTGAACTGCCACCTGAAGAAATAATCAGCGAGCTTAAGCTGGATATTGAGGAGTTTATTAAAATCTGGTCCATTTTTGGAGGAGTGCCCTATTATTACGAGATTACAGACCTGAGCAGACCTATCGAAGATTCAATAAGGGGACATCTGAAAAGGATTGATTCAATAATCATAGATGAAGGCAGAGTTGTGCTCTCAGTTGAATTTGGTGAATACTCAAAAACTTACGGTACTGTGCTGACAGCAATCGCGGAAGGCAAGACAAAGCTCAATGAAATCGCATCTCTTTTTTCAAACAGAAAAACCGAGACCACCAAGTATATAGACTTGCTTAGGAAAGAATTCAATCTGATTAAAAGAGTAACTCCCATAATTTCTGATCCGAGAAAATCAAAAGAAGGCATATATTTGATAAATGATAATTTTCTGTCCTTCTGGTTCTTCTTCATCGACAACAAAAAAGCCTACATAGAACAGAATAGAGTGGAAGAGCTTGTTCATTTTTTTGAGGCAAATTTCAACAATTTCGTTGGTAGGAAATTCGAAGACCTCATAATGTATGCCATTAAAAAGCAGCTCCTGTTCAGAGATTTGAAGTTCACAAAAATTGGCAGGCAGTGGGGAAAAATACCTGCCGCACCGAAGAATACCTATGAAATCGACATTCTGGCTCTGAACGAAGAGACAAAAGAAATTCTGTTTTGCGAGTGCAAGTGGCAGGATAAAGTTGATGTGAAGAAAATACTGCAAGAGCTTAAAGAAAAAGCGCGCTATGTCAAGTGGCACGATGAAAAAAGAAAAGAGCACTACGCAATTTTTGCGAAAAGCTATAAGGAGAAAATAAAGGAGCCAGGCGTAATGTTATTTGACGCAGAGGAACTCGAAAAGATATTCAGTGGAACCTGAGCTTCCGGGTGATATTCGAACATTCGTTAAGTGCGAGATAGGCGTTAAGATGGAGAACGTATTAGGTTAAGGAAATTGTATGATCAGCTCGAAGTCGATCATAAGCCGTTGGTGGAAGCCAGGCATAGAAAGCATATATACAGCAGAGGATAACCGCGGATACCTTCAAATCTGATGTGAAAAAGTAAAGAAATAAAAAATAAAATAAAAAATTCGAGATCTACTTTTATCCTACTTCTACCTTCTTCACTGTCTTCACTTCTGGCTTCACCAGTTCTTCGACTTCGACTGCTATGGGTGCGGGTACTGAGATTGTGTCCTTTGAGAACATCACTATTACCCTGGATGCTGCTCCGCTGGCGTGCGAAACTGTATCGGGTATGTCGCGTGGTCCCTGGCAGGTTCCGGCAACATATATGCCATTTCCGCTGGTCTCAAGTGGTTTTAGCTTGATGTTTGCCTCGGTTATGAAGCCGTATTCATCGGTTTTAATGCCGAGCTTCCGTGCGATCTCACGCGCGTCGCTGCTCGGCAGCAGTGCCATTGCGAGCACCACGAGGTCTGCGTGTATCTCGATTTTCTTGCCGCTGAGGGTGTCGAAGCCCCAGACCACGAGCTTTCCGTCTTCTTCGTATAATCTTGATACTCTGCCACGGATGTAGAGCACTTTGTCTTCTTCTATCGCCCTTTGCACGAATTCTTCGTAGCCTTTGCCAAACGCTCTTATGTCCATGTAGAAGACGTATGCCTGTCCGTCGTGCACTCTATGTTTGTATAGCATTGCGTGCTTCGCGGTGTACATGCAGCACACGGTCGAGCAGTATGGCACGCCGTGCTCCTGATCTCTTGAGCCCGCGCACTGTATGAACACTATTTCTTTTGGAATTTTGCCATCCGAAGGTCTTCTGATCTCACCAGCAGTTGGCCCGCTTGCGCTTAATAATCTTTCGAACTGAAGGGAGTCGATTACGTCTTTGTATTCTCCATAGCCGTATTCGCCGATTAGCTCTTTGTTCATCAGCTCGTAGCCAGTGGCGACAACTATTGCCCCTACTTTTAATTCCTCGGTTTTATCTTTCATCGCGTAGTCTATGGCATCAACCGGGCAGCTTTTCTCGCAATTGCTGCATTTGTCCTTGGTGATCTTCAAGCAGTGCTCCGCATCGATAGTCGGCTTATTTGGAACTGCCTGGGGAAATGGAGTTGAGATTGCTCTTCTCAGTCCCAGACCTCGGTTGAACTCCGATGGCACTTTTGACGGACATTTTTCGGTGCACATCCCGCATCCGGTGCACTGATCCCAGTTCACGTAGGTTGCCTTTTTCCTGATCTTAACCGTAAAGTTGCCTGCATAGCCTCTGACTTCTTCGACAGATGAATTTGTGAGCAGCTTTATGTTCTCGTGCCGCTTGATCTCCACCATTTTGGGTGTCATTATGCACTGGGTGCAGTCTAGGGTGGGGAATGTCTCGCTCAACTGGGCCATCCTTCCGCCTATCGAAGGATTTTTCTCAACCAGATACACCTCGTAACCCGCATTGGCTATGTCGATAGCGGCTTGCATACCTGCGATTCCCCCTCCGATTACCATCGCCCTTTTGGTTATTGGGATCTCCAGAACCGGCACTGCTTTATAGCGCTGCAGCCTATCAAGCGTGGTTTCGAGGATTTCCAGGGTACTGAGGGTTGCCTCTTCCCTGCTTCTTTCTTTTTTTAGTCTGTATGACTTGCTTATTTTCCTGAGGTCTATGTGCTCTACTTTGAAGTGCTCCTTTTGTTTCAGATTTAGCTCTTTCAGGTCTCCACACGCCGCGATTACCGCGCCATCCAGATCTTTATCTTTAACTGCCTGCTTTATCCTGTTAACTCCCTGCTGGGTGCAGAGATATGGTTCTTCCATAACAGCTATAACATTTTTATTCTGCTTTGCCTTCTCCACCACTTTTTCCATCTCGATTACATCGCTTATGTACGCGTCGCAGTCGCAGAGGAATACGCCTATTCTTTCGCTCATATCCTTCACGATTAATAAATTCAAATTGTTTTTATGATAAACGTTCTCGTTAATAACACGATTTTGTCGAAAAAACAGACAAAGTAATTTTTGTGACGAATCCAGGCGAGCATAAAGCCGGAAAACGTTTTTCAGTCCTGAAAGCGGTCATAGAAAGAATATATACACATGAGTGCCAATTCAATTTAACCAAAGCATAGGAGCTCTGTATCGATGCCCGTCTTCACTCCGCGCTTCGAAATTTGGTTGATGATTTTCGCGTTATATAATGTAAGGTGATGAGCGTGATTGATATCCGTAAAACAAAAATTGGCGAGGAGTTCAAACCAGCCCCTCAATTTAAAAAGCTTTATTACATATATCTTGTGCTCGCAATTTTCCTTGGCATTTTAACCTGGTACATTCCGGTAGCACTTTTTGCTGAATTTTCAGTCACTCTCATTCTTTCAGTCGTAATTATACCAGCTTTAATTTTCACAGCATACTGGATTCCGAAATATTACGATTCGATGTTTTACAGGCTTACCGAAAACGAAATAGTGTGGAGAAGAGGGGTGTGGTTCAAAAAAACGGGAATTGTGCCCTACAACAGAATAACGAATATTGATATCGTTCAGGGACCGATTTCAAGAAGACTGCGGATGGCTTCGCTTAAAATCCAGACAGCAGGTTACTCGGTTTCAGGTGCAGGTGGCTCGGCTGAAATCAGGATTGAAGGAGTTGAAGAGTTTGAGGAATTAAGAGAGCTGATAATGGGCTTCGTCAGAGGTAGGAAACCGATGGCTGTGGAAACTTACGGGGAAGACAGTAACTTGAAAATTCTCAATGAGCTGGTTAGAATTAGAGAGCTGCTTGAAAAAGGAAAATGAGAAGAAAGAGAAAATGAGAGAAATAGACCTGAATCTGGTTAACCATTTTGTTTTGCAAAAACAGCATCTGACAGAGCGCTCAAAAGTTGACGATATTGTCAGGATAGTGAGGGATATCGGCGGTCTTCATGCAACCAGCCCGACAGCGCCTTATCTCTCGCTGCTCTCGAGAGCTCGAAATTTCAGGAGAGAGCAGCTTGATGACGAGCTCTATGTTAAAAGGAATCTCGGGAAGATCAGATATGTGCGGAAAACGGTTTACATACTCCCGAAAGAGATGATTCCCGTTGCTTTTGCTGCAATGAAAAAGATCGTGGAGCCAATGTCCAGGCAGTACTGCAAGTATCTCGGTGTTACCGAAAACGAGTACCGGGAAACATCGAAGAGGATTATTGGAATCCTCAAGGGCAGAGGATTGACGGCGAAGGAAATAAAAAAAGAGCTTGGTTTGACGAAAAATATCTTTCCAATCGTGAATCTGATGTGCGATCGGGGTTTATTAATCCGGAGCGCTCCGAAAAAAGGATGGAAGAGCAATATGCATACCTACTGCTTATTTAACGACTTTTTTCCTGATATTAATCTGCGAGCAGTGGACGGGGCGAAAGCAAGAGAGCTGCTGGTCAAGCAATATCTATATTCTTTTGGTCCTGTAACTGAAAATGATGCTGCCTGGTGGACAGGCTTCACCAGGGGTGAAATCAGAAGGATACTCAAGGTCTTGCAGGCCAGCATAACTCCCATAGAAATTGCAAACATCGGGAGAAGATATCAAATGATTTCTTTGGAGGAAAAAAATTTAAGATCCATTAAGCACATCAAAAAACATTTAGTTAACTTTCTACCCGCTCTTGATCCTTATATCATGGGGTACAGAGATCGCGATCGATATCTCGACCGGGAAAATTACAGCTTTGTATATGATCGCTCCGGTAATGCAGCCTCCACAATAATGCTTGATGGAAGAATTACCGGTGTCTGGGACTTTGTCAAAGGTCAGGCGTCGTTAATCAAGATATTCCTGTTTAAAGATGTTGAAGCAGAAGTGATGAGAGCGATACACTTTGAGGCAAAGAAAACTGGAAAGTTCATCGCAGAGAGGGAAGTGCAAATAAAAGAATGCAGCTCCATGATTCCTCTGACGAAGAGAACAGCCGGGGGAGTCTTGACGCCGCTTAAATACTGCTGAACAATGGCAGTGAGACGTGCCAAAATGAAAGCGGGCAAAGGTTGATAAATAGTGAGGATAATCCCTGATCAGGGCTTCTGATGTCCAGAATCAAAGCAATTTTGCGGAGAAAAAAAGAGAGAAAAGCTAAACTGCAAGCTTCTATGGATTTAATCGTGAGCCAGCTTAAAAACATGGGTTCACTGAAAATTATTCTTTTCGGCTCACTTGCAGGAGGAGATGTGGATGTACATAGCGATCTGGATTTATTCGTGATTATGCCCGATACTAGAACGGGAAAAGAATGGATGGATATTGTTTATGAAAAAGTAGAGAGAAGAGCAGCTTCGGATATCATTGTCTACAACCAGAAAGAATTCCAGGAAAAATTGCCAAAAAGCAGCTTTCTTAAAAGCGTATTAAATGGAAAGGTGGTTTATGAGAAGACCGCATAAAGAAGAAGCTATAAGATGGTTTACTCAGGCGAAAGATGAATTTCTGGACGCAGACGAGTTGAGAAAAAGAGGAAGATTCTATCTTGCCCTTTTTCATTTTCAGCAGGCTACAGAGAAGGCTTTCAAGGCATACCTTTATTTGAAAATTAAATCAATTGAGGTATTTCACACTCACTCTATAGACGATCTCTCAGAAATGGCACTTGAAACAGACTTGGAGTTCAAAGAAGTTATGCAGGCAAAGAAGCTGGATAGATATTATATACCCACGCGCTATCCAAACGGGCTTCCAGGGGGGGTGCCCTCAAGATTTTTCGATGATCCAGAAGAAGCTGAAGAAGCGATGCATCTTGCTAAAAACGTGATTGAGCTAATTGAAAGGAAGATCAAAAAATTGCGTTAATTCTCGCTTGCTTCTTACTCCGCGGTTTTGGATTGCAAAGCAAAATGCTGTGCCTTTGCCGCTATCGCTTGTTTGTTCCATGGATAGGATATTTAAAGAAGCTGTAAAGCCTTCTTATTCTTCTTGCTGCCTCGCGCTCTCTGTCTTCGGTATTGCAAAGCAAAATGCTGTGCCCTTTCCGCTCTCGCTTTCCACCCATATTTTGCCATTGTGGTGCTCAACGTATTGCTTTGCTATTAGCAGGTCGATTTTGTTCTTCAGCTCTTGATCCGATAGTTTATCGCCGGGGTAGATTTTTTCGAAGAGGAAGATCTGCTTCTCCTTTGAAATACCTCTTCCTTTATCTGCAATTTTGAAGAGATATTGATCGCTTTGCTCTTCGGCGGAGATCGTTATCTCGCTCTCTTCCGGTGTATTTCTAACTGCGCGGTAGATCAGGTGATCTATTACTGAGAGCAGCTTTTCAGGCTCGACATTTATAATCAGATCGTCCTTTGCCTTGACATTGATGTGGCGTTTGCAGAGCGCATAGTTTTTAAGCAAGGGCTCGATCATTCTATGGAAATTCACGAGCCGATATCCTGGTTCTCGCTCGCGATAATCGAGTCTCGATAATTCGAGGACGTTTTCTATCAATTTTTTTTGCCTTTCGATGTTGTCGTTCAGAATTTCAAGCAGCTTTCTGTCATCTCCAAGCGACAGATAATCCTCGATGATTGAGAGTGGCAAGGCAGTATCATAAGCTGCGAGGTTTATTGCCTCTATTCTGCTTTCGTATCGCTTTTTCAGCTCTTCAAGCGCTGCCTTCATTTTTTCCTGGAGCTTTTTCGACTCGGTTAAATCTCTGGCGATAATAGCGATGCCCAAAGTGCTGTTATTTCTCTTTAAAACCTGGGTGGAGATCTGTGCCGGCACTCTTCTCCCGCCGCTTGCAGCGATCTCGATTTTGTAGGGAACTATGCTCTCCTCTGTTGCTGCTCTTTTAATGCTGCTGAGGGTTTTGGTCACGTATTCGGGTGCAACGAGATCTGTAAATGGTCTCCCTGTGTATTCCGCTCTTTTGTAGCCGGTGATGCGCTCTGCTGCGTGGTTCATCAGCCTGATTTTGCCCGCGAGGTCGAGGATGCATACGATGTCGTTTGTGATCTCGATTACTTCTGTCAGGAAGTCCTTGATGTCCATTATTTCTCTGGTTCGCACCTCTACTGTTTGCTCGAGTTCAGTTGAGTATTCTTCTACCAGCTGCTGGGTTTTGAGCCGGTCGGTCACGTCTCTGAACACGCCTTCCAGTTGCACTTCATGGTCTTTGATAACATTGCAGGTGATTTCGAGGTAGATTTTTTTACCGTCTTTTCTTCTCATCAAGCTCAGGTAGTTTTTCAAGAATCCCTTTTTCAAAAGCTCGTTCATCAGATGCTCCATACCTTCAGGATCGTCATAGTAATCAGCTATATTTTTCCCTATGATTTCTTCCTGCGTATATCCCAGAATTTTCGCGCCTGCAGGGTTTATCGAGGTAAAAACTCCGTTTTTGTCGAGAGCAAAGATGCCCTCCCGGATGTTTTCGAACAGGCAGCGAAGTTTTTTCTCGGATTTTTGAAGCTCTTCCTCGAGCTTTTTCTTCTCGGTTATATCACTGCAGACTCCAAGGACACCTATCACTCTGCTGTTCTCATCCTTCACCAGCGAGGCGGTTATGCGTATGCAGATCTTCTCTCCGCTTTTGGTCACTGCCTCTGTTTCATAGTTTCTGAGGATGTTGTTCGGACTCTCGATGAGTTTTTGCTTCACCTTTCTTGCTTTCCCGATCTCGCCGTATATCCTCACAACGCTCTGCCCTATGATTTCTCCTGCTTCGTATCCGAAGATCTGCTCTGCGCCTTTGCTGTAGAAAATTACTTTTCCTTTCAGGTCGTTGAAAATTATGCCATCGGCGGAGGAGTCAAGTAGCGATTTTAAAAAATGAGCTGTGTGCATGCGATCATAGAAATCTGGGATGCCGCGATATATTGATTTTTTGGTTTTGACATCGCCTGCGGAATTCGATAGCAATATAGTCACATTTTTTGCTTAAAAATTACAGTGGTAGTTAATTTTATCCCAGTTAAAAGGGCTAAGTATTTAAACACTATATGTGAATTACGAATGCGAGAGTAGCAGTATGACAGTAGTTCTCTCAGCAGCTAAAGTTCGGAGCAGTGAGATCAAAAAGATCGAGGAGCTTTCGGGGCAGAATATTTCAGCGTGCTACCAGTGCGGTAAATGCTCGGCTGGCTGCCCGGTGATTATGCCCTCCAGCGTGCCATGTCACCAGTTGATCAGACTTCTTCAGCTCGGGCAGATCGAGGAAGCGTTGAATTCAAAGACGATCTGGCTCTGCGCTTCCTGCTATACGTGTGAAACACGCTGTCCGAAGGGAGTTAATCTACCCAGAGTGATGGATGCACTGCGCCAGCTCAGGCTCCGCAGGAATATAGATGTTATTGTTATCAGCAAAGTTCCAGTTATGGAGGAAAGGTTGCCTCAAATTGCACTTGTGAGTAGCTTCAGAAGATTCACCAGGTAGGAAATTCATGAAACTTGCATATTATCCAGGCTGCACCATCAAAACAACTGCACTCAACTTTGAGACCTCAGCAGTTGCCGTTGCAAGAGCGCTGGGCATTGAAATGGTCGAGCTCCAGAGGTGGAATTGCTGTGGAGCGGTCGCCAGCCTTGTCACCGACGATCTGATACACCAGCTCGCTTCGATCAGAAATTTAATCAGAGTGCAGGAGATGGGTGAGAGCCGGGTTGTTACTCTGTGCGCGATGTGCTTCAACACTCTGAAGCAGGCGAACTTGCTTATGAAAAAAGACGGCGAGAAGCTGAAAACAATAACGCTTTTTATGGACGATGAAGCCCCCTATCGCGGAGGGGTAGAGGTCTATCATTTTCTGGAGCTTCTCAAGGATATTCCGGAGGACAGGGTGAAGAAGCCGCTCAGGGATCTGAAGCTGGCTCCGTATTACGGCTGCTATCTGCTCAGACCTGAGAGTGTGGCGATCGACGACATAGAGGAACCTGTAATCATGCAGAATATCCTGGAAAAACTGGGTGCGAAGGTAGTCGACTTTCCTTTTAAAACAGAGTGCTGCGGTAGCTATCACACTGTTTCTGATAAAGATCTGGTGGTGGAACGAGTTCACTCCATAATCGAATCGGCAAGGCGAAGGGGTGCCGAAGCGATCGTGCAGTGCTGTCCTCTCTGCAGCTTCAACCTGGATCAGAGGCAGAAAGACGTTGCGAGGAAATATCCGGGGTTCAATTTTATTCCTGTTTTCTACATCACTCAGTTAATGGCAATCGCACTGGGACTTAAAGAGGATCTCTGTGGCTTTGACCTGCACTACGTCGATCCTCTCCCGCTGCTGAGGGACAAACATCTGCTGGGGGGAAGCATATGAGCAGGAAGATAGGTGTATTCGTGTGCCACTGCGGCCAGAACATCGCAGGAGTTGTAGACATAGAAGAAGTGGTTAAGGAGATCAAACAGCACTCAAAAGTCGCCCACGCATCTGATTATAAGTATATGTGCTCAGACCCTGGGCAGAATATAATCCGGCAAGCGATTAAAGATCACAATCTCGACGGCGTTGTCGTTGCCGCGTGCTCGCCGTCGCTTCATGATCAGACTTTTCGAAAGCTCTCTGCCTCAGCAGGTTTGAATCCATATAAGTTTGAGAATGCCAATATACGGGAGCAGTGCTCATGGGTGCATGGTGATAAGAAAGAGGCAACCAGGAAATCGATTAACCTGATAAAAGGCGCGGTTGAAAAGCTCATGCTCGACGTCACTTTAGAGCCGATTAAAATCCCGGTGAGGAGAGAAGCCATGGTGATAGGGGGTGGCATAGCCGGTATGCAGTCAGCCCTTGATATAGCCAACGCCGGGTATAAGGTCTATCTCGTGGAGAAATCGCCAACCATAGGTGGCAAGATGGCGAGGCTATCGGAGACCTTCCCGACACTGGACTGCACCCAGTGCATTTTAACTCCTAAAATGGTAGATGTCGCCCAGCATCCGAATATCGAGCTGATCACTTCTACTGAAGTCGAAGAGATCTCAGGTTATGTTGGCAATTTCACGGTTAAAATCAGGAAAAAAGCTACATATGTTGATAAGAAAGCCTGCACGGGCTGCGGCGAGTGTGCCGAGAAGTGCCCGGTTGAGGTACCTAACGAGTACGAGCTGAACCTGAGCTCGAGAAAGGCAATTTATATGCCATTTCCGCAGGCAGTGCCAGCCAAGTATCTCGTTGACGAGGAGCACTGCATTCACTGCTACCGCTGTGTCGATATCTGCGGTGATAGAAGAGCAATTGACTTCTCGCAGAAAGATGAAATTGTGGAAATACCTGTGGGCGCGATCATAGTTGCCACAGGCTTTGACCTGATGCCTCCTGATGGCTTACACGAGTATGGAAGCGGCAAATTCGAGGATGTCGTCGATCCGCTTGAGTTCGAGCGCCTGCTGAGTGCAAGCGGGCCGACGAAGGGAGAGATTTTGCGACCTTCTGATGAAAAAGTGCCAAGAGACGTGGTTTTTATTCAATGTGCTGGCTCCCGCGATCCCGAGCATGGACTGGCCTATTGCTCCAGAGTTTGCTGCATGTACACCGCGAAGCACGCAATGCTGTACAAGCACAGGGTGCACGACGGACAGGCATACGTCTTCTACATGGACATAAGAGCGTTTGGCAAAGGCTACGAAGAATTCGTGCAAAGGGCGATAGAAGAAGACAAAGTGCTCTACATCCGTGGCAGAGTATCAAGGATATACGAAGAAGACGGAAAGCTCGTGGTCTGGGGAGAAGACACGCTAAGCGGTCAGAAGGTTGAGATAAAAGCCGATTTAGTTGTACTCGCTATGGCAATGCAGCCGAGCAAAGGCGCGAAGGAGGTTGCCCGGAAGCTGAGGATTGCAACCGATGAATACGGCTTCATGACCGAGGCACATCCCAAGCTGCGACCGCTTGAGACACTTACAGCAGGCATATTCCTTGCGGGTACATCTCAGTCGCCCCGCGATATCCCGGATTCTGTGGCACACGCAAGTGGAGCCGCCGCGAAGGTAACTGCGATGTTCTCAGCCGAGTATCTCACCCATGATCCGATGATTGCATTTGTGGATGAAGAGGTATGCGTGGGCTGCGGCAACTGCGAGGCAGCATGCGCCTATGGCGCTGCGAAGCTGGATCCTGAGCGCGGCATTGCCACGGTGAACGAAGGCATGTGCGAGGGCTGCGGATCCTGCGCAGCTTCATGTCCAAGCGGTGCGATGCAGCATCGCAATTATACCAAGAAGCAGCTCTTCGAGATGCTGAGCGCAATAATGGAGGGCTGAGACATGCAGAAGCACGCACTGATAATCGGCTCGGGAGTAGCGGGTATGAAGGCTGCGCTTGAGCTTGCAGAATACGGCTATCAGGTTACGGTCGTTGAAAAGCAGCCCAGCATCGGTGGCAAGATCTCTCAGCTTGACCGGCAGTTTCCGAATAACCGCTGCGGCTTATGCCAGATTCTGCCTGTATCTAGCAGGGATGCCTGCGAGGAGTACTGCCTGCGCCGGGATATATCTCATAAGAATATCAATGTTATTGTCGGTGCAGAGGTGGAAAGAGTAGAGGGAGAAGCAGGTAAATTTAAAGTCGATGTGCTCAGGAGATCACGCGGTGTGAGCGAGGCAAAATGCATCGCCTGCGATAAATGCGCAGAAGTGTGCCCGGTTGAGGTCGACGACGAGTTCGTCGGAAACCTTTCAAAGCGAAAGGCGATCTACGTGAGATACCCGCTCGGCTATCCAGATGTTTACGTGATCGACTTTGAAAAATGCACCAAGTGCGGAAAATGTGCGGAGATATGCCCCACCAAGGCAATCGATCTTCAAGCTAAAGCTGAAACAATAACTCTGGATGCAGGTGTAATCATCCTCGCACCCGGTTTTGAGGGCGTCGATGTGGATACTCTCAGCGCCTACAGACATGGCAAATATCCTGATGTTCTAACCAGCATCGAGTTCGAGCGAATATTAAGCGGCTACGGTCCGAGCGGGGGAGAGCTGAAGCATCCCTCGGATGGCGCAACACCTAAAAAAATTGCATTTCTGCAGTGCATTGGCTCGCGGGATTTTAAGAGGGACTACTGCTCATCTGCCTGCTGCATGTATGCCCTGAAGGAAGCGCTTGTTGCAATGGAGAAGAACCCTGATCTCGATATCACTGTATATTATATGGATATCCGCTGCTTCGGCAAGGGATACCACAGGTACTATGAAGAAGCGAAGCAGAAAGGAATAAAGTTTACCCGGTGCAGAGTACCCGTGGTGGAAAAAAGCCTTGAGGGCAATCTGGCTGTTTCATATGTCGATGAAAATGATGAAAGCAAAAAAGAATATTTCGATATGATTGTGCTATCAACCGGTCAGGCAGCTCCTGCTAACTGGGAAAAGCTTGGCAGGGTATTTGGCATAGAGCTCAACGAATGGGGATTCGCGAAGACAAGAGCACTGAATCCGGTGGAAAGCACACGAGATGGTATTTTCGTCTGCGGCTCTTTCACATGGCCAAAGGATATTCCGGATAGCATAGCTGAAGCTGGAGCTGCGGCTGCAAAGACCATTGAGCTGCTCGGCAAACCCATGAGATCTGAGATGCAGCCGGAAGCAAAAGGGGATAAGCTGGGATTGCTTATCTGCAGCTGCGGCGGGGAAATAAGCGATGCAGTAAAATTAAAAGAAAGATATTCTCGTGAAGGAATTGAGAAAGTAGAAGTTGTGGATTATCTGTGTCTGGACTTCGAGAATGTGCGAAGGATCATGGGCGATTCCAGTCGAATTGTAATTGCTGCCTGTGCGCCTTATGGAATCGCAGGAGCTGTAAAGCGCGCGAGTGGTTTGCCTCCGGAAAATATAGAAATTGCTGACATAAGAAGCTCGCGCAGCAGTGCAAAGAAAATTGTTGACCTAGGGATTGAGAAGCTCAAGGGCATTGAAAAAGGCAGAAGTAAAAAAGTCGAAGCGAAAATTGCTCAGCGTGCCCTGATAATCGGCGGGGGGATAGCAGGTATGCAGGCAGCGCTTGCCATTGCAAATACCGGATATGAGGTTGATCTTGTTGAGAAAAACAGCGAGCTCGGGGGCAACCTGAAGAAGCTGAAGCACACCCTTGAGGGCGATGATATCGAAGGTCTCCTCAGATCGACGGTTCAGGCGGTTGAGAATCAGAAGCTGATTAAGGTTCATAATAACTCCACTGTTACAGAGCTATCAGGATATCCAGGTGCTTTCACTGCAAAAATCGGTGATGATAAAACGCAGTGCTACGGGTCGATCGTACTTGCAACCGGAGGGGGTGAATACCCGGCGGCTGAATACCCAAGCGATCAAAGGATTATCACCCAGCGTGAGCTGGAGGCAAAACTCTCCAATAACGAGATTGATAAAAGGGTTAAAAATCTGGTAATGCTTCAATGCATTGGCTCCAGAAATGATAAAAACAGATATTGCTCCAGAGTTTGCTGCAACGCTGCAATAAAAAATGCAATCAAATTGAAAGAGTCGAATCCGGAAGTCGAAGTATATATTTTGAATAAAGATATAGTTACATACGGCTTTGCCGAGCACCACTATACCATTGCAAGAAAGCTGGGGATTACTTTCCTCAAATACGACGGTGAGCCATCAATCGAGCTGAGTGGAAACAATCCCAGCATTAAATTCATCGATTCACTGCTGAAGGAGGAGATCATGCTGAGCCCCGATATGATCGTGCTCAGCACAGGCATAGTGCCCGGTAAAGATAACCAGTTACTTTCCAGTCTGTTAAATATCCCGCTCGATCAGGATGGCTTCTTCAAAGAGGCAAACACCAAGTTCAGACCGGTCGATGTGACCGACGGCATATTCGTAGCAGGACTCGCGCATTCTCCGCGCAATGTAAAAGAAGCGATCGCCCAGGGACTGGCGGCTGCTGCGAGGGCAATGATACTGCTGGCAAGAGACCGCTTGCCTGCTAGCCAGCTAATCGCAACCGTCAATAAAAGGTGGTGCGCAGGCTGCGAGCTGTGCATAGAGGTATGCCCCTACAGCGCAAGGAGAATGGATGCGGAGAACAAAGTTGCAACAGTGATCGAGTACATGTGCAGGGGCTGCGGTGCCTGTGCAGTCGCCTGTCCAAGCAGTGCTTCGAAGCTGCGCAGGCTAAGCGATGATCAGGTTATCTCGATGATAGACCTCGCTCTTGAGGAGGAAGTTTAATGTTTGAGCCGAAGTTAATTGGATTTCTCTGCAACTGGTGCACCTCGAGTGCTGCGGATTTAGCAGGTACTACAAGGCTGAAGTATCCCTCGAATCTCTCCGCTATCAGAGTGATGTGCAGCGGAAGCGTAGACCCAAGCTATGTGATCAGAGCCTATCTTGAAGGCGCAGATGGCGTGCTGATAGGAGGCTGCCACCCAGGTGACTGCCACTATATCAACGGAAATTATAAGGCGCGAAGAAGAATGGCCCTCGTCAAAAACATATTCAGAACACTCAGGCTGGAAGAAGAAAGGATATGGCTCAAGTGGATAGGTGCCGATGAGAGCAAGAAGTTCGCTGAGACAGTTGCGAATATGACTGAGGAAATGCGCAAGAGGGGTCCAAATCCGATCAAGCAGCACTGGGAGGTCTAGGGTTATGAACGCAAGGCTGGAAGCTACACCCGATGAAAAAGAAAGCCTCAACGTATTCCTGGGCAGCCTGCTTGCTAAACGTCTCGTCGATGCTGTGCTCGTGCCTCAATCAGTCAGCTCAAACTTGAGTGCATTTCAAACACTGGTCGCAGATGCCTCGAAGCTCACCAGCGCTAATCCGCTGGCTCCAGTTATGCCAGTGAACAGCGCCCTCGCTATCTCTAACATTACCATGCTCACGGCGAGCAAGAAAAAAATTGCGGCAGTGCTTCGCTCCTGCGAAATGAGGGCACTTGTGGAGCTGGTCAAGCTAAAGCAGGCATCTCTTGATAACATAATTACTATCGGAATCGACTGCTTCGGCACCTACAGCGTGGAGGACTACAAAAATATGGTGAAGCAGGGCGCGAATCCCACAGGGCGAATTTTAAATCAAGCGAAGCAAGGAGGGGAGGATGAAAAGCTTCGCAGCGCTTGCAGATACTGCGAGTATCCGGCTCCACTGAATACTGATATAACAATTGGAATGTTTGGACTCATCGGTGGAAAAGAGCTCCTCATCAAAGCAAATACCGAGGCAGGCAAGCAACTCATCGAGAAAAGCGGACTTAAGCTCAACGGTGAAGCTCTTTCAAAGCAGAGAACAGAGGCCCTCTCGAAGCTTTTAGAGGCAAGAAATAAGAAAGTGTTAGAATTAATCGAGCAAACTCAAAAGGAAATAGGCGGAGTGAAAAACCTCGTAGATACCTTTTCCTCATGCATATCCTGCCACAACTGCAGAAGCGTATGCCCGATCTGCTACTGCAAAGAATGCTTCTTCGAATCATCAACCTTCGAGTATCCTTCTGATAAGTACCTGAGAAAAGCAGAGCACAGAGGCATAGTAAAAGTGCCATCGGACGTGCTCATGTTCCACCTCGGCAGAATGGCACATATGTCAGTCTCATGCATCGCATGCGGGATGTGCGAGCAAGCATGTCCTGTTGCAATTCCACTTCTCAAAATCTTCAAAGTAGTTGGATTAAATGCCCAGAAGGAATTCGAATATGTACCCGGTAGAGACCTCAAAGAATCTTTACCGCTCGTGATGTTCAGAGAAGAAGAGTTCGAGAAACTGGGGTGAGAAAATGAAGACAAAAGAAGCAAAAGCGGAAATTCCAATGGTAAGCATCTACATCATGGGTCGTGAATACAGGGTGCCAGTCGGTCTCACGATTATGAAGGCAATGGAGTACGCGGGCTATAAGTATATACGCGGATCAGGCTGCAGAAGTGGCTTCTGCGGCGCATGTGCAACCGTCTACCGACTCAAAGACGACTACAAGCTTCGGATCGCCCTTGCATGCCAGACAACTGCGGAAGACGGCATGTACCTGACTCAAATTCCATTCGTGCCAGCGAACAAGCAGATATACGATCTAAAAAAGCTCGAGCCAAGCGTTATAACGGTTCTGAAATACTACCCGGAGATAGCCCGATGCGTCTCGTGCAACACCTGCGCAAGAGCATGTCCCCAGGAGCTTCAAACAATGGACTACATACAGGCAGCGCTTCGAGGCGACATCGATAAAGCCACCGAGCTATCCTTCGACTGCCTGCAGTGCGGCTTATGCGCGGCGCGGTGCCCCGCGGAAATCGCGCACTACCACGTAGCACAGCTCGTCAGACGCTTATACGGCAGATACCGCTTGAAATCGCCAAAGCACCTTGAAGATAGAGTGAAGGAAATCCAGGAAAAGAGATACGATGCAGATCTGGATCGACTTATGAAGCTCACCGCTAAAGAGCTCAAAGATCTCTACGTAAAGAGAGACCAGGAGAAGTGAATCTATGAAGCTGATCAGAGGCTACCCTGAATATATGCGCGAGCTCATCGAAAAAGTGGAGCAAACCCGCGGACGTAGAATGAGAGAAACGTTCAAGCCCATGACAATGGATGAGCGAGAGGAAGTGCTTAACAAATTCCATCCTGATTTTATTAAAGAAGCCAAGAGAGCAATCAAAATAGGCACCAACAAAGGCGACCTCATGCCACACGAGGTAGCAGATCTTCTGGAGGCACACCCTGTAATAAAGCCTGAAGACGTGGATCTCACGCGCATCGACTACGACAGCGATATACTGATAATCGGCGGAGGAGGCGCAGGATTAGTCGCCGCGCTCTGGGCATACTACAGCGGAATCAAGCCTGAGAACATATTAATAGTGCAGAAGCTCCGCGTGGGAGACTCAAACTCCATAATGTCACAGGGAGGAGTGCAGGCAGCCACCAAGCCAATTGACAGCCCCGCGATACACTACCTGGACGCACTTGGAGGCGGTCACTTCACCAACAAACCCGACCTCGTCAGAGCAATGGTAAACGACGGCCCGGAGATAATAAAATGGCTCGAAGAGCTCGGAGTAATCTTTGACCGCGACCCGAAGGGCGACCTGCAGAGCATACACGGCGGGGGCACATCCAGAAAGCGCATGCTCTCGTGCAAAGATTACACAGGCATGGAAATAGTCAGAGTCCTTCGCGACGAAGTGCGCAACCTCGAAATACAGAGCATAGAACTCACCTCAGCAGTAGAGCTGATAATGGACGATCTTGGTCAGGTTGCAGGTGCAGTGCTCTACAACATGGAAACCAACCAGTACTACGTCGCAATAGCAAAATCGACTATTCTTGCAACCGGCGGATTCGGAAGACTTCACATACAAAACTTCCCCACCACAAACCACTACGGGGCGACTGCAGATGGACTCGTGATAGCTTATCACGCAGGCGCGAAGCTACGCGACATGGACGCGGTGCAATATCACCCCACAGGTGCAGCATTTCCCGAGCAAATCGTGGGACAGCTCATCACAGAGAAAGTCCGCGGATTAGGCGCACAGCCGATCAATAAATTCGGCGAAATGTTCGTCTTCCCGCTCGAGCCAAGAGACGTTGAGAGCGCAGCGATCATACGCGAGTGCTACGGACGCGATAACGGTATAACCACGCCAACAGGCTTGAGAGGAGTCTGGCTCGACTCGCCGCTGATAGAAATGATCCACGGCGAAGGCACAGTACAGAAAGAGCTATCGGCAATGTACCGCCAGTACAAGCGCTTCGACATAGACTTGAGCAAAGACCCCATACTTACCTTCCCGACACTGCACTACCAGAACGGCGGAGTCGAAATCGACCAGTTTACCAAGACAAATGTACCCGGGTTATTCGCAGCCGGCGAAGTCACAGGCGGCGTCCACGGAAAGAACAGACTCATGGGCAACTCCGTGCTTGACTACAACGTATTTGGCAGACGCGCGGGAATATACGCCGCGAAGCACGCGCAGCACGCAAAGATCGGCAAGCTCACACTGGCGCATCTCACAAGCTACGAAAAAATGCTTAACGAGGCGAGAATAACAACAGCAAGAAAAGCACCCATCCTGCTGCCAGAGTACCGCGGGAAAGAAGTGCTGAGCAGAGCGCTGGATATATTCTGAGGAAGCATTCGGTTGAAGAAGTGCTAGCGGGTGAGAGGTATCGAGGGCTTTTATCATACATACGTTTCCTTTGAAAACGAAAAAGTTAAATATTAGTTTTCTATAAAAACAAATGTGTGAATACTCAGGAATTGAACCACTGGTGGGTTGAAAAAGAAGTAAGAGCGGAATTTGCGCCTGCGACTTATAGAAAGCTGTTCTCACAGGTTAAAAACGATCTGGAGCGGAGGCAGATTCAAACGATTGCTGGTTTGAGAAGAGCTGGTAAATCGACCATTCTTTTTCAGCTCATTGACCATCTGATAAAAAGTGGTGTGAATCCTTTGCATGTTCTCTACTGCAGTTTTGATGAGCCGGAGCTGCAGGAGAAAAGAATTGAGGAGATCTTAAAAGAATATTCAAAAGTGACAGATGTTGATTATCGAAGAGAAAAAGTTTACCTGTTTCTGGATGAAGTGCAGAAGGCCAGAAGCTGGGTTGAAAGCGTGAAATTGATTTATGACAACCTGCGGAACATCAAGATTTTAATCTCCGGCTCGGCTTCTTTGAATATTTTGGCAGAGGCGAAAAAGAGTCTGGCTGGCAGAGCTATTTATTATGAATTAAAACCGCTCAGTTTTAACGAGTTTTTATCTCTCAAAGGAATCCGCATTGAGAAAAGGGAAATCTTATTGTACAGGGATACTCTGGAAAAGGAGTTTGATAAGTTTCTTCTAAGATCATTCCCGGAGCTTGTTAATGAAAAAGATGCTGTTTTTATAAAGAATTATGTGAGAAGTGCCGTTATCGAACCCATTATTTTGAAGGATATTCCGAAGGGTTTTAAAGAAGTCGACATTCTTCTGATCGAAAAGCTTGTGAATATATTTTTATCAAATCCCGGGCAGTATTTATCGGTTGACGAGCTTTCAAAAGAGTTGAGAAGAGCGAAGGCAACACTTTATAAAGCCCTATTTTATCTGGAGTTCTCTTTCCTGATTAGAAGGATTTTAAATTTCAGACCTTCGACCAGAGCCGCTTCCAGAAAGCTTTCAAGAGTCTACCCATATCACCCCTGCCTGACTCTGCCCTTTAATCTGCAGGAAGAAAAAATTGCAGAGAATCTGGTTTTGTTCCAGCTCGATGCGAAGTATTACTGGAGAGATAAAGAGAAAGAAATCGATTTCCTGAAAGACTCCACACCGGTCGAGGTCAAGTATAAATCCAAGATAGATAGGAAAGACACCAAATGGATTGACTATTTCATAAAAAAGTACGGAAAAAAATTGAATATAAAAAAGGCATACATAATAACAAAAGATGCCGAAGGGAAAACAGACAACACTTATTTTATACCCCTCTGGCAGTTTTGCTTTGCAGGACTTCTGACATGATTATTCTGAGAAGAGAAGCTGTTTCTATCAAGAGAGAGCATTGATTAGCCTTTTGCCACGAATATAATTATACGAAAAAGTATTATACTAAAAAGTATAATTATATAGCATATGAGGTTCTATAACAGGGAGAAGGAAATCGAAGCTATCGAAAAGCTGGCGCGGCTTGCCGGCAAGCACGCTCACATGCTCGTGGTTATGGGCAGGAGGAGAGTTGGAAAAACCAGGTTGATACAGGAAGCCGTTGATGGTCATTATTTCTTTGTGGATAAAAAGAGCAGCGCTCTCCTGCTGAAAGAGTTCTCCTCAACGCTTGGAGCAAGCCTCGGGGCTTTCGTGCCGGAGTTTGCAAGCTGGGGCGACTTCGTCAGATACGTCTTCGAGCACTCAAGGGAGAAACCTCTCACCGTGGTGTTTGACGAGTTCCAGAACTTCAGATACGTTGACGCCTCGGTTTTCTCGATCTTCCAGAAGCACTGGGATGCTTACAGCGCGTCCTCCAAAATCCTGCTGATCTTCATCGGATCTTACGTCGGATTGATGAAAAAGATCTTCACCGATGAAAAAGAGCCTCTGTTCGGAAGAATAACCGCGCGAATCGACGTGAAGCCACTCAGGTACAGAGATGTCAGACAGATGTGCCTCGCCCTCGGAATAAAAGCCGAAGAGGAAATTGCAAAGCTGTATGTGGTCTTTGGCGGAGTACCGAGATACTACCAGCTGCTGGAAGAGCACGAGCTGAAAAGCTGCGACGAAGCTATAGAAACGCTGATATTCATGGAGAACTCGGTGCTCCGTGACGAGGCAAGGCAGATTCTGGTAGGAGAGCTCGGCAGAAACTATGCCACTTACTTCTCCATACTCGAAGCCATTTCCTTCGGGAAAAGCACTCTCAAGGAGATCTCGGATTTCACAGGAGTGGAGATGAGGAGCCTCGGCAAATACCTCGGAGAGCTAATCAGAGATTTCGATCTCGTGGAAAGAAGGACACCTGTGATAAACGGAGAGAAAATGGGGAGATATGCTATAAAGGACAGCATGACCAGGTTCTGGTTCAGATTCGTGTATCCCAACACCTCGCTGCTTGAAAGCGGAAAAAGCGAACAGGTGCTGAAAAAGCTGCAGGAGGAGTTCCCGGCGTACATGGGAAAGGCAATTGAGGAGGTTGTGAGAGAAAACATCGCTGACAAGCTGCCATTCCAGCCGGAAAAAATCGGCTCCTGGTGGAACCGCAGGGGAGAAGAAATCGACATCGTCGCTCTGAACGAAAAAACAGGTGAAATACTATTCGGCGAAATAAAGTGGAGCGAGCACAAAGCCGGAAAAGAAGTCCTCGAAGACCTGCTCAGAAAAAAAGAGCTCTTGCAGTGGCAAAGCACCAAGCGCAAAGAACACCTCCTGATCTTCTCCAGAAGCGGATACACACCGGAAGCGAGAAAGCAACTGGCAGAGAAAAATGTGGCTAAATTCGAGTTGAGAGACATGGCGAAAAAATAGCATTTGCTGGAGAACGGCACAGATCTTCGATACATCCAGGAACTTCCCGGACTGATTTTATTGGCTGTTAACAAAAACAGGATATTAAAGTTTGCTGGCATTGCCTCGTTCATACTCATTATATTTTATACTCTGCGCATACCAATTATGTATTACAATGTTGGTCAGGGTGTGATGAACATCGGTGGAATACCGGTCATGCCCCCGAGTAGTGCTGAACAAATGCGAGATTTGATACGTTCCGATATAAATCGATATGTTTCAGTCTTGATTCCGTTTGCAATTATAGGAATCAGATTTGGAATATCACAGGTATATGGACACTTTAAGAAAAAATGAATGCCGCCATACTGCGCACAGCAGGGGATATGAGAGCAAATTCTCATATCCGCAAACCGTTAACCATAAATTCGCCTTTATCAACTGAGGTGTAGGAAAATGAGTGATTGGAAATCTGTGCTTGAAGCAGATCCGACGGAATGGTTGTTAGAAAAAGACAATCCTTCGGTGAGATATTTTGCGCTGACTGAGATTCTGGATAAACCTGAAACTGATTCTGAAGTGAAGCAAGCAAAAAGCGAAATTATGGAGGGTGGAGTGGTACCCGCTATTCTGGCTGGGCAGACGGAGGAGGGTTTTTGGGAGGCTCCTGAACGTTTCTATACTGCTAAGTACAGGGGAACGGTGTGGCAGCTCATAATTTTGGCTGAGCTTGGAGCGGATGGCAGGGATGAGCGTATTAGAAGGGGATGTGAGTTCATTTTTAATAACTCTCAAGATCACGAGAGCGGCGGTTTTTCTATGAATACACGTGCTAAAGCTGGTGGGGGGAGACATAGCGAAGTAATACCATGCTTGACCGGCAATATGATTTGGAGCATGATCAGATTTGGTTATCTGGAAGATTCCAGAGTTCAGCGTGGAATCAGCTGGATAGTCAGATACCAGCGGTTTGACGATGGAATAAAAAATGCGCCGGAGGGCTGGCCTTATGATAGGTTCGAGATTTGCTTGGGAAAGCATACCTGCCACATGGGTGTGGTCAAAGCTCTGAAGGCTCTGGCTGAAATCCCCGCTGATAAAAGACCTGAAGATGGGGAAATAATTGAACGGGGAGTTGAATATATGCTTATTCACCATATTCATAAAAGAAGCCACGATTTGAGTCGAGTGTCTAAACCTGGCTGGCTGCGATTGGGTTTCCCCTTAATGTACCAGACAGATGTTCTGGAAATCCTGGGGATACTGACAAAACTCGGCTATAAAGATAAGCGAATGCAAGAAGCCGTAGATTTGGTAATCTCCAAACAAGATGCTAAGGGAAGATGGAAACTGGAAAATACTTTCAACGGACGATTTCAAGTAAATATCGAACAAAAAGGCAGACCAAGCAAATGGGTTACCTTAAATGCTCTAAGGGTTTTGAAAAGGTTCTACTGGGAATAAAAAATGGATGGTGGTCACAATATAGGCAAGCCCCGGTAATCTTCGGAAACCTTCGCCTTCGACTCGGTCATATAACAAGCGGTTATGCAGTTGGCTCCCTGCGTCGCTCACTCAAGATCCGAACACAAGAGGGGGAAATTCTCTTTCTCAAACTCCCTTCACACAATGATATGAAAAATATATCAAATTTCTAAAAAATTAGGAAAAAATGAAATATTTATCATAAAATTATTGTTTATTGGATAATATCAAGAATATTTATATATTTATTCATCATAATATTATTCTATGATAATGAAGTTAAACAGTGGGTTTAAGCGGGAGCGAAAATATGGGGACCATTTTAGAAAACCGGGGATTGGTGTTATTGGTGATGCTCCCTGGGGGACTAATTTCCGTCAGTTTTATCAGACCAGGGAGGATCTGGTTGATATTCTGGTGCCTTATTTAAAAGCAGGTTTGGAGAGCAATGGGTTCTCCAAGAGGGTTACTTGTGAGCATTTGAGTGTGATCCAACGGGGTTTGAGAGGGGACCTGAATGAAAAATGTTGAGGGATGACTGAACTTGTTTCAAGGGAAAGAAGGCATCTTGAATAGGGGGAAAGTAATCGTTCTTGTTTTTCTGCTTCTGCTCTGCATTATAATTACATATTATTTCCATTTTGTTGAAAGAACCATTGTTGCGTTTACTCATTTTTTCTATGTACCAATATCTCTGGCTGGTTTCTGGTGGGGACGGCGTGCTGTCTGGGTAGCTGCTTACCTGAGCGGATTATTGATTATTTCTTACTCTATTTCAGGACTTGATGTTTCATATACGCTAGAGCTTCTGCGGATCGGTATGTTTTTTGTTGTCAGCATTGTGGTTGGCACTCTCGTAGAACAGCTGAAGACTGAGGAGCAAGAGTTGCAATCCTCGGAAGAAAAATATCGCTCTCTTGTAGAATCTACTGAGGATCTAATATATCTGGTGGATAGGGATTGCAGGTATCTTTTCATAAACAGTCAACATCTATCCAGATTTGGCAGTACAAAAGATAGGTTATAGGTAGAACATATGGCGAGTTTCATTCACCAGCAGAAACAGAAGCGTTTACTAAATTAATAAAGCAAGTATTCGAAACTGGCATGTCTATGCATCATGAATATCGAAGTCACCGGGATAACAGATACTTCTACCGAACGCTAAGCCCGGTCAAAGATCAAGAGGAAAAAGTAACTTTTGTAACAGTTGTCTCAAAAGATATCACAGAGCGCAAGCAGGCTGAGGAAGAACTGAGATCATCATATACTGAGTTGAAAGAGCTAACTGAGAGAAGGATAGATTTCACAAATACAGCGGCGCATGAGCTCAGAACGCCCTTAACACCTATCATTGGCTATCTGAGTATTTTAAAGGAAAAAATTGAAGATGAGAAGCTGCTGCGCTATATTGAGATTATGGAGCGGAATGCGGAGCGTCAGAAAAAACTTGTTGACGGACTGCTCGAGCTCTCAATGCTTGACGTAGGTAAAGTTGAATTGAAATACTCAGATTTCGACGTGAACGATCTCTTTATGCTGCTATGTGTCGGCTATGCTCCAACCGGGCGGAAGTTCATTGTGGACTCTCCTAAAAATTTAGTTTTAAGGGCAGATGAAGATAAACTATTCCAGATCCTGGACAATTTGGTCTCAAATGCAGTAAGATATAGTGAGAGTGATACTGAAGTAAAAATTGTCGTGAGAGAAAGAGAAACGGATTATCTCTTCCAGATCATCGATCAAGGCATTGGCATTGCAGAGAAAGATCAGAAGCGCATCTTCGAGCGCTTCTTCATAG
>CAZVYP010000026.1:0-24932 GCA_964631075.1 uncultured Methanocellales archaeon
GATCCGGCCTCTGGCTGAGCATCTGACCGAGCTTAATAAAAGTCGGACCCAGCTCTTCAAATGCAAGGCGCACCCTGCTCCCCTTATCCATCCGCTGCTGATCTATTGTGCAGGTGCACTTTTCATCTGAAACGTACTTAAACGCTTTAAGTTCTTCATAGAAAATACTGAGAAGACCGTATTTGAGGAATACAAAAATGATTTGAAGATATCTTCGGAATTTGGATCTGTATTTTGATTTATATTTCGTCTCCTGCATTTACTCTCCGCCTGTGAATGCTGCTTCGATTAATCTAATCGCTTCTTCGGGACTGCCTGCTTTTGAAATTCCTTTTATATCCCAGCTTTCAAGTCCAACAATCGGTTTTTTCAGCTTAAGGGCTATCGCAATTTCAGATAGCGTGCCGTACTCACCGCCTATCGCGATGAGTGCCTGCGAGCTTTTAACGAGTATAACATTCCGCGCGTATCCCATTCCGGTTATTATCGGTACGCTGACAAATGGATTTGCTTCTTCCCCATCGCTAGGGATGATGCCCACGGTTAAACCTCCATGCTCCCTCGCGCCCTTACATGCTGCTTCCATCACGCCTCCCAGCCCGCCGCAGACGAGTACCCAGCCCTTCTCTGCGATTAGCCTCCCCACTTCGTAGGCAAGTGCATCGTGGTGCAGAGAATATGCACTGGAGCCTATTACGCCTACTCTCAAGCTCAAACTGATATCCCCTTACCCACATCTGTCTTTGGTTACGATTACCATTTCTTTCTCTACCTTCTTCTCAGCGCAGCCATGCTTCTCCGGTGCCATATGCTCGAGGCAGTAGGTCTTGCCGCACTCCGGACACAGGTAACCCGGGCCCCGGATCACTTTGCCACAGTCATCGCACTCGCTGACAGCAACCGAGCTTACGATTTTGATCTCCTCAGGCTTTCTCCCTGTAACAGCGAACCCAAGCCGCGAGGCCACTTCCTTCGCAAGCTCGTCGCACTTCTCCCCTGAGATGCGGTGATCCAGAATTGTAATCTGAATCGAATCCTCACCGGGCTTGATGAACACATCTCTATACCTATCCCTCTGCTCAGGAGTAACTTTGCTTTTCTCCATCTCGGCTTTAATCACATCTTTAAAAACGCTGTCCGCGGGCACATGTGGAGCGGATTTATCCTTCTCGATCTCGCCGAGCAGGTCGTTGAAGTTCATGTTGTCGCAATCGCGCTCTTTTAGCTCCTGGAAGATCTTCGCAGCCGACCTGGAAGCAGTGTATTGCACGGTGTAGCGCTTCATGCTCATATTTATCGATCTCCCATCGATCCATTATTTTATATATCATAGAGATTGTTGTTAGCAGTGGTATTTAAATTTACATCTTCGAGTGGAAAAATGGCTGAACAAGAAGAGATTGAGCGAGTAAAGAAAGTTGTGGCAAAAGCGTTTAAAAACGATATCAAAGAGATATCCAAAAAGCACAATCGCTCAGCGGGAGAAGTGGAGGATGTGCTTACAAAGTTCATCCTTGAGCTCATCGAAGAGATGAAGAAATAAAGGCGCAAGTCATCTGTGAAAAATGGCTTTTTTCTTAAGCCTTAATCGTACTCCGTCACTTCATTTTTCAGCAAAAGGTATGCCATTCCGATTCCTGCAACTCCGTATACTATAAGGGGCAGCAGGTATCCTGCGAGCACTTCAAGTCCTTCCCTGTATATCAGCACTGAGCCGAGTGCTTCGATTCCCATCGTAATTGGCAGGGCGTTGCCGAGCTGTGCCATCAGGGGTGGCATGGTTTCGAAGGGGAAGAAAACTCCTGAGAGGAAGAGCATGGGGATGCTGAGCACGAGGGTCAGAAGCATGGCGGTGTTCTCGGATTCGGCGAAGGTGGCGAGGGCCATTCCGATGCCGATGAAGGATGCGGAGTACACGAGGACTGTGAGGAAGAGCGGTGTGAGCTGTTCGGGGGGTATCGCTATCCTATAGAATACGAAGGCGACGATTATCAGAATGATTCCCTGAAGCATGGCAATGAGGATCAGCGCTGTGGTCTTTTCCAGCAGGAACCTTTCAAGCGAGAGTGGTGTCATCAATGTGCGCATCAGAGTTTTTTTTGCTCTCTCCTGGACTATGGTTATGCTGGCAAGCAGGAATGATATGAACATAAGCACTATTGATATGATTCCGGGCATCAGGAAGTCGAGATTGGAGCGGTCTTTAAAAACCGATTCACTCTGCAGTTTGATGGGAGCTGCGATGAAAGCTGGCGATTTTGAGATCACTTCGCCAAGTGCATTCTCTGTTCTGTTTATGTCTGAGATTAGACTCGCTGTGCTGCTGGACATTTCGATTGCGAGCTCCTCCATTTGATTTGAGACTTCGCCTGACTGGGTTTTGACGTATCCCAGGGTTGTGATTGCGTTCTCAATGCTGGTGATATTTCCATGTATATTTGAGATCTCAAGCGTGTAGTTATCTATGGATAACTGCATTTTTTGAAGTCTTGCATCTGTCTGGTTGAGCTTTTCGTGCAGCTCAGCACTTCTCAGAGCAATATTCTCAAGACTCAGGTAAAGCGACCTGATGCGTTCTGTCCTTGCAAGCAACAGGGCTCTTGTATCCCGTATCTGCCTGATGCTGTTATTAATGGCGGAGCACTGAGGTGTTAAGGGGTCGGTACATGTGCTATTGTATGTGGCCTGCAGGCTTGTTTGAATATCCATCATAGCGGTGTCTGTTGAGTTGATATTATTGATCACGAATGCTAGGTCATCTCTAAGCGCGGAGGAATCACTGTAGATTGAACTCACGTTGCTATCAAGCTCGCTTAGTTCCCGGCGCGTGACATTAATATCATTTGCAGTTTGATTGAGGTCTGTTCTCATCTGATTCATTGTATTTTTCATCAAACCTGTTGATTCTTCCAGACTGGATACGTTGATTTTATCCATTGAAGCGAGTACATTCTGCGTTTCGCTGTTAAGAGCTGAGATGCTTCCATTTATCTTTAATATGCCGTCCTTTAACGGCTTCAATTCGGATTCCATCTGCGAGAGGTTTTTCCAGAGCTTGGTGATGAAACTCAAAGTAAGCTCGTAGGATAATTTTTCCGTGGTGGTAAGAAACACAGTGGAGATAACCGGTGCCACCTGAATCCTTGAGTTATCAATGAATAACTGCATTGACTGGGTCTCGTTTACCGACATGAAGATCCCTGCGCTGTATTTGCCCTTCATCACTCCATCGCGGATGACGATTGGATCAGTAGTGTTCTCTTTAACGATTATGAACATCCTGCTGCGGTTCAGCTCATCGATTATCTGTTTTCCATACTCAGATCCACCGCCCACGCCGATTCTCACATCCTTGAGGCCTTCGCTGGAACCGGAAAATACCGAGCCGATCAAAATCATGATAAGTATCGGGGCGATGAATATCAATAGCAGCGTCTTTCTGTGGCGTGTATATACTTTCAAATCTTTAATGATAACTGAGCCGAAAGTCAATGCCAGGCCTCCCCGGTTGCATATATGAACACGTCCTCCAAGCTTGGTCTTGTGGATTCCATGTTCTTTACTTGCTCGCCACAGGACTCGAAGATCTGGAAAATCTCTTGAAGCGGCAGCTCGTTCTTAAGAATTAGCTTTAATCCTTTCTCATCAGTGCTGCTTGATTTAATCTGTCCAAGCGATTCAAGCCTGCTTTTTATTATCTGATAGTCGCCAGGTGTGCTTGTTATATGAATAACACGCTTGCCTGCTATGTTTTTCAGCTCATCGGGTTTGCCTTCGATAATGATTTTGCCTTTGTTCATTATCAGTATCCTGTCGCAGAGCAAATCCGCCTCATCCATATAATGTGTCGTGATAAGAATCGTGGTACCTTCGCGGTTCAGCTCACGAATGGTGTTCCACAGGGCTTTTCTGGACACCGGGTCAAGACCCACACTGGGCTCGTCAAGGATCAGCACCTCGGGTCTATGCACCAGTGCGCAGGCAATATTCAGCCTGGTCTTCATGCCCCCTGACAGTGTATTTGCCCTGCTGTTGCTCTTCTGAGAGAGCTGCAGCATATCCAGTATTTTACGGCTTCTCTTCTTGATTTCAATTAAGGGCAAGCCGTATAAAGAGCCGAAATACAGGAGGTTTTCATTCACAGTAAGATCATCATAGAAACTGTTTTCCTGCGGAACCACTCCGATAATTGAAAGCACTTCTCTCTTATCCGACACCACATCAAGACCGGATATATACGCATTGCCCGCAGATGGCATTGACTGGCAGGAGAGCACCTTAATCAACGTCGATTTACCCGCTCCGTTTGGTCCGAGCAAGCCAAAAACCGCACCCTTCTCAATGCCGAGGGACACATTATCCAGAGCTTTGAAATCTCCATAGTTTTTTGACACCGAGCGAATCTCTATTATCGGTTCCATGTGCAGCTCAAAATTCTCCTTTTCATTCTTTCTTCTGCCTTCTCTTGGTCTGCTGGGCATAGTAATCCAGCATATCCGCGACATACTTAGTCGAGTGAGCCTGATCAAAATCCACCGGGTAGAGAGCATCTCCACTCAACCCGCTTTTATCCACAAGCTCATCCGCCTGCACTTTCCCGGTCTTTGACGGCGCTCCTTTTCCGGTTGCAGGAGGTGCACCGGCTTCCGCGTCCCTCATCTGCTCCAGAGGAGGCCTTTTTTTAACCGATCGAAGTCGAACGTGCTTCAACCGGTACTTTGTTCTGGTGATGAGCTTCCGTAGCGAGAAACCCGGTTTACCTGCTCTTTCGAACTCTATTGCCTCGGGCGCTGCCTCAAGCTCACCAGGTGGTGCTCCAGCAGTCGGAGCGACTGGTTTGATCTCTTCCGCAGTATCAAGCTTTAAAAACTTCGCTCCCTCTCTTATTTCTTTCAAGTTGTCGATGCAGAAGTTAATTCCTTCGGGTGTAATAGCACCCGTATGTCCGATTGCAGGCGACATAACGCATTTCTCATCCCTGCAGTGAGCAAAGCCATGCTCCAGGTAGTAATCATAGTCCTTCTTCAGAGTTAAAGCATGACCGAGGAGATGAAGTGCTTTAACAGCCGTAACCGGGCTGTCTTCCATCCTCACAGCCACGAGTATCACACGCTTATCATCGGTGAACTCCACGAAGTCGATCGGAATCGGCTCTTTGCTTGAGACAAGCAACACACCCAGTATCCTGGTCTCACCCATTCCAATCTGAGCGAGAAACTTCTGGAACTCGTCAAAGATCCTTGCACCGGGAACCCCGCTCTCAAAATACGTGGAGTTAAGCGGGATCTCAACTACGCCCGGTTTTAACCCGAGGCTCTTTTCGATCTGATCCCCAAGAGCTCTAAGCTCTTTCGGGCTTATCCCGCTATCATTTCGAAACAGCACAATCGGCATAAAAAACCTCTATCTCGTTAAATCGATAAATAAAATGTTCAGTCATAATTTTTTGATAACCTTCTTGAAATTTTTTATAGTTAATTTAAATTTTTCGCTCCCAAAGTACATAAAAATAGCGATTACGCACATAGCAGCATAACAAGCTGATCGAATATACACAAAAATCATCTTAAATCGCATGACTCTACCTCGTGGATGTGCCATAACACTGGTGTAAGCAGGGATAGCCCGCCGAAGTTCACCGAAATCTTAATCAAACTATGAATCAATATAAAACACTGGGGATGGAAGATGGAATCGATTGTGAAAGAAGCCAAAGTCGAAACAAAGCAAGATGAAGAAGAACGTTATATTTTAGACCCAAAAACAGGGACCATCGAAAAGAAAAGGGTAAAGAAGGCAGTATATCTCAAAGCAAGACCATAATACTTGGACACTTCAGGGCATATAAAATTCAACTGCGCTTAATAACTCGCATCCAGGCACTTCAAGCATAGCCTCGTAATTCCATTACGGGGCTCAACCTATTTTTTCTCAACAGAGATTCCGTGGTATTTATAACTTAACTCAGGAAGAGTGTGAAATTTTAGCAAAAATTAAGGCATGCTGCGACGTAATTAAGAATCAAATCCTTAGGAGTGCACTTCAACAATTGTTTATCTTATGGAACATTATCCAGATCTCAGGGATGATGAAATTTTTGCCAGGATCAAGCAGTTGAAACCTTATATAAGTGATTATATCTGCCTTGCTGGTATGACCAGAGCAAAGGAGCTTTTGTTCAGAGAAGAGTATCTCACTGAAGATATTAAAAAAGAAATTGATCTGTGGGATAGAATCGATGATTGACGCTATCTTGTCAGGTCTATTATCGGTGTCTCGTTCGTAACCTGATCCGCAATTGCGAACATATTTCGCTCTTTGAGCTCGTTGATGATGTTCTGGATATTGACACCTTCTATGTCTATGTTGACGGTTCGGACACTTCTCTCGGGTGAGTATGTGATTGCTTTGTCGCTGTAGTGGAGCTCGATCATGGGTGAGACTATGACGTGGGAGATGTTGTCTCTGAAGTTCTGTATGATCATGATTGAATTCAGGAATGCTCTGTGAGTGGTCTCTTTTTTGACGTCTATTACGCCTACTGCTCTCCCCCAGATCATGATTCTGACGTTGCCTCCCTTGGTCTCGTAGACATAGCCCATTGTTCTTCCTCTTAAAACCGGTTAGTCATTTTTTATTACAGGTGTATATTGACCTTGGTTGAATAAAGATTGCGAAGTAGTATTTAACTTCTTCCTCAGCTATTAGTCTTTTTCTTTTCGAGTTCTGCAAGAGCCCTCTTCGCCTCCGCGACGCATTCCCTGGTTACATCTTCAAGCTTTGCCTTCACCGATAGTCCTGCTGCGCCTTCATGTCCCCCGCTGCTTCCTCCGTATTTTTCGCTCACTGTTTTAGCGATCAATGCGAGGTTCATTCCTCTCTCCACGGCTTCTCTTTTTGCGCGTGAGGAAATTCTTGTCTCTCCGTCTTCTTCGCTGCTCACAAAGGCTATATCGGCGCCGATTACCACGAGTGCAGATGCCGCTGCATCTCTGTATGCTGAGACCTCGGATGTTACAATTAGATAATCATTCAACCGCGTTACAGACATCCTTCCAGCGGCTTTCAGCACCGCTATTCTAGCACTTATATCAGAGGGCAAATTTGCAAGTACGTCAAGCACCTCTCCAAACCTCAGTCCACTTTGCTCCAGAATCTCAGCGACTTTTCGAAAGCTCTCTGGTTTTGCGTGTTTGAAGTGTCCTGTGTCGGTTACTATGCCTGTTATGAGTGCTAGGGCAATTTTTCTGCTTATATGCACATTGTTGTGCTTGAGTAGATCGTAGACCAGCTCGGCAGTAGCATCAACATGCTTCTGCAGATAAAACTCCGCATTGCCGGTTAGCTCTGAGAACTCGTGGTGATCTACCACCGCGTATTTACCCGGTAATGCTGCTCCAAGCATATCCCTTGTTGCGGTATCAACTACAACTGTGAACTCAAACCTCGCGGGCTCAGGGTTTAGCTCCACTTTTGCCTCCAGCGCGTCGAGCAGGGTCTGTGCAACGCGGTTGGTGGACTCGATTGCGCCTATGGTGCCGTTGAAAACAGATGCAAGTGCATAGGCACTGCCGATTGAATCGCAGTCGGCATTTCTATGGCAGAGAAAAAGGATGTTGCGATAGCCCTTAAGCTTGTTAAAAAAATCAACTTCACTCATGCTTACCCATCAGCTTATCCGCAAGCTGCATACCATCCGAGATTGCCTCCTCAACTATCCTGTCAGCGTCAACCCAATTCTCAACATCCAGAAATACTTCTATATCTATGGTTCTGGTTTCTGCTTGAAAGCACACCATGATGTCAAGATCGATTATGTCCCGGGATTTTGCCCTGCGCAGAATGCAGCTCTCAACAGCTTTATACACCGCTTGAGTTATAGCTTCCGGATCCATCTTCAGCCTGCTTTTGGAGATCCCATTGACTGCTTGATCTGCTCCTGAAGCTGCTTGAACCTCGCCTGAATCCGTTCTTCCTGCTTTTCCAGGGTTTTCAATCTGAGAGAATAAGTTTCCTTCTTCTCCGAGAGATCGCTCTTCACGGTGTTCTTATCAGTTTTAACAAGCAGCTCGCCGATGCTTCGATAGATCACTGCATCATCACTCGCCTTCTCAAGCTCCTCGAGAGCGCGCTCGGTCTCGCGGAGTGTCAGCTCAATCTGTGTCTTCTGATTAACAATTGCCTGAACCTGCTGCTGAATCTGCTGTAGCTGTGCAATTTGATGCTGAACCTGCGGGGGTAGTTTTTCCATAGTATCACCTCTAAAACTTACAGATGTTTAAGCTTTGCCATATCACTGGCGACTCTCATCAAGCGGAGCCAGGTATTCAGAGCTGCTCTCAGTGAGGTAATATCGCCAGCAGATATGCTGAGCATGATCTTACTGTTACTCAATGAAATCGATACCTCTGTTTTTTCGGATGGTGCTTCTTCGACTTCGGGTAAAAGCGATTTAATTATTATTTCGCTTTCATCACCCAGATCGAATTCACATTCTGCTCTATATTCCAAGGATATTCTCCCCCTCGAATTTCTTGCTCAGGATTTTTAGCTTCAGCAAAATCTTTTGATCTTCAATCTCCCCTTCATAAAAGGTAAGCTCGTTTTCTTCAACGACAAGCATTCTTCTGCCCTCTTCGATTCCACTTAATTCTACTCCTAGTATCTCGCTGAAGCGCTTTGCAAGCTTGCTATCACCGACCAGGATGAAGCCTTTTGGAAAAAAGCGTCCCTCTGCGCTCCTGCTTATTGCAACATGCATCGAGAGCAGACATTTACCCTCGTCATCATAAAAAGCCATGCTGCCAGGACTACCATGGAAGCTGCCTATCAAGAGGATTACTTTATGGCCTTTTTCAAGCGCCCTGGCGAAAACTGCTCTTGTGTTTGCCTTGCCGCGGTTCACATACTCAGCATTAAACAGTCTCGCAAGCTGCTTGCATAAAATGCGCGTCTGCTGCGATGGCTCCCGGGTGCTCGAAATGAACATATCGCTCACTCAATCAGCTTTGCGATGTTCAAACCCTTGCCAACGCCGAGCGACTCAGAAATCGGAATACACTTGGTTCTTAAAAGGTAAGCAATGGGCTTGAAGTCATACTCGGACATGGACTCATAGTTGGCCATTCCCTTGGCGATGATAAGAGTAGCATTTCGCATGGCATTTAAAAGCTCGGGCGGAATAGTGTCATTGTCAATACCAACAGCCGCAGTGCCGGTTGTAAGCACTTCATCAACCTTCTTATCAATACCAACTTCTCTTGCATCTTCAATCGTAGCGTCCGTGAGAATCGGCGCTCCCCTGACTACAAAGGTAATCTTGCTCTTCGGATTTAATCGCTTAATCTGCTCAACAACCAGTTCATCGAAATATATCTCACCACAGTTATCCGCAAGGTAGACAACTCTGTCCAGCAATTCGGTCATACGCGGAGTATCGTCAACTCCTAATCCCTGCCTGAAGGCACCTTGCAGATAGTTCTCAAAATTCGCGTCTTCGACAACCAGTCCCTGAATACCGAAGTCAAAAGAGTTACCTATGATTGAAATCAAAACCGCTCTTCTAAAAGCTTCCTTTTTATCCCTCGTAGCCTCAATCAGCTTCCTCGCCAGCGGCACATTCTGCTTCGCAACCTCATTGCTCACACGCTTCTTCTCACGATAAGGATCCGGATCACCAAGAGCTTCGTAAGCCGCTTTATGCACCGCAGTGGAAAGCTTCACAGCCACAGAGTGCTCATTCAAGCCTTCGCTCAACAGCTTCAAAGCTGCTTTAACAGCCTCCCGCTGAAGAGCCACATCCTTCGTCGACAGCTCAGCCTCATAAAATACTCTGGTTAGCAAACACGGAGCACATCTCGGCGACGTCTTCAAGGATTACACACCAAGGCGAGTATATAAGGAGTTTTAGGTATCTATAGATTTCTGTTGTACCTTTATTGAAAAAAAGAATGGAGGATTTGCTGGGCAGCAAGTCGCTATTTGTTCGACAGGAATGCGCAGTTGGAGATTAAGCCCGAGCATGCAAAGAGATAAATCAATTGAGCTTCTATTTTCTTCTGCTATGTCTGAAAAAGATGAGACTGATGACAAGGATTTGAGGAAGTACATAGATAAGAGGCTTAAGGAGCTGGAGAAAGAGGTTGCTGATTTGAAGGCTCAGGTTGCGGAGAAGGGCAAAAGACCCAGAGATGAGTCTTTTGAGGAGAGCATGGAGAAGTTCAAGGAGGGTGCGATTTCGCTCGCTGCGTTTACTTATAGCATTGCCGATGAACTTGCGAGCAGCATCGAGCAGACGCGGAGAGATCGTCTGGATAAGAAGAGCAGGGAAGTAAGGGAGCGCCTTGCTAACGAACTTGAGGAGATGGCAAGGAAACTTCGAAAGTGAGGCTGGAGTTTTTGGAAACTCTGAAGATCGGGATGTTCACATGGGAGAGCCAGCACTCCGTTAAAGTGGGTGGTATCTCGCCCCATGTTACCGAGCTATCCGAAGTTCTTACGCAGAAGGGGCACGAGGTACATATCTTCACAAGGATTGGCTTCAGGGGCAAGTATGAGGCTGTGAATGGCGTTCACTATCAGAGGGTGGAGCACGATCAGAGCGGTGGCATTGTGGTGCAGATGGATCGGATGTGCAATGCTATGATCCATCGCTTCGAGATGCTGGATAAGGAGAGGCGTTTTGATGTATTGCACTGCCATGACTGGCATCCGGTAACGTGTATGAGCCATCTCAAACACTACAGGCGGCATCCCTTTGTGATGACCTATCACAGCACTGAGTGGGGACGGAATGGCAATACCTTTGGTACCTGGTGGGAGTCGAGAGAAATTGCGCACAGGGAGTGGCTTGGTGGCTATGAGTCTTCGCAGGTTATCGTTACTTCTCCCAACCTCAGAAATGAAGTCCAGTTTCTCTTTCAAATTCCGGATTACAAGCTGAATATAATTCCAAATGGCATTATACCGGGGAGAGTCAGGAGGAATCTTGATGGCGGAAAGGTGAAGGAGAGATACGGGATTCACTATCTTGCTCCGCTTATTCTGTTTATCGGCAGAATGCGCCATCAAAAAGGACCCGATCTGCTGGTGGAAGCGATGCCGCATGTGCTTCGACACAGGTGGGATGCAAAGTTTGTTTTCGCCGGGGAGGGCGATTTGAGGCCTTATTGCGAGCAGCGAGCCGGGGAACTCGGTGTGCAGCATGCCTGCAGATTCACTGGCTATATAAGTGATGAGGATGCGGTTGAGCTGTTAAATGCCTGCGACATGCTTGTTGTGCCCAGTCGAAATGAACCCTTTGGCATAGTTGTGCTTGAAGCATGGGATGCTGCAAAACCAGTTGTCTGCACGGAAGCAGTGGGCTTGATCGATAACTTCAGAAACGGAGTCAAGGCATATATGTCCCCCGAGTCAATTGCCTGGTGCATAAACCACGTAATTAACAATCCCAATTATCTCAAGTGGATGGGGGAGCAGGGTAAGAACGATGTGGAGCGTCTCTACGACTGGAACACCATCGCAGAGGACACCGTTGATGTTTACAGGCATACCTATCTGGAGTTTTGATATGAAGACAAATATCACCGAGGTCAGAGTCAGATTTGGAGACACCGATCCCTTTGGCATCGTTTACTTCGTCAGCTATCTGCGCTATTTCAAATCAGCTTTAGACGAGTACTTAAGGTCCTGCGGGATTAAACCCGAGGAGCTATTCCGCCACAGGGAGCGCAGAATAGGCTTCCCCGTGGTCGAGTGCTCGGGTCAGTATAAAGCGCCGGCGAGATACGACGATCTGCTTGAGGTGCATACTTCGATAAAGGAATTGAGGGAAAAAGCAGCGATCTTTGAATTCAAGGTATACAATAAGGAAACGAAGCAGTTCCTAGGAAGCGGCACCATCACCTGCGTGGCAATCGACGATAAATGGAAGCCGATCGCTATCCCGGGGGATATTGCGGGGAAGCTGAGGGGAGATTGATTATCTTTATCTTTATTTAATCAAGCAGCAAAGAAGTAGCTGCTTCTCAATTTTTTATGTAACGAAATACTGTGATAAATCCCGAAGAAGACGCATAAAAATAAGTAATCAAACATCGTATATCATATTGTAGTATTTTTTAAATTCTGGGGGAGGTGAGAAAATGGCGAAGTATCACTACAGAAAAGGGGTTACTCTCAAAGACGGGACAAAGGTTACGCTGAGAGAGCTTACGAAGGATGACGAAGCAGCCTTAATTACGTTTTTTGGCTACGTCTCAAAAGATGATACGAGGTTTTTAAAGCACAATGTCAAGGATGAGAAGCTCATCAAGAGCTGGATAGATGGACTTGATTACAGCAGGACTCTTCCGATTATCGCTGAGAAAGAGGGCTTGATAATCGGCGATGCCTCGATCGACCTGTGCCCGTACAGATGCAAGCACGTCGGGAGAGTAAGCGTAACGGTGCACAGGGATTACAGAGGCAAGGGACTCGGCAAAGAGCTGATGAAATTTGCTGAAGAAGTCGCAGAGACAGAGCTCGGGATCAGCAAGATCTACACAGAGCTGGTTTCAGGCGATTACAGAGCAATGAGATTCTTCGAAATCCTGGGCTTCGAGAGAGAAGCAACCTTGAGAGAGCACTTCATCACAGACGACGGAGCCGTGCACGACATAGTTATGATGTCCAAGTTCTACGTGCCGGAAGAAGCTGAAGAATTCTGATATTTTTTCTATCTATTTCTTGTTCCTGCGTTTCAACCCGCGCATCATCTTCACAGCTTCCTCAACCGTATGTCCGACCGGTATGCCGGCTTTTTCGAAGTCGTTGACGAGGTGCAGGTACCTGCGATTCCATGGGACGTAGACGATAACTGGTTTGTCGTAACGTTTCGCAACTTTTGCGAGTTTTGAGCCGATTTCGAAGGAGATTGATTCCTGGTATGGCAGCATTAAGAGCAATACTGCTTCGACTTCCTTTTTCTCAAGGAGAAAATTGAGCGCGGTTTCGTAGTCTGTGTCGCTTGAGCTGCCGGTGAGATCGATGGGATTTTCGAGAGAAGCAATAGGTCGTATCGCTGGATTGAGCTTTTCTCTGAGGATTTGCTTTTCTGCTTCGCTTAGCTGGACCAGATTCAAATCGTATTCCTGGCAGAAGTCAACTGCGATTACTCCATGTCCACCGCTGACAGTAAGGATTGCAATGTCTCCTCTTGCTATGCTCTTCAGGTTGTGAGAGAATACCTTGGCAAGCGCGATAATGTCGAACTCGTCCCTGGCTTCGATGACTCCATACTGCTTGAAAATGCTGGAGGTAACCACGTAGTTTCCGGAGAGCGAGGCTGTGTGCGATGAGACTGCTTTTCTGGCTATTTCCGATCTGCCTGCTTTGAAAACGACCACGGGCTTCCGGGATTTCTCAGCCTGCTCGACAAACTTTCTCCCTCTCCCCGGGCTGAAGCCTTCTATGTGGAATATCATCGCGCTGGTGCTCTCATCGCTTTCGAAGTACTCGATGAGATTTGCTTCATCCACAAAGGCTTTGTTTCCCAGGCTTACGCAGCCTGAAACTCCTATTTCTTCTCCGGCGAGCTTGCCCATGCCCTGATCGACCATGAAGCCCCCGCTCTGGCTTATGAATGCGATGTTACCGCGCTCGGGCTTGACGATTCTCGCGTTTGAGAGGAAAATAGTGTCTATATAAGGCGGGGAATATATGCCCAGGCAGTTGGGACCTATGAAAGGCAGGTCGTATTTATTCGCAACTTCCACGAGCTGCTGCTGCAGCTCTCTGTTACCTATCTCTGCGAATCCGCCTGAGATTACCACTGCACCCTTGACTCCATGCTCCCCGCATTCCTTCAAAATCGAAGGCACTCGCCCGGCTTTAACCGCGATAACTGCGAGGTCGATATCACCGGTGATATCCCCGATCTGTCGATAAATCCGTGCAGTTATGCCGTTGAAGCTCGCAGCATTTCGGTCTGCGGCTGGATTAACTGCGTGGACCTCGGTGGTGTATTCCTTGAAATTTTTGCTGTATATCACATTCGCGGGGTGGAGAGGATTATTCAGGGATACGCCAATTACTGCGGTTCGCTCTGGTTTGAAGAGGCTTTTAAGTTCCATCTGCTACACCAGCTCAAGTAGCTTCCTCGCGTTTTCTCCAAAAATCTTTTGCTTCGCTGTGAAAGGTATTTCAAGAGAGGCAAACCATCTCACGCAGTTCTTCAAGCCTGTGTGGTGGTCGCAGAATCCAGTAATGGCTGGGTAGTCGCTGCCGAAGAGCAATTTGTCAGCTCCGATCTCAGCGATTGCCTTCTGGATCAGCTCTTCCACGTATATTGCTGAGATATCCAGATATATATTATCACTGTTGCTTGCCAACTCTATTGCCTCATCCAGCCATCTGCCGGGGAGAAAAGGAGCATGACCGCCTAGGTGCGCGCAGATAAGTTTGAGATCAGGGTATTCTTCTGCTACTTTCTTCAGATACATCGGTCTTGCGTCTGCTGCGAGTGATGGCAGGTTCCATGGGCCAAAATTGCAGCCCATGTGCATTAATATGGTGAGACTGTTTTTCTCGGCGAACTCATAGATGGGCTCAAGCTTGCTATCCCCCGGGTTGAAGAACTGAAGGGTTGGCAGCAGCTTGATCCCTTTAAATCCATATCTCTTGATTTTCTCCAGCTTTTCACCTATGTATTCCAATTTTTTTTTGGGGTCAACGGATCCAAATCCGGTGAATCTATCTGGATGGCGATCTGTGAATAGCTTTACCTCTTCATCCGGCGTTTTGACTACTTCCAGAATCTGTCTCCCGAGGTCTCTGAGGTATGGCTTTGTGTGCCTGCTTTTCAGCGCGACTTCCCGCCAGAAGTACCAGAAGTACCTCGCGGTTTCTTCGATGTCGAGGTTTTCATCAAGCAGGTGCTCAGCTATATCTTCGCTGTCAGTTTCTATCGCTAATAGTACTGCTCTGTCAACTCCGCCAGTATTCATCGTTTTAATAAAATCATCAATAACGGCTTCTCGAGTCCTGCCAGGCACTGTTACTCGTGGAGAGTGGACATGCACATCTATGACTTCGACTTCTCTGCCATCTATTTTTATTGACATTTCTCTGAATTCAGCGTTAAATCGATATAAAGCCATGCAGTGGTAAAGCAAAAGCTATCTAAGTAATTAATGTCACTATTTTGGTTACCAATCGATCTTATATGTCTTGAAGCTGGGAAGGAGGTAGGGCGTCCTGCAATATGCGGGTCGCCCGTTCTATTCGAAAATCTTTTGTTCAAGATCTCTTTTTCTATCGCCGAATATTGCAATTATTTTTGCCTCCCCGTTTAAAACCCCTTCAAAGCCCTCAGATTCAACACGACCCCCTCCCAGAGTTCTGACACGCTTCAGGGTAGCCAGCAGGTCGCTGTGAAGCTCAAGATGTCTTGAAATCCTGTCATATTCGTCGATCAATTCTTTTAATCTAACCATCTAACCCACCTTGAACCCCTTTTGTTTTTACTGTCTTTTATAACTTACGGGAACAAATGTGGAACGGTTAAGCATACCGTTTATACCTAAAGATTACATTTGATTTTTTTAAAATACAATGATTATTTGATAATGATGGTATCTCTATGGCATAAAAATTTTAATAATTAATTAACAGTCACGTGCTCTTTGTTCATACATTTTTTGACAAACAAAAGGATATGTTGAGCCGGATCCTAAATAGGAATTGAGAGTATTAATGCAATTAAGGAGATGATTATTTTTATTGGGGAAGCAAACCTCAGGGGAGTGCAAAGTTCGAGGCGATAGCGTTTACGTAGAGCTTAAGGTTCTTAAGATCGGTAGCAATGTTTTCAGGCGATGTATTGCTTGCAGGACACTATCTAATGGCTAAAAAATTCCTGCAAAAATCTTGCTTGTAATTACATTTGATCGAGTTTTTACAATACTGCTTTATATTGAAATGACAGAGCAATTATTGCGTGATGCGCAATGGATATTGATATCATACTCGGAGAAATTAACTTCAAAGACGGGCTCATCGCTGCGGTTGTTCAAGAATTGAAAACCAATGAAGTGCTGATGTGCGCTTTTATGAATAGAGAAGCACTGGAGAAGTCGCTCTCCACAGGAAAGATGCATTTCTACAGCAGAAGCCGCAAAAGACTGTGGCTGAAGGGCGAGAGCTCCGGTCACTTCCAGTATATTAAAGAAGTGAGAATCGATTGCGATGGCGATTCTCTGCTGTTCAAGGTAGAGCAGACTGAGGGTGCATGCCACGAAGGTTATCGCTCCTGTTACTTCCGCAGGCTTGAAGACGGCAGGTGGAAGGTTGCTGAGCAAAAGGTGTTTGAGCCGAAAAAAGTTTATCGCGGAAAGAGTTAAATCACGATCAATAATTAACTTTTTTAGATTTTTTTTATCCATCCACGCTCTGGCAGATCATTTTCGCAAAATTTAAATGCAATTGTTGAGCTTTATGGAGTAAAGATTTAGCTTGAGTTGAAATAGTGTCAACAATAGTGACGAACAGCGCATTAGCATAGTTGAGTGAAGTTAGATACTTCTGCGAAGGAGGAGGAAAATAGATTTATGGCGAAAATTGAGGCAAAAGATAAAATGACGTACGAAGTCGAAGGAATGCAAAACGTTCAGATAAACATAGGCAAGATAGAGGAAGAGGAAAAGCCCTGGGAGCCAATGGGTCCAACTCCGAAGCCAAGCGTGCTTGACCTGAGGGACTGGGATTTCTTTTTGCTAAGTAGATACAAGCCATTCTACGCACCGATGCAGGACTTCTGTAATCTGTGCACAATGGGGCCGTGCGACCTGACTGGCAATAAAGAAGGAGCATGCGGTCTGGATTTGATGACCCAGAAGTCCAGAATAGTGCTCGCCGCGGTTGGCATAGGTACTGCCTGCCACACGGGTCACGCGAGGCACATGGTGAACTATCTTTGTAATACCTTCGGCTCTGACACGCCCTTAAACCTGGGTGTAAACGTTAACGTAGAGGCACCTCTGACAAGATTGATCTGCGGCATTAAGCCCAAGACGATCGGCGATCTCAAAGAGGTAATGGCGTATATCGAAGAGGAATATGCAATAGTGATGGCAGCGCTCCACACAGGACAGGAAGGCAGCTACAAGGACTTCGAGTCAAAGTCCCTGCATCTCGGAATGCTGGACTTACTTGCACTTGAGGTTGCAGATATAGCCCAGATCTCAGCATTGAACTTCCCGAAGGCAGATCCAAATGCACCCCTGATTGAGTATGGATATGGCTGCATAGATACCACAAAGCCGGTTATCCTTGTTATCGGTCACAACGTCATACCGAGCACTGGAGTTATAGATTATCTTGAAGCGAATAACTTAATGGGCAAAGTAGAGCTTGCTGGAATCTGCTGCACAGCACACGACAACGCAAGGTATAATAAAAAGGTGAAATACGCTGGCTCGCTTGCGCAGCAGCTGAGGTTAATCAGAACCGGTATTCCGGACGTTATCGTTACTGACGAGCAATGCGTTCGCGCAGATGTTTTGAAGGAAGCAAGCAAACTTGGAATAAAGGTAATCGCAGCATCAGAAAAGATCTGCTATGGGCTGAAAAATAGAACCAAGGACAAGCCAGAAGATATCATAAAGGACTTAATGGCAGGAACAGAAGGGGTTCTCATAACAAATCCAAAGGTAGTGGGCCCTGTTGCGGTTAACGTAGCGATTGAGAATGCAAAGGTAAGGGCATCGAAGAATAAGTTGCTGAGCGATGAAGAATTCCAGAAATGGGTTGCGGAGTGTACTCAGTGCAATAGCTGCACACTTGTATGCACACATGGACAGCCGATCGGTGAAGCGAATAAGGCAGCAGCGGCAGGGGATAACTCAAAGCTGATCGGACTTCTAACAACCTGCATAAGCTGTGGCAAGTGCGAGTGGGAATGCCCCAAGAACATTCCAATCCTGGATGTCATGCACAAGGCAGGAATTGAAGTTCTGAGAAGTGAAAAGGGATTGGTAAGATCAGGCAGAGGAGCTATTGAGGATGCTGAGATACGGAAGGTTGGCTCGCCAATCGTGCTGGGTACAATTCCAGGTATAGTTGCATTCGTAGGCTGCCCGAACTACGTGGACAGCGGAGAGGCAGTTTACAAAATGGCAGAGGAATTCCTGAACAGAAAATACATCGTAGTGGTCTCCGGGTGCCACGCAATCGATCTTGGCGGATATAAGGACGCGGAAGGCAAGACTTTATACGAGCGGTTCCCCGGTACCTTTGATGGTGGAGCTATCACAAATGTAGGCAGCTGCGTGGCAAATGCGCACATAGCTGGAGCAGCGGTAAAGGTGCCGAATATCTTTGCAATGAGACCCATAAGAGGCAACTTCGAGGAAATCGCTGACTATACTCTCAACAGACTCGGTGCAGTAGGCGTATCCTGGGGAGCGTATTCTCAGAAAGCAGCTTCAATAGCGACTGGCTGCAACCGCCTTGGAGTACCTGTAGTAGTTGGACCCCAGGGAGCGAAGTATAGAAGGAGCTTCCTCGGCAGAAAGGACAAGGCCGAGGAGTGGTGGGTCTACGATATTAAGGACAGCTCGAAAGTGCCAATAGAACCAGGACCGGAGCACCTGCTTTATATCGCTGAGTCCTGGCAGGAAGCAACAGTGAAGATCGCAAGGCTGTGCTTCAGGCCAAACGATTCTGATAGAGGCAGACAGCTCAAACTGGGTCACTATCTGGATATCACCGAGAAATACATGGGCAAGTTGCCGGATGACTGGTATCTGTTCGTGCGAGCTTCGACTGACCTGCCGCTGGCACGCAGAAAGGAGCTGCTGAAAGTGCTCGAGGAAAAGCAGGGCTGGAAGATAGACCACGAGAGCATGAAGATCCTCGAGGGACCTGTCAGAAAGTTTGACTCAAGGTTCAACCCGACCAATCTTGAGCGCCTGCTCAAGAAGAAGGCAGCATAGAGGAGGAGAGAGAAATGGCAAAAGCTTTTAATTTGGCAGACGTCGCAGGCCCGAAGCAGGCCAGAGTGACGAAGCCTGAAATCATAGCAGCGCTCGCGAAGAAAGCAAAAAGACCGCTTTTGGTAGTTGGTGCAGAGATCCTCGAGGATGGTGTCATTGACAAAGTCATAGAGATCGGCAACAAGGGCATACCGGTAGCAGCCACAGCCCATACGATAAAAACCTTCATCGAAAAGGGCTTTACGCCGGTTTCAAGCGATCTGGGTGTTCACGAGGTAACAAATCTCCTGAGGGACCCGGACTGGAAGGGCTTCGATGGAAAGGGCAACTATGACATGGTGATCTACCTGGGTATATCCTATTATCTCGCATCGCGAATGCTCTCAACACTGAAGCACTTCGCACCGCATCTGAGGGCATACTCGATAGATCGCTACTATCACGTGAATGCTGAGATGAGCCTCGATAACATCTTCGAAAAACAGAAGTTCATTGAGGCACTGGATGTATTTATAAGCAAGCTATGATTAGGTGATGAAAAAGAAAATTGGAAAGAGGAGTGATGAAAAAATGGCTGAAGAAACGTTTCCGTTTGACATAAGTCCAATGTACGAAGGCGAAAGAATTCGGAAAGGCGAAATGTACTGCGACCTGGCAGGGGCAGAGTACAAGGGATTCGAATTAGTACAGGCAGCATCGATGGATGAAATCGAAGACGGCAAGGTAACCATTATTGGTCCAGATATCAAGGACATGAAAGAGGGCGGCGGCTACCCAATTGCAATGATCTACAGAGTCGCTGGGGAAAAGGTAGAAAAAGACCTCGAGGGTATAATCGAAAGAAGAAACCATGACTTCATGAACTACATTCAGGGATTCATGCACCTGAACTCAAGAGATGTAATCTGGTGCAGAGTCAGCAAGGAAGCAGTGAAAAAGGGCTTAACCTCACTTGCTCAAATCGCAAAGGCAACAATGATGCTCTTCAAGAGCGAGCTTCCCTTCATTCAAAAAATGGAGGCAATATACATAACCGATAGAAATGAAGTGGAGAAGCGAAGACCAATGGCAGACGCGGCATGGGCGCAGAGGGACGCCAGAGCCCGAGGAATGAACGAAGAAGATGTAGATACGTTCTACGGCTGCACACTGTGCCAGAGCTTCGCCCCTACCAACGTCTGCGTTGTTTCGCCAAATAGATACTCGCTGTGCGGCGCAATCGGATGGTTCGACGGGAGAGCAGCAGCAAAAGTTGATCCGGAAGGACCAAATGCGGCAATACCTAAGGGAGATACAATCGATGCAGTAACGGGACAGTTCAGCGGTGTAAATGAAGCCGCGGTAAGGCTCTCTGGTGGCGAGTACAGCAAGATAAATCTGCACTCGTTCTTCGAGAGCCCGCATACCTCCTGTGGCTGCTTCGAAGTATGCGGCTTCTATATCCCTGAGGTGGATGGAATCGGCTGGGTTGACAGAGATTATACCGGAATAGCGGTTAATGGCTTACCCTTCTCAACAATGGCCGGCCAAACCGGTGGTGGCAAGCAAATCATCGGCTTCCTTGGCGTGGGCATGGAGTACATGCGATCCAAGAAGTTCATACAGGCAGATGGCGGCTGGTATCGCACCGTCTGGGTCACCAAGAGATTGAAGGAGAGGACCCAGGAGTTCTGGCCCGCAGAAATGAAGGGCAAGATCGCCACAGAGGAAGAAGCCAAGAATCTGGATGAGCTCAAGGCATTCCTGAAGAAGGTCAATCACCCGGTGATAGCAGGCGTAACCAGAAAGGTTGATGGCAAGGAGATCACGCAGGGATGGGCATTTGAGGTCACAGACGACATCAAGCAGAAAGTAATTGCCTACATCGAAGAAACCGGTGGAGACATAGACATTGCAGTGGTGGAGAAGAAATTGGGCCTTACCGAGGACCAGTTCATGAAAGTAGTCGAAGTACTGCAAAACGAGGGAATATTGGGATAAATTGAGGTGAACAAAATGGCAGAAGAGAAAAAGACATTGAAGTTAACACTTAAGAAACCAGGCGCAGCACCAGCGGCAGCCCCGGCAGCTACGGTAACAGCGGCAGCCCCGGCAGCTGGTGGCGTGATCAGGCTGGTATTTCAGAATGCCAAGATACACATCGATCAAGTGATAGTCAAGAGGGAAGAGAAGAAGTGACAAGGATAATTGCCATCACAGGCAAAGGTGGGACTGGAAAAACCGCGCTCTCAACGCTGCTGCTGAGATACCTGCTAAAAAAAAATAACGCAAGGATACTTGCAGTAGACGCAGACGCGGACTCCAACCTCCCCGAAACCCTTGGCATAAGTGATGGCAAGACTATTGGGGACGTAAAGGAGGAATTCCTAAAACGCAGATCCGATCTCCCTCCCGAAGTAGACAAAAGATCCAGATTTGAGGGAATGATCCACGAAGTTCTGCGTGAAGAAGACAAATACGATCTGCTCGTAATGGGACGCCCAGAAGGTGCAAACTGCTACTGCTACACAAACGACATGCTGAGAAACGTGCTCGACAGAATAGTCAAAAACTACGACTATATCGTCATTGACACCGCAGCCGGGCTGGAGCACTTCAGCCGCAGGCTGATCCAGAGCGTCGATGCGCTGATAGTTGTCACCGACACTTCGAAGCACGGCTTAACAACTGCGCATCGGATCAAAAAAATTGCAGACGAGGTTAAAATAACAATCAGCAGGATGTACATTTTGGCGAACAAAGTTGACAGAAATCAGCTATCAACAATTGAGCAGAATGCAAAGCAGATGGATCTGAAGGTGATCGGCGCTATCCCGCTCGACGACACACTCATTAAATATAATCTGGAGGGTCATCCGCTCCTGAATCTTCCCGATAGTTCGGTAGCCGTTGAACAGGTCGAAGAAATAGCTAAAAAAATTGGACTGTGAGTGATCCTATGACCGTAAAAAGCGCTGAAGAATTAATGAATCTGATGAAAGAGCTGAACATAGAAGAAATAAGAGGCGCCGAAATTGAGGGAGACATAGAGTTGGAAATCGAATACTCCACCTTTGTTCAACAGATAGCTCCACAAATTTCAGAGGTAACTAAGGCTGAGCTATCCAGCGCCATTCAAAATTTATCCAACATGCTAAAGCTGTTCAACCAGTAAGACGTTCAGCATTTTCACCTGAAATAAAAAAAAGTGAGGGATTAGATGACAAAAATGGATATGGCCACGCTGATGAAAATCATTAGCGAGCTGCAAGTCGAAGAATTAAAAGGAGTAGATATAGATGGAGAAATTGAGCTGGAAATTGAGAGCTCAGTTGTTCCAGTTACGGCAGGGCTCTCGCCAGAGGCTAAACAGGCAATGTGCACTGAATTAATGCAGGCAATGGCCCGGCTGAATGCCGTTGCAGCTTCACTGGGCATTCCTGTAGCACCAGTAGCGGCCCCTCCAGCAGCGGTAGCTCCCCCGGCGGTAATACCGGTTGAGCTCCTTAAAACAAAGTTTGCCGTAAAATCGGAGAAATATCCGATGCAGATTCAGGAAGTTGTGCTTGGAGCAACATCCAAAGATGGAGGTACAAGGAGCCATGTGATCAAGCTGGGCGGACACAAAGCCATGCCATATCACATATTTGACGATTCGATTGTAAACCGACCAAATGTAACCCTTGATGTCTTCGATATGCCGATGACATTCGCAAAAGCAGTTAAAGTGCACTACGAAGATGTGATGGGCAACCCCGGAGAGTGGGCCAAAAAAGCTGTTGGAAAATTCAATGCAGACCTTGTGACAATACACCTTGTAAGCACAGATCCGCTGATTAAAGATACACCCGCCAAGGAAGCCGTCAAAGCAGTAGAAGAAGTGCTGCAGGCAGTGAAGGTTCCAATAGTGATCGGCGGCTCAGGTAACCCAAAGAAAGACCCTGAAGTGCTTGAGAAAGCCGCAGAAGTGGCAGAGGGCGAGCGCTGCCTCCTGGCAAGTGCGAATCTGAACATGGACTTCCCAAGAATTGCCGCGGCAGCCAAGAAGCATGGACATGCGATCCTGTCCTGGACACAGATGGACATAAATGCCCAGAAAGAACTCAACAGAAAACTCATGAAGCAGTGCGGCATAGAGCGCAAGGACATAATAATGGATCCAACAACCGCAGCACTTGGATACGGACTGGACTACGCATTCACAAATATGGAGCGCATGAGAATCGCAGGATTAAAAGGCGACGGAGATCTGGCATTCCCGATGTCTTCAGGCACCACAAACGCATGGGGAGCGAGAGAATCATGGATGACTGGGTCGCCGCTTTCGCAGGACTCAGACTGGGGACCGAGAGAGTACAGAGGTCCGATCTGGGAAATAAGCACTGGCATGACACTTGCGCTGGCAGGCGTGGATATATTCATGATGATGCACCCCGCTGCCGTGGCAACGCTGAAAGAACTGACTCAGTCTCTGCTCGGCAGAATCGATAAATCCGAAGTTGACATCAGCACCTGGGTAACCAAGGAGGTCTAACAATGAAGGTAAAAAGCCCCCTGGAAGTTTACCGCTTTCTGCCGGCAACAAACTGTGGAGATTGCAAGCAGCCAACGTGCATGGCATTCGCATCGCTCATGATAGCAAGAGACAGACCGCTGGAAGAGTGCAAACCGCTGCTTCAGCCAAAGTTCAAATCCAAATATGAAGAGCTGAAGAGATTATTAGCACCCGAGATCAAGCAGATAACAATCGGCGTAGGAGAAACAGCGAGGAGGATAGGCGGCGAAGATGTGATGTACCGCCACGTATTAACCTTCTTCAACCAGCCACCGCTTGCGTACGACGTCTGGGATACGATGGAAGAAAACGCCCTCGTGGAAAGAGTCAAGAAAATAGCAGGATTCAAGAAATTCTACGTAGGCGCGTTCTTAACGGCTGATATGATCGCCATAAGATCCACGTCGAACGACCCGGAGAAGTTCGCAGCATGCGTGAAAAAAGTAATGAGCGTGACAAACCTCCCGCTGATCCTGATGTCCCTCAATCCAGCAGTGCTGGAAGCAGGGCTCAAGGTAGCAGCGGATAAAAGACCGCTGATCTACGCAGCCACAAAGGACAACTGGAAGCAGGTTGCAGAGCTGGTCAAGAAATACAATGTACCGGTAACAATCTCAGCACCGGGAGATCTGGACATGCTTGCATCGCTTGCCAAGACATTCCTGAACATGCGCATCGACGACCTCGTGCTCGACCCGGGAACCTATCCATATGGCAAGCAGCTCAGGCAAACCTTTGAGAACTTCATAAAGCTGCGCAGAGCGGGCATACCGGAAGGCCAGCGAGACATTGCATTTCCGACAATGTGCATCCCCATGACAGTCTGGCTGACTGAGAAAAATCTGCTTGAAGGCACATACAGAGAAACAGAGGTAGCAAACATCTTCACAGTAAAATACGCAGACCTCCACATACTGCACAGCTTGGAGCCATACTCCATAATTCCAATAATGTATCTGAGGAAGAACATCTACACCGATCCAAGAACACCGGTTCAGGTACCGCCCGGACTGAAAGAAACAGGTACGCCTGACAGGAAATCACCGGTATTCGTCACAACTAACTTCGCACTAACATACTACACAGTTGAAAGCGACATATCCTCGAACAACATCAACAGCTACATAGTAGTAGTCGACACAGGTGGATTGGGAGTAGAGCCAGCAGTAGCAGGTGGACAGATTACAGCATCCAAAGTAAAAGACGCAGTTGACGCCAGCAAAGTCAAGGAAAAAGTGGACCACAACACACTCGTGATACCGGGACTTGCGGCACGCCTCAAAGGCGACCTCGAAGACGCAACGGGTATGACAATAATGGTAGGTCCAACTGACAGCGGCAGAATACCCGGATGGATGGAAAAGAGCTGGAAGAAATAAACACTCTCTTTCCTTTCTTTTTTATTTTCTTTGATTTTAAATTTTTTT